>QKED01000038.1 GCA_003252455.1 Gammaproteobacteria bacterium
ATCGAGCAACTCCGTGCAGCAGGTATCACAGATGCGATGGTGAATGCAGGGGGCGACCTGCGGGCCATTGGTCATGCAGGTGACCGTCCATGGCGTGTCGGCGTCAGACACCCTCAGGGGCCTGGAGTGATTGCCTCTGTCGAGGTAGAGGGTGATGAGAGTGTATTCACCTCGGGCAATTACGAGCGGTTTAGAGAGATCGATCAGGTGCGATATCCACACATCCTTGACCCACGTACAGGGATGCCAGTGAATGAGGTCGCTTCAGCAACAGTCCTGCATGAGTCTGGTACTTTAGCGGATGCTGCGGCAACAGCTTTAGTGGTGGCTGGAGTAAAGGAGTGGAGGCATGTGGTCGACGAATTGCAATTGAAATATGTGATGCTGGTCGACAATGATGGCCGAATTTACATTACACCAGAGATGGAGAAACGAGTGACATTCAGCACACCGCCTGAGGTGATCATCGTTGAATAATAGTGTTGTCGGCAGCGCAAGTGTCTAGAATCAAACACGCCAGGACCGGTCCGGCGCCGCAGTGGCTGCGTCGCATCGTTGATCGTTTCGATGATTTATTATTTCTATCGCGTGCCTAATGTACCAAGCTACTAACACCTTAGGCAGGCACATCTCGCGTTCGCTAGCAGTGTCTGCTTTCGTAATACTGCTGCTGTTGGCTAACTGGACCATCAGGTTCGCACGAGTGGATTTGGCCGCAGAGCCCTCATATCGGGCCATGGTGAAGTGGGGAACGGATCGACCCGACACAGATCAGATCGACACAGTGCTTGCCAACTTATCTAGTGTCACCGAGCTCACGAGTAGCGATCCTGGTCTCTTTTTTTCAATAGCAAAGGCTGAAGCTACGCTAGCAAGCGCATATCTGAGGCGGAGGCTTGTGCCTGAAGCGGATGCCACCCTCAGAGCTTCTCTGCAGCAGCAGGCTGAAGTGCTCAATGTACGTGCTCACAAAAATGTACAATTGGCCCTGGCGCAGAACCCTTCAAACAGCCATATGTGGGCACTTGATGCGTCTCTGGGGTATCAGACAAATTCAGAGACTAGTGCTATTATTGCTGCGATGGCTCGTGCCTATCACTTGGGGCCTCACGAAACTGAAGTTCTGACCCCGATGATCGAATTAGGTGCCATTATGTGGCCGAGTCTGGATGAGCAAGGCCGAAATCTAGTCAAAAGCATGATCGAGACCGCACTTATAGCTAACCGCAAAACGTACAATCAAAAGATCATGACGATCTTGGTGCGTAACAGAGCAGTCCACTTGGTCTGCTCGATTGAGGCACTCGTACATACCTACCCATTCTGTCAATAAGGAACTACTGCCATGAGAGTTACCAATCCCTTCAAGTCAAACCTGGTTCGCGTCGGTGTCGTTAGCGTCTTCCTCGCGGTCTCTGGGTCTGCGTTTGCCGGTCAGAAGACTGGTACCGGCTCCACTTTCGTCACTTCCACGGGTGTCGATGTCTATGTTGTCCCTGATTCCGACTTGGGGACTGAGGGCGATGGCGTTGTGATCCTGAGCATCAGCCAGGCTGCCCTCGACTATGCATCGACTTCAATGACCTCATATCTTTCTTCAGGGGAGACCTACTCTCGGGCAACTGGTTTGACCGTGATGAACCGCCCTGCTGGCCTCGGTGCCGATGAGGTGGCCGCTGCTGTTGTTTATAACAGTGACGTATCGAATCAGTTCGTTGCCATGACCACCGCTGTGAACCGTGTCAATGCAGTTGATCCTACTGCTGCTGCACACACTGCTGTGGCTGTCTGGATTGTCGCTGACGCCTCACTCAAAGTGTCTGGTGCCAAGAGTGTGATTGCTCAGATCACGAATACTTCTGCCAAGAATTCAGCTGCTGCCCAGATTGTTGCCAGTTCTGAGTTCCAAGCCCTCGACTCCGCAACTCAGCAGGCTGTCATTGCTGCAATGCGTGAGAGCGGTGCACAGATCTAAGAGTATCCGTGGCTATCTGGCATTGATCCTACAGTGCTAGGTTGCTAAGAGAGCCAAGTAGCTAAGCTACTTGGCTTTTTTTTTGTCCATGCACGAATGAAGTACGTACCGGCGTAGGAATACAACAGGACTGTTGTTCTGACTATGGGAATTTAGTCGTGTACTGGGTTGCGAAGTAACAAAAAAAAAAGCGATTACATAGTAATCGCTTTTCGTGTTGGTGGGCCGTCAAGGGCTCGAACCTTGGACCAATTGATTAAGAGTCAACTGCTCTACCAACTGAGCTAACGGCCCGTCGATGAGTGTATTTAACCATACTGTTCATTTTTGTGCAACACTCATCTGCGGGTTTTTACACATTCTTTTGTCCACCGGAGTCTCATTGCCAATGTGGGTGTTGAAAATGGGAAGCTAGCTACTGATAGGGGGTGTCATATTGAGGTACCGCAACTAAGCAAGTAGAGCAGCAGCAATGGTAGCGGCAGGTCTTAGAGGGGGCTGCTATTGGCGATGAATAGCTGATGTGAATAGGCGGTACTATCTTGAAATGCACCACTATAGGCTTGGACAATGTTCTCCGGTGAGCTGGAACGAGAGGCCAGGGCTCGCTGGGTAGAGCTTACTTCATCATGATCTAGTGCGTGCCGGAGATGAATTCTGATGTCAGCCACGGCAGAAAGGCCAGACTAATTTGTAGTGTATGTGCTTGGACGCTGATCTGACCGTGATATGTGAATGATCCAGGCTGGAATGAGTACTACAGCAGAACCGATAACGTTGAAGGCGATATCGACCCAGTCAAGACTGCGCGTTAGGGTAAAGTGTTGGAGTTGCTCAGCCACAATGGCATAGATGAACAGTACGACGACTGTATGGCGCATAGGCCATTCCCCGCGTGCCCAGAGTGTGTTTAACGTCAAGAGTGCAAAGAGCAGAATGTGGCCAATCTTATCGCTCGGGAGGCGGTGGAGTTGGTCACGCCAATCCTCTTGATGCGCGCTTTCTGCCTGTCTTTCTATGAAGGGTTGAGCGAGATGGCCGGCTGGCTTGGGTAGGACTTGGGCAGACGCGCTTATGGGTTCATCCTTACCCCGCTTGTCGATGGCGGTAGGTGCAGTCGCACTGGCTGAAGCGTCGTCTCTGGACCCACGCAACTGGTCAATAGCGAGTTGTTGTAGCTGATCAACCCAGAGACGACTTTGATGCGAGATAGAACCTGGAACGTCGGGTGCTAGCAGGAGTATCTCGCCTGCGATAGCAACTAGTAGGAGACAAACCCGTGCCATTCGTGGGCCATTACTTACCAACCAGACGGCGAGTGTGATTGCGTAGAGTGCCCACAGGCTTAGCTGGATATGGTAAAGAATATTGAATAGTGCTGACTCATCGAGTGGTATGACATGGAGATCCTTGACCTGTAGTACACCAGAAGCGCGATTTAGTGACACGATCAGTGCGGTGTGCACTGACTGGTCATAGAGCCCATAGACCCCCTTAACCTTCACATGCGCTTGTGTACCCTCACCACGATAGAGCAGGGCGGCGGCAATAACGTGATTGTCAGCATCTCGCTGGAGCAGGTTGACCCTGGCATACTGCCAATCAGCGTCGCCTGGGCGCACACCTTCCAGAGCCAGTTCCATGGTGACCTCAAGCCAGCGAGCGTCCTTTGGGCGCGACACTTGTTGGCGGATGAAGTGGTTTTCTCGCTCCGGGTTGACGATCTGTACGGCATCCCCTTGCACATTCGCGCCACGGCTCAGCCAGTGGTCAAGACCTTGGGAGAAATCAGCATTGATGAGCAGGTCAGGGCCTACCGCTTCGAAACGTATTGCAGGGAGAAAGATTAGCTCAGTGCTGAGAATGAGTAGGAGGAGGGCGCTGAAGGCCCACCATCCGCGGTGACGAATGGGGGCCTTTGAAGCGACAGACGTACTCAGGTGACCACCGTCGGGGCATCTCGCCCGCTGCGCTGGTGCAGCTCACACAGGTTATTGGCCAGTGCGATCAGCTCAGCTAAGGTTACTTGAGGGTCTATATCGTGCTGAGAAGGGTCAGCCTCGTAGCGCTCGACATAGATACGTAGAGTCGCCCCGACGGTACCGGTGCCAGAGAGACGATAAACGATGCGTGAACCATCTTCAAAGAGGATACGCAGTCCTTGACGGCTACTGATACTCCCATCGACGGGGTCGGTGTAGCTGAAGTTGTCAGCACTTTCGATGCGATAAGCCCCAAAGCGCTGCCCAATCAAGGCTGGCAATTTTGTCTCCAGATCGGCCATCAATTGGCCGGCCATTACACCATCGAGCCCTTCGTAATCATGGCGGGTGTAGTAGTTGCGACCGTATAGACTCCAATGATCGGCGAGAATCTCCGCGACGGACTCTTTGCGTACCGCGAGAATATTGAGCCAAGCAAGGATCGCCCAGAGACCATCTTTCTCACGCACGTGGTTGGATGAGGTGCCAAAGCTCTCTTCACCGCAAAGGGTCACCTTGCCAGCGTCGAGGAGGTTGCCGAAGAATTTCCATCCAGTCGGTGTCTCGTAGCTGGGTAGGCCGAGCTTCTCTGCGACGCGATCTGCCGCGCCACTGGTAGGCATAGAGCGTGCCACGCCAGCGATACCCGCGGCGTAGCCGGGCAGGAGGGTTGCGTTGGCGGCGATCACCGCCAGGCTGTCTGAGGGATTCACAAAACAGTGACGTCCCAGCACCATGTTACGATCCCCATCTCCATCTGAGGCCGCACCGAAGTCAGGCGCTGCATCGCTGAACATCAGATCTGCCAGGTCTTTAGCGTAAGTAAGGTTGGGGTCTGGATGACCGCCACCAAAATCCTGCAAGGGAATGGAATTGACCACAGCCGACTCAGCGGCACCCAGTCGATTGACTAGGATCTCGCGCGCGTAGGGGCCGGTTACAGCATGCATGGCATCGTAACGTAGCGTGAAGCCTGGCGAGGAGAGCAGGGAACGGAGTGCCTCGAAGTCGAATAACGACTCCATCAACTCGGCGTAGTCGGCTACCGGGTCGATCACCTGAACACACATCCCTTCCAGGCTGGTCTCGCAAAGCGTGTTGAGGTCGACAGGGGCTGTCTCAGTGGCGATTCGATAGCTCTGGATGACCTTGCTGCGCTCGAATGCCCCCTCAGTGAGCCGTTCGGGTGCAGGTCCGCCATTACTGATATTGAATTTGATGCCGAAGTCACCCTCCGGACCGCCCGGGTTGTGGCTTGCTGACAGGATAAAGCCGCCCTGTGCACCGTGTTTGCGAATTACCGCCGAGGCCGCTGGGGTGGAGAGGATCCCGTCTTGCCCTACCAGTACTCGTGCCACGCCGTTGGCGGCGGCCATACGAATTATGGTCTGGATAGCCTCCAGATTGTAGTATCGACCATCACCACCAATGACCAGTGTGCCCCCTTGTAACTCAGGGACCATGTCGATCACGGACTGTACGAAATTTTCCAGGTAGTTTGGTACCTTGAAGGCATCAACCCGCTTACGCAGGCCAGAGGTGCCCGGACGTTGATCGGAAAAGGGGATGGTTAGGCGGGTCTCGATGGGCATAAATGGGCGTGGTCCTAGGTTCAACTGGATAGAGACTATTTCAGCACAGCTGTTTGAGCCCCTCAAGGCAGGGGTGACGATCGTCGGCAAGCGAAGGCACTGTTATTGCCGACCGGGAAGGTACATCATGAGCCTCCCGAGCTGAATTACCGATGCATGGAGTGACATATGGTCAATCTACGAGCCCTCTCGACCCTCCTTGAAGAGGCGCCTTCCACGCTGTGGGAAGAGGCAAAGCGGCAAAGCTTCGACCCTGTTATCGTAATTGGAACAGCTAAATTGCTTATTGCTAACGACGGTAACCTACGCACACTCTCTCTGATTCAACGTCAAGGCTATGATCACGTCATCGAGCCGCTGCTGCGTAGGTGGTCATCTGGGTCTTGAGCAGCGGTGTCCCTAGGGTATTACCAGCGTCTTTCCAATTGGAGAAAGCGACCGTTATGTACCACCTTCAGACGTTCCAGAAAGGTCATGCCGAGTAGCACCTCGGTTGGGTAACTCCCTGATATTACGACGGCACTTACATCTCGCAACTCGATAGCACCGAGTTTGATCCGGTCGATTTTCAGGGCGTAGGCGTTCGCAATGCCTGAGGCGGTCTGCACCTGCAACGGTTGCGAATGGCTGAGGTAGTCGAGGTTGATAGCCAGGGCGTGGCGCTCGCTCAGCGCTACAGAGCTGGCCCCGGTGTCTATGAGCACGTCGAGGGGCTGACCATTGATCCAGGCGCGACTACGGTACATACCGTCGCTGCCTTGCACAATCGTCACTTTATTCGAGACCTTGCGTGTGTCTCCGGCCAGCAACTGGTTACCGAGTGCGAGGGTCTTCTCACCACCCTCGGTCGATACGACTACTGAATCGCCACGGGTTTCTATGAGCGTAACCCCCTCGGGCGAACTTTCGCCGACAGTGAGCATCCGACGCTCACCGTCGATGACGACCACCGCTTTTTCACCGAAGATGGCAAATAGCTGAAGCGTCTCAACTGCTTGAGTGGTGGGGGTCGTGAGGAGGGTGAACAGCGCCAAAGCGCCGTACAGGGGAGGGATTCGTAGCATTCCTTGGTACTCTTCGCCAGCGACACCGCGAGGATAGCGCGCGTTCTTGAGTGACACAATGGAGCGATTCCCCTGACCCTCTGCGACTCATTAGACTAGAGCCCTTGTGATGTAATAACGAGGATGCATCTGCATGGAGAAGGTCAAGGTTCTTTTTGTTTGCATGGGCAACATCTGCCGCTCCCCCCTCGCGCATGGCCTGTTCGAAAGCAAAGTGCGCGAGCGAGGTTTGGAGGGGTGGATCGTTGTCGATTCGGCGGGTACGCATGCTTATCATGTCGGAGAGGCCCCTGATCCGCGCTCACAGGAGGTGGCAAGGAGGCATGGCATCGACCTGAGTGGCCAGCGAGCCCGTCAAGCACTGAGGGAGGATTTCGAACGGTACGACTATATCCTCGCGATGGATCGGGATAATTACTTCAATTTGAAGCAGATCCAAACAGAGGGCAGTCGAGCACGGCTGGAGCTCTTTCTCAGCTTTGCTCCTGAGTTGCGCCTAAGTGAGGTGCCAGACCCCTATTATGGGGGGGATGAAGGGTTTGATCGTGTCTACGACATGGTCGATGCGGCAGCAGACGGGTTGCTGGATGCCATCGTCGCCAAGCGGTGCTGACGGACAGTGTCACCAAAACGAAAAGGGGCCTCAATGAGGCCCCTTTGTTATTGTGGGGTTTGAATACCCACCGTTACGGATGAAGGTGGGCGGATCAGGCCTCGCTGTCACCACCCTCGTTGCTGCCGGTTTCAGTGGCCTTGGCTTCGCTGCTCTTGGTCGAGCGGCGGCGGCGTGGACGTTTGGCAGGTTTCTTCTCCTGCTCCTCGTCGCTCATATCCGCAGTGGCGACAGCGTCAGCCAATGTTGGCGCATCGATGTCGGTCTGTGGTGTAACCTCCTGGGAGGTGGGCGCCGATATTGCTTCGTCGACAGATAGTGACGGAGCCTCTACAGACGAGGGTTCGTCGACCTGAGGCAGGGGGGCGTGCGTGATGTCCACGTCTACCGCTTCATTTGCAGTAGGGTCGGTCTGGGAGGCGGTTTCGGTCACGCCAACACTGGCCACTTGCGTCTCATGCATCTCTTCGGCGGTGGCTAGTTCCTCCCCCACTTGCGTGACCTCGATGTCACTCCCGGCCACATCGGCCACGAGGGTCGGTTCAGTGGGGGTCGTATCGGAGAGGGTATCTTCGAACGGGTGTGTAGGCTCGCTGGCCACACTTTCAACTCCGACACTGACGGGGGGCTCAACCGCATGCTGCTGTGCATGCGAAGTCACCGATATGACCCCCTCCGCCTCAGGCGAGGTGGTTGGTGTGTAGTCTGACACTACAGAAGGGCTAGTTGGCGCCATGAAAGGGGCGTCCACACGCGGTTGCGTAACGACGGCATCGTGGGCAGACCCCTCGTCAGAAGAGCCCTCGTCCTGGTCGGTGTCTTCCTCGTCGGTACTGTGCATGAGAGCGTCATTACCGGCCTCGGCCCCTTCGATGGCTGCGTCGTTACCACCGCCACCACCACGGCGACGACGACGACCACCGCGACGGCCTCGGCGGGTCGATCCACGCCCCTCACGCCCTTCACCTTGTTGGCCGTCGCGCTCACCATTTGCAGTGGCCTCATGGCTAACAACCTCGGACTGGGGTTGATCAAGCGTTTCATCGACCGCCTCGATCAAGGTCTCCTCGACCAGTTCCTCATTGGCCGGTGGAGAGCGACGCTCTTGGGTCTCGCTACCACCGCGACGACGCTGCTCGCGCTCCTTGTCACGCTCGCGCAGGCGGATGTTGCGCGCACGCGGGTCACCGGGTCGCAGGCCACGCTCCTCATCGTTACGCTCGGGGCGGTTGCGTCCACGGCCACGCCCGCGGCGGTCGTCATCACTATCTGCCTCGTTATCGTCACTCTGTTCGACCTGTCGCGGCTGCGTCTCGACACGCTCCTCCTGTGAACGCTCTCGGCGCTCACCGCGCTCACCGCGCTCGTTGCGCTCACCGTTGCGGCGTCCACGACGGCCACGACGCTCGTCGCGCTCTTGGCGCTCGCCGGGCCCCTCGTCCTGCTGGACGGCTTGGGCCTCGACCTGGTTGGACGACTCACCGGCCTTCTCCTCGTCGTCACCAAACAGGCTGGAGATGAGGCGACGGAAGAGAGGCTTTTTGGTCGCTGGCTGAGGCGGCTGTACCGCAGCTGTCGGTGGCGGCGTCGGCTCGGCGACCGGGGGAGGGGTGGGGGTCGGTAGCGGCGCGCTCGGGCTGACCCCCTTCACGGCGGGCTGCTCTACGGCCGGGCGGCTACCCTCGGTGACTGGGGCATGTGTGTGACCCTCGCGCTTCTGTTGCTGATAGCTGGCGCGGGCGTGCTCGGGTGCGCCCAGCTCATCGGTGCGGATGCGCAGCACCTCGTAGTGTGGGGTCTCCAGCTCGGGGTTGGGGATGAGCAGGATACTGACCCCCTGACGCTCCTCGATAGCGCTAATGATGGCGCGCTTCTCGTTGAGTAGGAAGGTGGCCACGGCGACCGGCAGTTGTGCCTGGATGCGCCCGGTCTTCTCCTTCATCGCCTCCTCTTCGACGATACGCAGGATGGAGAGGGCAAGGGATTCGGTACCCCGAATGGTGCCCTGGCCGCTGCAACGGGGGCAGACCACCTGGCTCGACTCACCCAGTGAGGGGCGCAGGCGCTGGCGCGACATCTCCAGTAGGCCGAAGCGCGAGATACGCCCCACCTGGACCCGGGCACGGTCCATCTTCAGCGCCTCTTTGAGGCGGTTCTCGACCTCGCGTTGGTTGCGCGCCGGGGTCATGTCGATGAAGTCGATCACCACCAGCCCCCCGAGGTCGCGCAGGCGCAACTGGCGCGCGATCTCGTCCGCTGCCTCCAGATTGGTGTTGAGGGCGGTCTCCTCGATATCGCCGCCCTTGGTGGCGCGTGCCGAGTTGATGTCGATGGAGATGAGTGCCTCGGTGTGATCGATGACGATGGAGCCGCCGGAGGGGAGGGATACCTCACGGCGGAAGGCCGAGTCGATCTGGGTCTCGATCTGATAGCGGGTGAAGAGAGGCACCTTGTCCTGGTAGAGCTTCACCTTGTGCAGATTCTGCGGCATCACCTGCTTCATGAAGGTGCGTGCCTGCTCGTAGGTTTGCGCGTCGTCGATGAGAATTTCGTTGATATCGTTGCGGAAATAGTCGCGAATGGCGCGAATAACGACGTTACTCTCCTGGTAGACCAGGAACGGTGCTTTACCCTCGCGGGTCGCGTCTTCGATCGCCTGCCACACCTGCAGCAGATAGTCGAGGTCCCACTGCAGCTCTTCGGCGCTCTTGCCGACACCGGCGGTGCGCACGATGAGCCCCATGTCGGCGGGGATATCGAGCTGGCTCATCGCATCGCGCATCTCGTTGCGCTCTTCGCCCTCGATGCGGCGCGAGACGCCCCCTGCGCGGGGGTTGTTCGGCATCAGCACCAGGTAGCGGCCGGCCAGGGAGATGAAGGTGGTCAGGGCAGCGCCCTTGTTACCACGCTCCTCCTTTTCGACCTGCACCAATACCTCGACACCCTCGGCGAGCACCTCGGCGATATTCGGTCGACCCTTATCGGGCTGCTTGATGAAGTAGTTGCGGGCGACCTCTTTTAGCGGGAGGAAGCCATGACGATCGGCGCCATAATCGACAAATGCCGCCTCAAGGGAGGGTTCGACGCGGGTGATGCGCCCTTTGTAAATATTGGATTTTTTCGAGACCCGACCGGAGCTTTCGATGTCCAGATCGTAGAGGTGTTGGCCATCGACCATGGCCACGCGCAACTCCTCGGGTTGAGTTGCGTTAAAAAGCATTCTCTTCATGTAGGGTTGTCTCATCAGGCGCTCTACCACACCCGGGTGTGGGTTCGCCAATCACATGCTGGTCTGCGGTAGGGGGCTGGGACCCCCTGTCCGGTGAAGCGGGCTCTGGCACAGTCGGGCGGTGATCGCACGGGGCCTGAGAGAACTGCACTACCGGCACGTTCAAGACGACTCCCAGCCAAGGCCTTGGGAGCGCACTCGTTGCTTATTGTTTCTATTAGGCGAGCTCGTACCCTCGGTGAGGTGCAGAACTGGCCGCGTGATTTGTCCGGGGAGTTGGCGCGTAAGAGCTGTGGTAATTCCGGTGCACGACGCGCCAAGACCCTAATGTCACCCTGAGCACCCAACCCTCAGGATCGTAGGGGTAAGCGAAGGGGACGATGCAATATATCAGCCATCCCCATGCCCGGCAATCCTTATCAGGACCGAGGTGTAGCGTAGTTCACCAAATCGTCGACTTCGTCTCTAAGTATCTGAAAAATTTTGTGGTTATTGGCGTGGTGTCGGACCACTGGAAACCTTGAGTCGTGTGGCGATAGGGCCGAGTGATGGATGAACCCACAGGCCGACTCAGGGTATGATCCGCGTATGAAAACAGACCCAGACCACTCCAAGGTCGTTACCCTGACCATCGCTGTCGAAGAGGCGGGGCAACGTGTCGACAACTTCCTGCTCAAGACCCTCAAGGGGGTGCCCAAGAGCCACGTCTATCGCATCCTGCGCAAGGGCGAGGTGCGGGTAAACAAAGGGCGAATCAAGGCTGAATACCGACTCAATGTCGGTGACCTGCTGCGAATCCCTCCCATTCGTGTCGCGGAACGGGAGTCTCCGCAAGGGCCCCATCCGCGTGCGGTGGCGGAGATCGAGGCGACCATTCTGTACGAGGATAACCGCCTACTGGTGCTCAACAAGCCCTCTGGTGTGGCGGTGCATGGTGGTAGTGGGGTGAGTTTCGGGGTGATCGAACTACTGCGTGCCTCGCGTCCCGATGCCCCCTTTTTAGAGTTGTGCCATCGCCTCGATCGTGACACCTCTGGCTGTCTGGTACTGGCTAAGCGGCGCAGTGCCCTACGTGCCTTTCAGGAACTGATGCGCGAAGACAAGGTCGATAAGCGCTATCTCGCCTTGGTGCGGGGAGAGTGGTCGGGTGGCAAGCGATATATCGATGCGCCACTGCGCAAGAATCAGCTTGCCTCGGGGGAGCGCATGGTACGTGTCGCGCCGGACGGTAAACCGAGCCTCAGCCTGTTCATGCCGCGGGAGTGCTATGTCGGCTCCACCCTCATGGAGGTGCAACTCATCACCGGTCGCACCCACCAGGTGCGCGTCCACTCGGCCCATTCTGGCCACCCTATCGCTGGTGACGATAAATACGGTGATGACGACTTTAATCGGGAGATGGCGGCAAAGGGGCTCAAAAGACTCTTTTTACACGCCGCCTCGCTACGCTTTCAACTGCCCGAGCAGCCTCCCCTGGAGCTACACGCCCCACTGGAGGGCGCGCTGGAGGGGCTACTGCAACGACTGGAGAAGAGATGAGCGAGCCTACTAAACGCTTCGAACTGCTGGTGTTTGACTGGGACGGTACACTGATGGATTCAGTGGCGCGCATCGTCGCCTGCATTCAGGGCGCCGTCCGGGACCTGCAGCTCGAACCGCGCAGCGATACCCAGGTGCGCAACATCATCGGCCTTGGCCTGCACGAGGCGATCTCGTCACTCTATCCAGGTACTGACTTTGCGTTCCACGATCAAGTGGCACAGCGCTACCGTCACCACTTCCTCAACGCCGACCCCACCCCGATGACACTCTTTCCAGGCGCCTTCGAGGTGGTCGTTGAACTGCACCGTCAGGGCTACTGGATGGCGGTAGCCACCGGGAAAGGGCGCCAGGGGCTCGATCGGGTACTGGATGAGACGGGGTTACGCCGCTATTTCCACGTCACCCGTTGTTCGGACGAGACCAGCTCCAAACCCCATCCACAGATGTTGCAGGAGATCATCGATTTTGTCGGTGTAGAACCAGCTGATACCCTCATGATCGGTGATACAGAGTACGACTTGGAGATGGCCAGCAACGCCCGCACCGCCGCGCTTGCGGTGAGTTATGGTGTGCACACCCCGACCCAGTTGGCACGCCACAGGCCACTGGGCTGCCTCGATGCCATCACCGAGCTGCCCGCTTGGCTGGCGCCACGCCAAGGGGCTTGAGTCCGGTATCGAATGCGTCAATCAAGGAGAACAAGATGAGTGAACAGGGCCCATCGGACGATCAGCGATGGCAGCGCGAATTGATCGAGCGCCTCTCCATGGCCTCACTCCAGGAGCAACGGCGTGCCCGGCGCTGGAGTATCTTCTTCAAGCTGTTGCTCTTCGGTTACCTCTTTACCTTGCTCTATCTCGCCGTCAACCCGCTGAACCTCAAGGGGGTCGAGGAGCTGGGCGGCAGGCACACCGCGGTCATCGACCTGCAGGGGGCTATCGGTGTCGACTCCGACGCGAGTGCCGACAATCTGGTCACCGCCCTGCGTGACGCCTTCGAGGACGAGAACACTGCTGGTGTCGTCCTACGCATCAACTCTCCGGGCGGGAGCCCGGTACAGTCCGACTACGTCTATCACGAGATCCGACGCCTGCGCGAAAAGTACCCCGAGACCCCCATCTATGCCGTGGTGCAGGACCTCTGCGCCTCGGGTGGCTACTACATCGCCTCGGCTACCGACAAGATCTACGCCAACCCGGCAAGTCTGGTCGGCTCTATCGGCGTGCTGATGAACGGCTTCGGCTTCGTCGATACCCTGGATAAACTGGGCATCGAGCGTCGCCTCTATACCGCCGGAGAGAGCAAGGGCTTCCTTGACCCCTTCACCCCAGCCAAGGCGCAGGATATCGCCCATGTACAGGGGCTGTTGGCGGGGATCCACCAGCAGTTCATCGAGGCGGTGAAACAGGGGCGCGGTGAGCGGCTCAAGGAGGACCCGAGCCTCTTCACGGGCCTACTCTGGGATGGCCGTCAGGCCAAGGAGTTGGGTCTGATCGATGATTTCGCCAGCACCTCACAGGTTGCCCGTGAGGTGATCAAAGAGGAGAAACTGGTCGATTTTACGGTGAAAAAGAGTGAATGGGAGCAGTTCGCTGAGCGTTTTGGCACCGCGGTCGGACGTGGCGCAGTCGAGACCCTGGGGCTCGAACCCAATCTTCGTTGAGCGTCAGTGAGCGGGTCAGACCGCCGCCGAGTAGTGCCTGTCAGATGACACGCACCCCCTCATTCTCCAGCATACGTACTAGGCGAATGAGTGGCAGCCCGATGAGGCTGTTGGGGTCATCCCCCTCCAGCCGTTCGAACAGGGCGATGCCGAGCCCTTCGGACTTGAAACTACCCGCGCAGTTATACGGCTGCTCGGCGCGCAGATACCCCTCGATCTGCTCTGCGCTCAGGGTGCGAAACTGCACGCGAAAGGGGACATGCTCCACCTGGACACTGCCTGTCGCGCTATTAAGGAGGCAGAGCCCGGTGTGAAATACCACAGTCTTGCCGCTGGCCGCCGCCAACTGCGCCGTAGCCCGTGCGTGGTCGCCCGGCTTGCCCAGGACCACCCCGTCGATCACCGCCACCTGATCGGAGCCGATGATCAGGGCCGCCGGATTGGCGCAGGCCACCGCTCGGGCCTTGTCCTCGGCCAGGCGTACCACCAGTGCCTCGGCGGATTCACCGGGCAGTGGGCTCTCATCAGTGGCAGGGGCAGCGGTACTGAAGGGGTGGCCTAAACGGCCGAGGAGTTCGCGACGAAAAGGGGAGGTGGAGGCGAGGACGAGCGGGAGGGACATGCGGACCTTTCACAAACGTACTGATGGAGTGTCGGCCAGGGCGCCAGACCATAGGTAGGGCGCCAAAGGCCGCACAGAATATCAGACGATCTCGATCAGCGCCTCGTCCGGGTTGACCAAGTCGCCCTTGGCCACATGCACGGCAACCACCTTGCCGGTGACCGTGGCCTGGATCTCGGCCTCCATCTTCATCGCCTCGGTCACCAGGATCGGGTCTCCGGCTTTTACCTCGCTGCCCACTTCGACCAGCACATCGACCACGGTAGCCGGCATGGAGGTGGTGACATGGCCTGGCTCGGTGGCACGTGGGCGTTTGCTCTTCGGGCCGCTCGGGCGTGCGCCCTCACTGCCGTGGAACATCTCTTCGAGCACGTCGATATGGATCTCCTCAGGCACGCCATCCACGGTCACGTAGATGGGGCGGGCATCCTGTTGCTTGTGGCCGCTGCCGGTGACCTTGATGTGGTAGCTCTCGCCGTGCAGGGTGACGCGGAACTCGGTGGGGGTCGCGGCCTTACCGCTCTCGCCACCGCTGATGGGCTCCAGCGGTTCAGGTACCAACTGCCCTTCGGCACGCTTGCGTAGAAACTCACGCCCGATCTCGGGGAACATCGCGAAGGTGAGTACATCCTCCTCGCACTTGGCCAGCTCGCCGATCTCCTCGCGCAGGTTGGACATCTCGGCATTGAGCAGGTCGGCGGGGCGGCAGTCGATGGTCTCCATCTTGCCGATGGCCTGACGGCGTACATCGGGGTTGATGGTTCCCGGTGCCTTGCCGTACTTGCCCTGCAGGTAGAACTTCACCTCGTTGGTGATGTTGGAGTAGCGTTCGCCGGTGAGCACGTTGAGTACCGCCTGGGTACCGACGATCTGCGAGGTGGGGGTGACCAGGGGCGGGTAGCCGAGGTCCTCACGCACGCGCGGGATCTCCGCCAGGACATCGTTCATGCGCCCGAGAGCACCCTGCTCGCGCAGCTGATTGGAGAGGTTGGAGATCATGCCGCCAGGTACCTGGTTGACCTGTACGCGGGTGTCGATACCGGTGAACTCGCTCTCGAACTGATGGTACTTCTTGCGCACCTCACGAAACTGGAAGCCGATGCCCTGGAGCTGCTGGAGGTCCAGGCCGGTGTCGTACTCGGTGCCATGCAGGGCGGCGACCATGCTCTCGGTGGGTACATGGCTGGTGCCGCCGGAGAAGGCGGAGATGGCGGTATCGATGTGACGGCAGCCGTTGTCGATGGCGCGCAGGTGACACATCTCGGCCAGACCAGCGGTGGCGTGGCAGTGCAGGTGGAAGGGCAGGTCGACGGCGTCGGTGAGGGCCTTGAACAACTCACCGGTAGCGTGCGGGGTGAGCAGGCCTGCCATATCCTTGATGACGATGGAGTCGCAACCCATGGCC
This sequence comes from Gammaproteobacteria bacterium, assembly GCA_003252455.1. GTDB lineage: Bacteria > Pseudomonadota > Gammaproteobacteria > Thiohalomonadales > Thiohalomonadaceae > SZUA-467. Next base: position 15,688 of record QKED01000038.1, read on the forward strand.
TGAAGCTCACGGGCCTGCTTCACGAAGGCGGTCAGGTTGTGCACCGGGCTGGTGGTGTAGCTGATGGTCCCCTGCGCGTGCTTACCCTCGGCCTTCACCGTCTCGATAGCGACGCGCAGGTTGCGCAGGTCGTTGAGAGCGTCGAAGGTACGGAAGACGTCGATGCCATCGGCGGCGGCCTTGACCACGAAGGCGCGCACCACATCGTCGGAGTAGTGGCGATAGCCGACCAGATTCTGTCCGCGCAGGAGCATCTGCAGCGGGGTCTTGGGTAGGGCCGCCTTGAGCTTACGCAGGCGCTCCCAGGGGTCCTCGGCCAGGAAACGGACGCAGGCGTCGAAGGTGGCGCCGCCCCACACCTCAAGCGACCAGAAGCCGGCGGCGTCGAGCGCCGCACAGGCCGGCAACATGTCTTCGGTGCGCATGCGTGTGGCAATCAGCGACTGGTGGCCATCACGCAGGACGGTTTCGGTGATATGAACCTTGGACATAGAAGTACTCTTTGACTTGTAGTTGTCGGGATGGGGCGGCCGTATCGGCTCTTATTGCCCCATGGCCACGGCGATGGCTGCCGAGATGGCAGCGGCCAACTCACGCGGCTTACGGTGCATGGAGTAGTCGATGAGCTCTGGATGTTGCTCGACGAAGGAGGTGTCGAACTTGCCGCTACGAAAGTCCTCGGAGCCCAGGATCTCGTCGTAATAGGGGATGGTGGTCTTTACACCGTACACACCGATGTCGGTGAGCGAGCGACGCCCACGGGCGATCAGCCCCTCCCAATCGCGCGCCCAGACGATGAGCTTGGCGCACATCGAGTCGTAGTAGGGGGGGATCTCATAGCCGGTGTAGATGGCGGCATCCACGCGCACACCGGGACCGCCAGGGGCGAAGTAGCGGGTGATGCGCCCGTAGCTGGGGAGAAAGTCGTTCTTCGGGTCCTCGGCGTTGATGCGCATCTCCATGGCGAAGCCGTTTGGCTTGATCTCCTCCTGCTTGAAGGAGAGCGGAAGGCCCGAGGCGATACGGATCTGCTCTTGGACGATGTCGATACCGGTGATCTCTTCGGTGATGGTGTGTTCCACCTGCAGGCGGGTGTTCATCTCCATGAAGTAGAAGGTGTTGTCGGCGTCGAGTAGGAACTCCACTGTACCGGCGTTCTCGTAACCCACGGTGGCGGCGGCACGCACGGCCAGCCCGCCGATATACTCGCGCTGCTCATTAGTAAGCTGCGGGGAGGGGGCCAGCTCGATGAGCTTCTGGTGACGGCGCTGGATGGAGCAGTCGCGCTCGTAGAGGTGTACGACGTTGCCGTGGCTGTCGGCCAGCACCTGTACCTCGATATGGCGGGGGTTGACCACGCACTTCTCGATGAAGATGTCGGCACTTCCGAACGCCTTGGTCGCCTCGGAGATGACACGGTCATAACCGTTGCGCAGCTCGGTAAGGTTGTTGCAGCGACGGATGCCACGCCCACCGCCGCCGGCGGCGGCCTTGAGCATCACCGGGTAGCCGACCTGCTCGGCGATAGTGATCGCCTCGTCGAGGTCCTTAAGGGAATGCTCGGTGCCAGGGGTGACCGGCACCCCAGCCTCGATCATGGCGCGGCGCGCGGCGGTCTTGTCGCCCATGCGTGCGATCACCTCGGGGGAGGGACCGATGAAGCGGATACCGCGGCGCTTGCAGATGGCCGCCAGCTCCTGATTCTCGGAGAGAAAACCGTAGCCGGGGTGAAGGGCATCGCAGCCGGTGGCCACCGCCAGATTCACAAGACGGTGGGCATTGAGGTAACCAGCCACGGTGTCGGGGCCGAGGGAGTAGGCCTCGTCGGCCTTCTTCACGTGCAGTGCGTGACGGTCCGCCTCAGCATAGACCGCCACGGAGCGAATACCCATCTCGGCGCAGGCGCGCACAATGCGCACGGCGATCTCGCCGCGGTTGGCGATGAGGATTTTCTTGATCACTGAAAACGGACTCCGCTAGTTAGGCTGGCGATGCGTGAACCGCCGATTCTACGTTACAATAGCCTTCTTTGGATATACGGCTCGTCCCAACGGGATAGAACCCCCTATCCAAAAGGCGCAGGTTTCCCGAATCTGCCTGGAGTGTCAAGTCTCCGCCACAATCCACTTGTGTCGCCGTCAGCCAGTAACCCCCATATCTTGTGTCGGCGCTGCATTATTTTTGACATATCCACGAAGGACTTATATCATGGTTCGGTTATGTTGACCGGGCGCCTACCAGTTAAAGTCGACCCCATGCGCTTATGCGACGTGGGACGTATTCATTCTGGCAGTATGCCCCTTAAACAGATGACACGGCTCATGCCCCTGGTGCTCGATGAGTCCGGTGAGGCCGAGGTGGAGCTGCAATTCGAACGCGACTTCGAACGCCGCTACATTATTACCGGCCAGATCCGCTCTCAGGTGCGCCTGACCTGCCAGCGCTGCATGGAGAGCTATCTCCAGCCGCTGCAGATCGAGGTGAGTCTGGCCCTGGTACGTGACGCGGTGCAGGCCGAACAGCTGCCAGAGCGCTATGACCCTCTCCTCATCGAGGGCGATGAGCTGTTTCTGCGTGACTTGGTCGAAGACGAGCTGCTGCTGGCCCTGCCGGCGGTACCCCGTCACCTCGACGATGCGTGCGCGATGGACCCTGCACCGATTGGCGATGTCCAGGGTGTGTCATCCGACGACAGCGAAACCGATCCCCATGGGGAAGAGGACGAGGCGCCCACGCCTCCCAATCCCTTCGCCATACTGGGTCGGTTGAAAGATAAATAACCCTTTGGATCAAGTTGAGGATTAACCATGGCCGTACAGCAGAACCGCAAGACCCCCTCCCGTCGTGGCATGCGTCGCTCCCACGATGCGCTGAAGTCCACCCACCTCTCCGTGGACGCCACCAGCGGTGAGGTGCATCTGCGCCACCACGTCACCCCCGACGGCTACTACCGTGGTCGCAAGGTGGTCAACAAGGGTTAAACCCTCGTTGTAGCCGGTACCCTTGCCCGATGCCGGCTCAGGGCTTCACGCCTTGAGCCGGCATCGCGGTTTTTACCCCCCGAATTTTCTCGTGCCGCCCTTACGGCGGTACGTGGCGAGCACAGAAGGTACACACAGTTCTATGAGCCAGCAGTGGGTTACGATTGCACTCGACGCCATGGGCGGCGACCACGGTCCTAGTGTCGTTGTCCCCGCCGCCATCGAGGCCTTGCGTCGTTATCCCCGCCTGCGCCTCATCCTTGTCGGCCTCGATGAGGCGGTCCAGGGTGAGTTGAAGGCCCATAACAGTGCACTGAGTGAGCGCCTGCTGCTGCGCGCCGCAACTCAGGTGGTGAGCATGTGCGAACCCCCCTCCCAGGCGCTGCGCGGCAAGAAGGACTCCTCCATGCGCGTGGCCATCAATCTGGTCAAGGAGGGGGAGGCGATGGCCTGCGTCAGTGCTGGCAATACCGGTGCACTGATGGCCACGGCGCGCTTCGTGCTCAAGACCCTGCCCGGCATCGACCGCCCGGCGATCCTCTCCAAACTTCCGACGATGAATGGCCACACCCATGTACTCGACCTGGGTGCGAATGTCGACTCCTCCGCCGAGCACCTGTATCAGTTTGCCGTGATGGGCTCTGTACTGGTCAGTGCAGTAGATAGTAAACCCGCACCGACCGTGGGTCTGCTCAATATCGGCGAGGAGGAGATCAAGGGCAACGAGCAGGTCAAGGAGGCGGCCAAACTGTTGCAGGGTTCGGGCCTGAACTACACAGGTTTCGTCGAAGGAGACGACATCTATAAAGGCAGTGTCGATGTGGTCGTGTGCGACGGCTTTGTCGGCAACGTCGCCTTGAAGACCAGCGAGGGCTTGGCCAAGATGGTCAGCCACTATATAAGGCAGGAGTTCAAACGCAACCTGCTCACCAAACTGGCGGCCCTCGTGGCCATGCCGGTGCTCAAGGCGTTCCGTGCCCGCATCGACCCACGCAACTATAATGGTGCGAGCCTAGTGGGTCTGCGAGGGATCGTCATCAAGAGTCACGGCAGTGCCGACGTGCACTCCTTCGTGACCGCCATTGGCGAGGCGCTGGTGGAGGTGAAGAAGAACGTCCCCGAGCTGATCAGCGAGCAGCTGAGCGAGAAACTCAAGGTACAAGAACAAAGGCAGGCGGTGTGAAGAAAGCGCGAATCTTAGGTACCGGGAGCTACCTCCCCGAGCGGGTCTTGACCAATGCGGATCTCGAACAGATGGTCGAGACCAGCGATCAGTGGATCACCGAACGCACCGGTATCAAGACGCGACACATCGCTGCCGAGGGGCAGACCACCTGCGACTTGGCCGAGCAGGCTGCGCGCCGCGCCATCGAGGCCGCCGGTGTTGAGCCCAACGATATCGACCTGCTCATCATCGCCACCACGACCCCGGACCGGGTCTTTCCGAGCACCGCCTGCCTGCTGCAGGCGCGCCTCGGCATCAGCAACGGCGCCGCCGCATTCGACGTACAAGCGGTCTGCACCGGCTTCGTCTACGCCCTTGGCGTGGCCGACAACTTCATCCGTGCCGGGAGCGCCAAGACCGCGCTGGTGATCGGCGCCGAGACCCTCTCGCGCATCGTCGACTGGAACGATCGCGGCACCTGTGTGCTGTTCGGTGACGGCGCTGGTGCGGTCGTGTTGCAAGCCCACGAGGGCGAAGAGGGGATCCTCTCCACCCACCTGCACGCCGATGGTTCGTACACCGACCTGCTCAACGTCCCCGGCGGCGTCTCCCAGGGCTATGCCAGCCTGGTCGAGGGCAGCGGTGGCTTCATCCAGATGCGCGGCAACGAGGTGTTCAAGATGGCGGTCAATACCCTGGGCCGCATCGTCGACGAGACCCTGGAGGCCAATGGCCTCGACAAGTCCGATGTCGACTGGTTGGTGCCCCACCAGGCCAACACCCGTATCATCGGCGCCACCGCGAAGAAGCTCAAAATGTCCATGGACAACGTGGTTCTCACGGTCGACTATCAGGGCAACACCTCTGCCGCCTCTGTGCCGCTGGCCCTCGACACCGCGGTGCGCGACGGGCGCATCCAGCGTGGCGACGTGCTGCTGCTGGAGGCCTTCGGTGGTGGGTTCACCTGGGGTTCGGCGCTGGTGCGCTACTAATCTCCTATCGCCTGTCCCTAGAGACGGGCGTTTGCCCATAAACCAAGAACAGATTGGAGCCGCACTCCATGTCATTGGCATTCGTCTTCCCCGGTCAGGGGTCTCAGTCTATCGGTATGCTCGCAGAGCTGGCCGCCGCCCATCCACAGGTGCTCGACACCTTCGCCGAGGCCTCTGACGCACTCGGCTACGACCTGTGGGCACTGGTGCAGGGTGGCAGCGCAGAGCAACTCAACCAGACCCATATCACCCAGCCGGCCATGCTCACTGCTGGAGTTGCCGCCTGGCGCGTGTGGCTCGCCGCCGGTGGCGGCACCCCCGCAGTGGTCGCGGGCCACAGCCTGGGTGAGTACACCGCGCTGGTGGCCGCCGGTAGTCTGGGCCTAGGTGACGGCGCCGCCCTGGTGGCGGAGCGTGGCCGTCTGATGCAGGCGGCGGTGCCCGAGGGGCAGGGGGCGATGGCCGCGATCCTCGGACTGGATGACGACAAGGTGATCGCCCTGTGTGCCGAGCAGGCCCAGGGTGAGGTACTCGCTGCGGTCAACTTCAACTCCCCTGGTCAGGTGGTGGTGGCGGGTGCCGCCGCCGCCGTCGAGCGTATGACCCATGCAGCCAAGGAGGCGGGGGCCAAGCGTGCGTTGCTACTGCCCGTGAGCGTCCCCTCCCACTGCGCGCTGATGCGGCCCGCTGCCGACGCCCTGGCAGAAAAGTTGTCGGGCATCGCGATCATGGCACCTTCCGTTCCGGTGCTGCATAACTGCGACGTGGCCAGCCACACCGACGCCGAGGCTATCCGTCAGGCCCTCACCGCCCAACTCTATAGCCCCGTGCGCTGGGTCGAGACGGTACAAAAGATGGCTGCACAGGGCGTGGATCTGTTGGTAGAATGCGGTCCGGGCAAGGTACTCATCGGCCTTAACAAGCGCATTGAAAAGAATATGCAGGCCGTGGCGATCTATGACGATGCCACCCTGCAGGCCGCCCTTGCCGCCACCCCTTCCAAGGATGCATAAGGAGAGAGACCGAGTGAAATCGCTCGCAAACGACATCGCCCTGGTCACCGGCGCCAGCCGTGGCATCGGTCAGGCCTGCGCCCTCGCACTTGGCGAGCGTGGTGCCACCGTCATCGGTACCGCCACCAGCGAGAGTGGCGCCGAGAAGATCACCGAGTACCTACAGGCCAATGGCATCAAGGGCGTGGGCATCGCCCTCGACGTGACCCGCCAGGAGAGCATCGACGCGGTGCTCAAACAGCTGCAGGAGCAGTTCGGTACCCCCACTGTGCTGGTCAATAATGCCGGTATCACCCGCGACAACCTACTGATGCGCATGAAAGACGACGAGTGGGAGTCGATCCTCGACACCAATCTCAGCTCCGTCTATCGCATGAGCAAGGCACTGCTACGCGGCATGATGAAGGCCAAGCACGGGCGCATCATCAATATCGCCTCTGTCGTGGCCCTCTCCGGCAATGCCGGCCAGGTCAACTACTCCGCCGCCAAGGCGGGCATGATCGGCTTCACCAAGTCGCTCGCCCGCGAGGTCGGCAGCCGCGGGATCACGGTCAACGCCGTGGCCCCCGGCTTCATCGACACCGACATGACCCGCGCCCTCTCCGAGGAGCAGAAGTCCGGTCTACTCGGTCAGATCCCGCTCGGTCGTCTCGGCCAGCCGGAGGAGATCGCCAGTGCGGTCGCCTTCCTCGCCTCGCCCGACGCCGGCTATATCACCGGTGAGACGCTCAGCGTCAATGGTGGTATGTATATGGGCTAATGGCCCAGGATACACAGCATGTTCTATCCGTTGGCATCCGGGCGGCCTTGACATAGAATACCCGCCACACAAACGGTGCCTAATATCAGTCATTTTGGAGGAAAACCTGTCATGAGCAGTATCGAAGATGCCGTCAAGAAGATCGTTGTTGAACAGCTTGGCGTGAAGGAAGAGGACGTCAAGAACGAGTCCTCTTTCGTAGATGACCTGGGCGCCGACTCCCTCGACACCGTTGAGCTGGTGATGGCCCTCGAAGAGGAGTTCGAGACCGAAATCCCCGACGAAGAGGCCGAGAAGATCACCACCGTGCAACAGGCCATCGACTACATCACGGCCAACAAGCCTGAGTAAGTCTCGCGTCTGACCAGAGGGCCGCCAGCCATCCTGCGATGGCGGCGGCCTTTTGCCATATCATCTGAAGATTTTCACTCCAAGGGAGGCACTCGTCTTGGCTAAGCGACGTGTTGTGGTTACTGGGCTCGGCATGGTTTCACCGGTCGGCCTCAATGTGAAAGAGTCTTGGGAGAGCATCCTCGCCGGTCGCTCCGGTATTGCCCCCATCACTCACTTTGATACCTCGGCCTTCGCTACCCGCTTCGGCGGCTCGGTGAAGGGCTTCGACGTCAGCAACTACATCACACCCAAAGATGCCAAGAAGATGGATCCCTTCATCCACTACGGTATCGCGGCGGCCATCGAGGCATTCGAGGACTCTGGCATCGTGGTGACCGAGGCCAATGCAGAACGCATCGGTGTCGCTATCGGCTCTGGCATCGGTGGCCTCGGCGGCATCGAGAAGGGCTACGATAGTTTCATGAATGGCGGCCCGCGCAAGATCTCTCCCTTCTTCGTGCCGAGCAGTATCATCAATATGATCTCCGGCCATGTCTCCATCAAGTATGGTCTGAAGGGACCCAACATCGCCCTCGTCACCGCCTGTGCCACCGGTACCCACAGCGTGGGAGATGCCGCGCGCATCATCGAGTACGGCGATGCCGATGTGATGCTGGCCGGCGGCGCCGAGATGGCCACCACGCCTACCGGTCTCGGTGGCTTCGCCTCGGCGCGTGCCCTCTCCAACCGCAACGATGCCCCCGAGCAGGCGAGCCGCCCGTGGGATAAGGACCGCGATGGTTTCGTCCTCAGCGACGGTGCCGGTGTCGTGGTGCTCGAAGAGTACGAGCACGCCAAGGCGCGCGGCGCCACCATCTATGCCGAGGTGATCGGTTACGGTATGAGTGGTGATGCCTACCACATGACCCTGCCCGCCGCCGGTGGCGAGGGCGCCATGCGCTGTATGAATCTGGCCCTGAAAAACGCTGGCCTGAACCGCGAGCAGATCCAGTACATCAACGCCCACGGCACCTCCACCCCGGCCGGTGATAAGGCTGAAACCGACGCCGCCAAGGGCACCTTCGGTGACCACGCCTACAAGCTGGCAATGAGCTCGACCAAGTCCATGACCGGTCACCTGCTCGGTGCTGCTGGCGGTATCGAGGCGATCTTCACCGTGCTGGCGATCCGCGACCAGGTGGCTCCGCCGACTATCAATCTGGATAATCCAGACCCCGAGTGCGACCTCGACTATGTGCCACACACTGCGCGTGAGATGGCCATCCAGTACGCCCTCTCCAACTCCTTCGGCTTCGGCGGCACCAACGGTACACTGGTGTTTGCCAAGCTCGATTGAAGCGCTAGAGGCCCGACCGCATGACCGTCCTGCGCATCGATGGTCAGCCGGCCGACTGCCTACCGCTCGGTGATCGTGCACTGCACTACGGCGATGGTCTGTTCGAGACCATCGCCGTTTTTTATGGCGAACCGCGCCACTGGGAGCGTCACCTGCGACGCCTCTATCTGGGCTGCGAGAGGTTGAACATCCCAGCCCCGAGTGCGCCTGTCCTGCGTGCCGAGGTCGACGCCTGCGCTCTCGCATCGACCCCGAAGGCGGTGCTCAAATTGATCATTACTCGCGGCAGTGGTGGACGTGGCTATCGACCACCAGAGCGGGCCGAGCCCCGTCTAATCGTCTCTACGCACCCCTGGCCTGACTACCCTGCCCACTACACCACGAGCGGTGTACGCGTGCGTTTCTGTCGCACGCCGCTCTCGGTACAGCCACACCTCGCCGGTCTCAAACACCTCAATCGGCTCGATCAGGTGTTGGCGCGCAGCGAGTGGGATGACCCCGAGGTGGCAGAGGGGCTGATGGTGGATACCGAGGGACACCTCATCAGCGGGACGCAGAGCAACCTCTTCTGGGCCGTAGGCGGACGACTCTACACCCCGAGCCTGGGTCGTAGTGGCATCGCGGGTACCCTGCGCGAGGCGCTCATCGAGGCGGCGTCACACCTGGGGATACCTTGCCGCATGGGTGAATTCAGGCCCAAGGCGCTGCACCAGGCCGAGGAGCTTCTACTGACTAATGGAATCATCGGCATCTGGCCCATCCAGGGCATCGACGGGGTAGGGGAGTTCCACGCCCCAGGCCCCATCACTCGCCGACTAAGCGAGGCCGTCTTGGGCCACTGAGCGATTACGGAGAAACGCGTGCTACGCTTCATTACCCAAACCATGACCATGCTGCTGCTGATCCTCGGCCTGTGTGTCGGTTACCTCTATTGGCAGTACGAGCGCTTCCTGGAGACCCCACTCACCCTTCCCCAGGGGGGCTATCCGCTGCTCGTCGAGTCCGGGGCCAACCTGCGCGGTCTGGCCGAACAACTGCACCGTGACGGGGTACTCAAGCCCGGCTGGATGCTCCGTCTCTTGGCCAAACTCGATGGGAGCGAGGTCAAGATCAAGCACGGCGAATACCGGCTCAGTGGCGAGATGCGCCCCCGCGACCTGTTGCAGGTGCTCGTAGAGGGCAAAGTGATCGCCCATGCCATCACCATCATCGAGGGGTGGCGCTTTCGCGACCTGCGAAGCGCACTGGCGGCCGATGCCCGCATCCAGCAGACCCTGGGCGGGCTGAGCGATGAAGCGGTGATGCAGCGACTCGGTCACCCCGGTGAGCACCCCGAGGGGCGCTTCCTACCCGAGACCTATCACTTCACCCGTGGCATGAGTGATGCACAGATCCTCACGCGTGCCTACGACGCCATGGCGCAATTGTTGGAGCAGGAGTGGGCCACTCGTGACCCAGTAGGGGTACTGGAGAGCCCCTACCAGGCGCTGATTCTCGCCTCAATAGTGGAGAAGGAGACGGGGGTGGCCAGCGAGCGACCGGCCATTGCCGGCGTCTTTATTCGGCGGCTAGGGAAGGGCATGCTGCTGCAGACCGACCCTACTGTCATCTACGGCATGGGCGAGGCGTACGATGGCAACATCCGTCGTGCCGACCTGCGCCGTGACACCCCCTACAACACCTACACCCGCGAAGGTCTTCCGCCGACCCCAATCGCCCTCCCGGGTGCCGAGGCCGTGCGTGCAGCGCTGCACCCAGCGGCTGGCGATAGCCTTTACTTTGTCGCCAAGGGCGATGGCAGCCATTACTTCTCCGCTACACTAGAGGAGCACAACCGTGCTGTGCGGAAATATCAGCTCAAACGCTAAACAAGACTGGTGTAACCCGAGTCTCTTTGATACTATTTCCGCCGCTCGGAGGGTTGGCTGAGCGGTTGAAAGCACCGGTCTTGAAAACCGGCAGGGGTTCACGCCCCTCCAGGGTTCGAATCCCTGACCCTCCGCCATATTTTGCACGTTGTCTATAAGGCGCAAAGTGTGCCTTCTCCTATCGGGTCACCCCACCCGCCTAGCCGGATAATGCCCTATTATCCCGCCAAGAGCTTCATCTCGCTCTAACTCCACAAGCACCCATTAACCCCTGTGTACCACTCGCGTACTTGATTGTACGGGTTGGCATCGCCACGTGCGTTTGCCAGTAGGACTCATTCGTCCTCCCTCGTGGATGGGCACTGTGAGTTGGATCGGCATGTGCCGCTTTCGGGAACTCAGCGTTCGACGAGACCCAGCAAGGTCTGTGTAAGGCCTTCGGCAAGACCAAGGTAGGGGGCGATACGGATCGATTTGGTGGGATGCTGCTGCTGCTTGGTCGCTACTTCGGAGGGTATGTCTTCGGCCACGTGACGCCCGGCGGAGAGGAAGTAAGGGAGTACAACGACCTCGTCGGCGCCAGCGTCGATGGCCTGCTGAATGCCATCGGGGATGGAGGGCTCGGCGAGCTCCAGGAAGGCGGCGATGACCTGTGCGTAATCTTCTGCCTCGACGGCGAGGCGTGCGGCCAGAGCGCGGACCTCATCGTTAGAGGCGGCGCGACGGCTGCCGTGGGCGACCAAGACCAGTACTTTCATCGCATGCTCCTCATCTCGTGGCGATGGTGTCGCAAAGATATGGGGACATCCGCGTGGTGCGCAAGCGGCTAACGAAAGGTGAGTGCGCTGAGGTCGAGGGCGAGGACCAGGGCGTCTTCGCGCTCGCCATCGGGCATCGGGTAGTAGCGCTTGCGCAAGCCCACTTCGAGAAAACCCATGCCGGCGTAGAGGCGGCGGGCGACGATATTGGAGCTGCGCACCTCCAGAAAGGCGTTGTCGGCCCCCTGGCGCAGGCCTGCCTCCAGGAGGTCACGCAGCAGGGCGCGGCCGAGGCCGCGACCCTGATGTTCGGGCACGACGGCGATGTTGAGTATATGCAGCTCACCCACGGCGACGCTGCTTACGGCGTAGCCAAAGGCCTCGCCACTCCAGGGTTGCTCGGCGACCAGTGCGGGGTAGTGGTGGTGCAGGCAGTCGCGAAAGTTGCCTTCACTCCAGCCGATGGGGTAGACCGCCTGCTCCACCTCCATTACCCAGGGCAGGTCGATCTCGCGCATGGGGCGCAGGCGGTAGCTGGGGGGCTGCTGCATCTGGGCGCTCATGGCGCGATCTCACCCCGTGTCACCTTGAGCGCCAGGCGTAGATCGTCCCACGACTTGCGCTTCTCCAGGGGGCTGCGCAGCAGGTAGGCGGGGTGATAGGTGACCACGACCGGAGTCTCGCCGTAGCGGTGCAGACCGCGTAGCTTGCCCACGGGGGCATCGCTCTGCAGCAGCTTTTGTGCCGCGATACGACCGACGATGAGGATCACCTTGGGTTTGATCAGGGCGATCTGGCGCTGCAGATAGGGCTCGCAGTGGGCCGCTTCGTCGCTGTGCGGGTCGCGGTTGTTGGGCGGACGGCACTTGAGCACGTTGGCGATATAGACCTCTTCACGCTTGAGGCCGATGGCCACCAACATACGGTTGAGTAGCTGCCCGGCGCGACCGACGAAGGGCTCGCCCTGGGCGTCCTCGTCGGCCCCCGGCGCCTCACCGATGATGAGCCAGTCGGCCGTCTGGTTGCCGACACCGAATACGGTCTGGGTACGGTTGGCCACCAGCTCGCTGCACGCCTGACAGCTCGCGACCCGCTCCTTGAGTGCCGTCCAGTCGAGGGTGGCGACCGGCGGTGGGGCCGGTTTGGCCGGGGGCAGGTCGGGGAAGTAGGGGTCATCCCCATCCTCGTCGATGAAGCCGGGTACCTCGTCGATGGGGGGGGGATTGAGGTCGTCGAAAAGCGGTGGGGGCGTGGTGCGCGCGCCCGTTTGTCCCTCCACCGATGGCGTCGAGGGCTGGCGTGGGGGAGGCTCGGTGACCCGCGGCGGGGCGGTGTCGGTGACGGGCTTGGCCAGTGTCGGAGTGACGGCAGCGGGGCCGTCGTCCAAGTCCCACGGCGGGGGCGGCTCGTCCGCCACTCCACCTGATGCGGCGGTGGCGTGCGGTGCGGCGAGGGGGAGGTCACGACGCACGTAGAGGTCGATACCCAGGGTATCGAGAAAGTACCGTGCGCGTGCCGCCGCGTCGCTCATACCTCAGCCGCGCCTCAGACGTCGCCCGCCTGCGGATGGGCGCGCTCTACGGGGATGAGGATCTTGTTCAGCGCGTTGACGTAGGCCTTGGCCGAGGCGACGACGATATCCGGGTCGGTGCCCAGGCCGTTGACCGTATGACCACCACGCTGCAGACGCACGGTCACCTCGCCTTGGGCCTCGGTGCCGCTGGTGATGGAGTTGACCGAGTAGAGCAGCAGGTCGGTCTTGGAGTCGACGATCGCCTCGATCGCCTTGAGTGCGGCGTCCACCGGGCCGGAGCCGGGGGCGGCGTCGCGCACCTCCTGACCATCCACCCACAGGGTCACCTCGGCGTGCGGGGTCTCGCCGGTCTCGGAGCAGACCTTAAGGGCGACCAGCTTGACGCGCTCGCCCAGGGTGGTCTCGTAGTGGGTCTCGGAGACCAGCGCCTGGAGGTCGGCGTCGAAGATCTCGTGCTTCTTGTCGGCGAGCTCTTTGAAGCGGGTGAAGGCGGCGTTGAGTGCCTCCTCCGATTCGAACTCGGTACCCAGCTCGGCCAGACGGGTGCGGAAGGCGTTTCGACCGGAGTGTTTGCCCAGCACCATCTTGTTGGCGCCCCAGCCCACATCCTCGGCGCGCATGATCTCGTAGGTCTCACGGTGCTTGAGCACGCCATCTTGATGGATGCCAGACTCGTGGGCGAAGGCGTTGGCGCCGACGATGGACTTGTTTGGTTGCACCGGGAAGCCGGTGATGCCGGAGACTAGGCGCGAGGTGGGGACGATCTGCGTGGTGTCGATGTCGACATGGCAGGGGAAGATGTCCTGGCGCGTGCGCACCGCCATCACCACCTCTTCGAGCGCGGCGTTACCGGCACGCTCGCCGAGGCCGTTGATGGTGCACTCTACCTGACGGGCGCCGCTCAGCACCGCGGAGAGGGAGTTGGCCACGGCCAGACCGAGGTCGTTGTGGCAGTGTACGGAAAAGACGGCCCGGTCGGCGTTGGGTGTCCCCTCGATCACCCGGCGCACCAACTCACCGAAGTGCCCGGGGAGGTTGTAGCCGACGGTATCGGGGATGTTGATGGTGGTGGCCCCGGCGGCGATCACCGCCTCGAAGATACGGCAGAGGAAGGGGATCTCGGAGCGCCCGGCGTCCTCGGCGGAGAACTCGACGTTGTCGGTGTATTGACGCGCGCGTTTCACGGCGTGGATCGCCTGCGTCACCACCTCGTCGGGGGTCATGCGCAGCTTACGCTCCATGTGGATCGGCGAGGTGGCGATGAAGGTGTGGATGCGCGCCGAGGCGGCCTCCTTGAGTGCCTCACCGGCGCGGTCGATGTCCTTGTCCAGGGCGCGGGCCAGGCCGCAGATGGTGGACTCTTTGACGGTGCGGGCGATGGCCTGCACGGCGTCGAAGTCGCCGGGGCTGGCGATGGGGAAGCCGGCCTCGATCACATCCACGCGCATCTTCTCCAACGCCTTGGCGATGCGCAGCTTCTCCTCCTTGGTCATGGAGGCGCCGGGCGACTGTTCGCCGTCGCGCAGGGTGGTATCGAAGATGATCAGCTTGTCACTCATGAAAGGCTCCTGCAGGGGCCGCCCACACTGGGCGAGCACACGGGTCGGGGTCGTAAAACAGGCTCATTCGGCGCTCGGTGGCTCGCTCTCTTTACTGCGCAGATTGCGCTTGTGGCGCAGGCCGTTGATGGTCAGCACCGGGCCGTGGGCGGCGTAGATGAGGAAGACGTAGAACAGCACCTGCGCCGGGTCGAGGGAGATGAGCACGAAGACCAGCACCATCACCAGCAGGGCGACGAAGGGCACCTTGTTGCGCGGGTCGAAGTCCTTGAAGCTGTAGTAGCGCATGTTGCTGACCATCAACAGTCCGGCGGCGATGGTGATGATCAGCGCGGCGATGTAGAGGTCCTGTCCCTGGAAGTTGAAGTCGTGGCCGACCCACACCAGGCCCATCATGATCGCGGCGGCGGCGGGGCTCGGCAGCCCCTGGAAGTAGCGCTTGTCGGCGATGCCCACCTGGGTGTTGAAGCGTGCCAGGCGCAGTGCCGCCCCGGCGGTGTAGATGAAGGCGGCGAGCCAGCCGAGCTTGCCCAGGGTGTGCAGCGCCCACTCGTACATGATGAGTGCCGGTGCGATACCGAAGGAGACCATGTCGGAGAGCGAGTCGTACTCGGCCCCGAAGGCGCTCTGGGTGTTGGTCAGACGCGCCACGCGCCCGTCCAGGCCATCGAGCACCATGGCGATGAAGATGGCGATGGCCGCCGTCTCGAACTGCCCCTTGGTGGCGGCGATGATGGCGTAGAAACCGGCGAAGAGGGCGGCGGTGGTGAACAGGTTGGGCAGCAGATAGATGCCGCGCGGGCGCGGCTGCTCCGGGTGATCGCTGGGGTCGCTGTGCATGGCCTTGGCTCGCGGCTGGATTGAGGGGTGCAATGATAAACCCCGTGCGAGGTGGTTGCACCTATCGTGTCAGAGATGGGGAGCCGAGATTGGACCGGCGTCTAGGGTAAGACGTGGGCAGTGTCGAGGAGGAGGTGTTAGCGACTTCCCGAGCGGCATTGCACCTTGGCCCGAAAAGTCGCTCAGGCAGGGATCAGCGCGATGCCTTGGCCTTCTGGCGTGCACGGTAGCCGAGTAAGCCCAGGGCGAGACCCATCAGCATCGGGGTACCGGGTTCGGGAACGGCTGCGGCTGCGCCGAAGGTGATGTTGTCGATGCCAATCGTTGTGGTGGTCGATGTCAGAGTGGCCGACTGAATGGAGCCCTCGGTCACGACGATACCGAAGTATCTGGGATTTGAGACAGTGGTATCCACGGTGAATAGGTGCGAGCCACCCAGATCGTCGATGATCTCGACACTGTTATTGTTGGTTGTGGTATTCCAGGTGATGTAGTCGAAGCCGAGCGCTGTGACGTTGGGGCTCAGGGTGAGGGTCAGGTCGTTAGCATCGCCGTTAAACAGGACCATAGAGGTAATGCCTGAATACCCGTAGCTCGCGTCGAAGGTATAGAGGTCACCCGATGCTGAATAAGCGATATCGGCTACGAGGTCTGGGTCCGTGCTGTTAAATAATGCGAAATTGGTCTGATTGCCGGTCTCGAAGTCTTCGGTGACGGTCGAGCCTACCGCGGAGAAGAAAGAGGCAGAATCAGTGAAGGTATTAAAGGTGAAGGCGGCATGGGCCGAGTTGGCTAGCAGCAGGACGGGTATGGCAGCTAGCCAGTTGAAACGACAAGTGTGAATCATTGTGTTTGCTCGTTTACATTTGTAAATGTGATGTTCGGTTTCGAATATCACGTTTACGTATGCTAACAAGAGATCGTGCGTCCTACTATGAGGGCGGAAGAGGACTGGTAGAGACGCTCACTACCTCTCGTGTGGAAGGTCCTGCCCTCTACTCAAGGTTAGTGATCGCCCTGGCTATTACCGCCCGCATGGCCGTGGGAGAGCATCAAGGCGAGGCCGAGCAGGGCGATGCCTGCTGCCAGGTAGAGCAGCTCCAATGGCCCATCGAAGCCCATGCCGATGGCGTGTTCGAAGAACTTGACGATGAGGATCATCAAGATCACCTTGGCCAGGCGGTTCTTCAGGTCGTCGAGGCTGTGGATCACCAGCACGTTGGAGGCGACATCGTCGGTCTCGGCCATGTCGATCTTGCTGATGAACAGCTCGTAGAGGCCGAGGGCGAAGATGAGCAGCACGGTGGCGAGCAGGTAGCCGTCGATGATCTCCACCACGTGGGTGATGGTGGCGCTGCGCAGGGCGGCGCGCTCGGCAGTGGCCAGCGTGGCGTCGGCATACTCGCCGAGATGGCTGATCATGACCCAGGCATCCACCGTGGCCATGTAGAACATGGAGAAGGCCGTGAGCAGGCTGACGATGACGGCAATCACCACGACGAAGCGGCTGTGCCAGAGGGTGGATTCGAAGAGGTATTCCAGGTGTCGCATGGGGATTTCTGTCGCCTGACGGTGGAGGGGCGCGGCTAGTTTACCCTAGCGCGTGGTGGGGCGAGCAGGGCCGCTGGTTGTCGTATCGCCGCCGACTATCGCCACAGGCAGACGGGGGGCACTGAGGTCGAGCCTGTCCGAGGCCAAGGGTCCCAATTGTGTGGAGGGACCGCCGCCTCGGTGGGGGCGCCGATCGATATAGGGTGTGGACTTGGGCCAACGGAAGTGGGGTCGCTGGACATGCCGAGCTGTCTATGGGCCGTAGTGACGGCCCATAGACAGGGGGGCCGTTACAGCCCCTTGAGTGCCTTGTTCACCTTCACGCCTTTGGCCTTGAGCGCGGCCTCCAGACGGTCGATATAGGTGGATAGGGCCTTGATGCGGGCGTACTTCTTGTCGTTGCCCTCGATCAGCGTCCAGGGGGCGTACTCGGTGCTGGTGCGCTCGACCATGTCGCTCACCGCCTGCACGTAGAGGTCCCACTTTTCGCGGTTGCGCCAATCCTCGTCGGTGATCTTGTAGTGCTTGAAGGGGGTCTCCTCGCGCGCCTTGAAGCGGGCGAGCTGCTCCTCCTTGCTGATGTGCGCCCAGAACTTCACCAGCACCACGCCATGTTCGGTGAGCTGCTCTTCGAAGTCGGTGATCTCGGCGTAGGCGCGCATCCACTCCACCTCGGTGGCGAAGCCCTCGACGCGCTCCACCAGCACGCGACCATACCAGGTGCGGTCGTAGAAGGTGGTGAAACCGGCGCGCGGGATGTGGCGCCAGAAGCGCCACAGGTAGTGGTGGGCGCGCTCCTCGTCGGTGGGAGCGGCGATGGGAATGATACGGTAGTGGCGCGGGTCGATGGCCGGGATCATGCGGCGGATGAGGCCACCCTTACCGCCCGCATCCCACCCCTCGAAGAGCAGGATGCTGGAGACCTTGTTCTCGTAAGCCAGGCGTGAGAGCACGCTCAGGCGTCCCTGCAGCTCCTTGAGGAGGCGCTTGTACTCCTCGCGCTCGACGACCAGGCCCAGGTCGAGTGAGTCGAGGATGCTCACGTCGCGCGCGAGGGAGGTACTGATGATCGGGCGGAAGTGGCGGTGCGGTGAGGTGTCCTCATCGGCCTTGGAGAGGTGCGCCTTGAGCCGGTCGAGGATGTGCTGACCCACCGTGAGGCTGCGGTAGCGGGTGTCGAGCCCCTCGACGATGATCCACGGTGCCGCGCCGGTGGAGGTGGTGCGCAACACGCGCTCGGCGATACCACGGAAGCGGTCGTACCCCTCCAGGTGCTCCTTGTCGAGTTGCGAGACGCGCCACTTGGTCTGCGGGTCCTTGCTCATCTTCTTGATCACCTTCTCCTGTCCATCGTTGGAGAGGTGCAGCCAGAACTTGATGATCAGCGCGCCATCGTCGATCAGCTCCTGTTCGAAGGTGTTGATACGGCGCAGGGCGGTGTCCAGGGCGTTGTCGTCGATCTCACCGCGCACACGTTGGGCGATGGGACGTGAATACCAGGGGGAGATGTAGAGGCCCATCTCACCGCGCTTGGGTAGGGCACGCCAGAAGCGCCAGTACTCGGGGCGCTCGGCCTCCTCGTCGCTGGGGATGCCGAAGGCATAGCTGGTGACGTAGCGCGGGTCGAGCCACTCGTTGAGCAGGGTCAGGGTGGCGCCCTTACCGGCACCGTCCACGCCGGAGATGAGTACCAGTACCGGGAAGTTGGTCTCCTTGAGTTGCTCCTGCACCTCCAGCAGCTGGGTGCGCAGCTCAGGCACCAACGCGTTGTACTCTTCTTTGCTGACCTTGTGGCCCAACTCGGCGACTTCGAACATGGTCTCTCTCCCTTTGGGAACGGCAGTTTGTCTGGGGTAAACCAGCATCATATGACGTGGTCGTGACAAGGGCAAAGGCGCCGACTAGTGCCCATATAGAATGTGCGGGCATAAGGATAAGTCAGACACGAATGGCGGCTCGGGATGCATAACGCCCACCTCGCCCCCAACAAGCGTGAGACGGGTCACTCATCCTTCCGGGCGATGGCTCCGAGTGCCCCTTACAGGCGAGTTCGTGTAGAAAATTCGCTGGATTCGGCCCCACGTGGGCCGCGAAGCCGGTGGTGGGCGATGTATACTCGAAGGCTCATGTGGCGAGGGCGCGCACCGTAGCGCGCGGCTCTCGCGTGGCCCTTTTTCGGTCGAGGGTGGCGTCGACTCGCCGCGCTGGGATGGCATCTGGAGGCCTCTGAGCGAGGTCCTGGCTTCACACTCCCCGGGCATAGTGATGCGCAACAAACGTTTTACCATCCTCATCGTCGACGACAACGCGAACAATATCTTCACCCTGCGTGCGCTGCTCGAACGTCAGGATATCGGTGATATTGTCGAGGCGACCTCCGGCGAGGCGGCGTTGGTGGCGACCATCGAACACGAGATCCACCTGGTGCTGCTCGATGTACAGATGCCGTTGATGGATGGCTTCGAGACCGCCCACCACCTGCAGATGACCGAACGCACGCGCCACATCCCCGTGGTCTTCGTCACCGCCGTGTTCAAGGCGGAGGAGTTTCGCCAGCGCGGCTATGCCCTCGGCGCGGTCGACTACCTGACCAAGCCCATCGACGACAACCTGCTACTCAACCGCATTCACCTCTACTACCAGATCTTCGAGCGCGAACAGAACCTGCGTAAGACCATCGATCAGTTGCAGCAGAGCGAGGCGCGACTGATCCTCTCCGGTCAGGTGATCAGTAGCATGTCGGACGGGGCCATGGTGCTGGATGCCCAGGAGCAGATCGTCTCGGTCAACCCGGCCTTCAGTCGTACCACGGGTTACAGCGAGCTGGAGGCGATCGGTGGCCGTGCGGGGCTGCTCAAATCGGGGCGCCACAACGCCGAATTCTTCCGCCAGATGCGCGCCAAACTGGCCGACGCCGGGCAGTGGCAGGGGGAGATCTGGAATCGGCGCAAGAGCGGCGAGATCTACCCCGAGTGGCTCAACGCCACGGTGATCCTCGACGAGCAGCAACGGGTCAAATACTACGTCTGCATCTACTCCGACCTGAGCTCGCAGGAGCATATCCGTAAGCGTCTACAGCACCTCGCCTACTACGACGTGCTCACCGACCTACCCAATCGTGAGCTGTTCCAAGACCGCCTGCTCAACGCCCTCACCGTGGCCAAGCGTGAGGGGCGCAAGAGTGCGCTGATGTTCATCGACCTCGACCGTTTCAAGACGGTCAACGACACCCTCGGGCACAGCACCGGTGACCTGCTGTTGCAGTTGGTCTCGCAGCGGATCCGGGACTGTCTGCGCACCAGCGATACCCTGGCACGCTTGGGGGGCGACGAGTTCACCGTGGTCGTCTCGCCCATCAACCACGAGCGCGACGCGGCCAATGTGGCGAAGAAGATCATCGCCGCCCTGGTCGCCCCCTTCGAGATCGGTGCTAACACGCTCTATGTCACCGCCAGTATCGGCATCGGCGTCTTTCCGCTCGATGGTGAAGACCCGGAGTCGCTGCTAAAGAACGCCGACGCGGCCATGTATCGGGCCAAGGAGATCGGGCGCAACAACTACCAGTTCTACTCCACCGAGATGACCAAGGAGGCGATGCAGCGCTTCCAACTAGAGGCGGAGCTACGACAGGCGATCAGCAATGAGCAGTTCCTGGTCTACTACCAGCCGCTGGTGGCCCTCCCCGCCGAGCGGGTGGTCGGTGCCGAGGCGTTGATCCGCTGGCAGCACCCGCAAAAGGGGCTGCTCACCCCCTATCAGTTCATCAAGGTGGCCACCGACCTCGGCCTCATCGCCGCCATCGACAGTTGGGTGATCCACCACGCCTGTGCACAGTTCATGGTGTGGAAGCGCGCGGGCCTCGCGGTAGAGCGAATCGCGGTGAACATCTCCGGGCTCGATATAGAGCGCGGCGACCTGGTGGAGATCACCCAGCGCGTCCTGGAGCGTTACGGCATCGCCCCGGAGGAGCTGGAGCTGGAGGTGAGTGAGGGCTACATCATGCACAAGGAGGAGGGCGAGATCGACACCCTCACGCGCCTGCGTGACATGGGCGTGCGCCTGGCCATCGACGACTTCGGCACCGGCTACTCCTCGCTCTCCTACCTCAAGCGTCTGCCGATCAACCGCCTGAAAATCGACAAATCCTTTGTCGACGACCTGCCCGACGATCGCGACGCCACGGCCATCGCCCGGGCAGTGATCGCCCTGGCCGAGAGTCTGCAACTGCAGGTGATCGCCGAGGGGGTGGAGCGTGAGGAGCAGAAGCACTGGCTGCTCGAAGCGGGCACCCATGAGGTGCAGGGCTACCTCTACGGGGCCCCCATGCCCGCGGCCGAGTTCGAGCAGTTGCTACGCGCGCAGCTGGGGGATCAGCCCTCGTAGCGGTAGAGATGCGCACCCAGGTCCGAGGGGTAAAAGCCACATTGGCGCGCCATGTCGCGCAGTGCGTCGTGTGGCCCGAGCATGAGGAAGCCCTCGCGGTGCAGCGAGTCGGCGAACAGCGCGAAGACCCGACGCTGCAGCGCCTCGTCGAAGTAGATCATCACGTTACGACAGAGGATCAGCTGAAACTCGTTGAAGCTGCCGTCCTGTCCCAGGGTGTGGTGGTGGAAGAGGATGCGCTTGCGGTAGCGATCCGCCACCTTCAGGTAACGCCCGTGCACTTCGAGTCGACCGTCGAGGTCGGGGCACGCACAGGCGACATGCTGATTGGCCAGACTCTTGGCCCGCGCCTCACTGGGGTAGAGGCCCATCTGTGCCAGGTCGAGGATGTAGGGGTTGATGTCGGTGGCGAAGATGCGGCTCTTCTCCAGCAAGCCCAGACCATCGAGCATGAAGCTCAAGGAGTAGGCCTCCTCACCGGTCGAGCAGCCAGCGGACCAGATCTTGATCAGCGGAAAGCTCGACAGGAAGGGGAGCACCCGCTCCTGCAGGTCACGAAACTGCTCGGGGTGGCGATAAAACTCGGTGAAGTTGATCGAGAGCTCGGTGAGGAGCCGCTCGGTCACCTGTGGCACGCTGAGCGCGGCACGCTGAAAATCGACGAAGGAGGCAAAGCCCATCTGCTGGATCAAGCTGTTGATGCGCCGCTCCAGGGTGCCTCGCTGGTAGTCGCGAAAGTCGTAACCGGTGTGCTCCAGCACGGCCTCCAAAAAGAGCGAGAGTAGGGCCCCGCCCGCCTCACGCCGTTGCGGTGTAAGGGCCGCAGCCATCACGCTGGCGAGACCGCCTTTCTTCAGCTTCACATCGAAGTGACCGGCGGCGATGACGCTGCCCGGCATGGCGTCGGCCCCGGCACAATCCTCCGCGTTCTCCACCAGCACCGTCGCCCCTTGGGCACGTAGCGCCTGACACCCGGCCGTCCCGTCCTGACCGTAGCCACAGAGCAGGGCGGTGAGCGTGTGTGCACCATACTCACCCGCCAACGACTGCAGCAGTACGTCGATGGCCGGGCGTGCGTAGTTCACCTTGCGGTCCTGGGTCAGATAGACGAGCCCATGCGCCACCTTCATGTTGTAACCGGGTGGGGCGATGTAGATGGTGTGGCCCTCCACGGGCACCAGGTGCTGGGGCATGACCACGCTGTAGTCGGTGCGCACCTTGAGCAGCTTGTCGAGCAGGTTGGGTTGCGCCTCCTGGATGTGTTGCACGATGAAGATCGCCATCTCACTCGTGGGCAGACGCTCGACGATGTGCAGGATCTTGTCGAGGCTGTTGGCCGAGCCGACCAGGGCGAGGGCGCGACAGACGGGCATGCTGCTCTCGGGGGGGAGGGCCGCCACCTGCACCACCGGCAGGCCGAGACGCGAGAGGGTGAAGGCGAGCAGGGGGCGGTAGGCGGTGACCTTCACCTTGAGTCCCCGGTCGAGTGCCGCCGAGAGCGCCTCCAACACCTCGCCGGGGAGGGTGTCGGCGTCGAAGGCGTTGATGCCGATGGGCTGACGGGCGTGGGCCAGCAGGGCGCGCAGCTCCTCGGCATCCTCTAGGCTCATCGTACTGCCCAGCAGATTGACGCGGCACAGGGGTGCGCCGTCGGGGCCGGGTTCTTGGCGCAGGAGGAGGCTCATCGGCGCCCTTCACACCAGGCGGCGGCGAGGTTGATCAGCACCTCGTAGTCGGCCGGTTTCGCGAGATAATCGTCCGCCCCGGCCTCCATCGCCTTGGCACGGTCGCTACTGAGTGCCTTGGCCGAGAGGGCCAGCACCGGGGTGTCGGCCATGCGCGGGTCGGCACGCATCATCTCGATGGTCTTATAGCCGTCCATCTCGGGCATCATGATGTCCATCACCACCAGGTCGAAGTGCCCCACGGCCAGATGCTCCAGCGCCTTGGCGCCGTTCAGCGCGTTCTCCACCCGTGCGCCGTGCTGCTCCAAGGCGGCGGTGATGACGAAGATGTTGCGTGGGTCGTCGTCCACCACCAGGATGTGGCGCTCCGCCAGCCGCTTGCGCCCACTACCGAGGGTCGGCGGGGTCTCGATGTGCCCGGAGTGGCGCTGGCGTGGTGTCGCCTTGAGGAAGCGCGCGATGTTCTCCTGCAGGCGCCGCTCCGAGAGCGGTGCCTTGATGATGATCACATCGGAGAACTGGCGTAGCCGCGCCTCCTCCTCGTCGGAGAGGGCGCGCTGGCTGTAGAACATCAGGTTCAGCTCGGTGTCGAGCTGGTGGATCTGCTGGGCCACCACCAGCCCCTGAGCAAAGGCCGAGGCGTCGGCGCCCAGGTCGATGATGGCGAAGAGGAAGCCCCCCGACGCCTCACGTAGTTCGGCGAAGCGGGTCGCGTCGAAGGCCTCGACACACAGGGGGATGGGGCGGGTGTCGGCGCTGCCGAGCATGGTGCGGATCTCGCTCTCCTGCGCCTCACCGGCACTCACCAGCAGGAAGTCGTGGCTCCCCTTCTTACCCGCGTAGGCCAGCACCTCGGCCTCGATCCGTGCGATCTGATCGGCGTCGACCGGCTTGCGCAGCCAGCCCAGGGCCCCCTGGCTGAGGAGGAACTCGTCGCGGTCGCGCCCCGAGATGATGTAGACCGGGATCGCCGCCAGGTTCGGCGTGGTCTTCAGGGTGTGCAGCACCGCACCTCCATCCATGTCGGGCAGACCGAGGTCGAGCAGGATGCCGTTGGGGCCGAATTGTCGCGCCATCTCCAGGCCGCTCTGGCCGTTGGCCGCGAGCAGCGTCTTGTAGCCCAGGCGCTGGTTGATCTCATAGATCGCACGGGCGATGACCGGGTCGTCGTCGATGAGCAGCAGCACCGGGTCGTCAGCGCCGACGCTATCACGGTCAGCGTGTGGCCACGGCTCCGTGGGGTGGCTCGCCGTGGGCAGTGGGCGCGAAGCGGCGGTCGGCACGCTGCGGCGCGCCGCCGGGGGCGGGGTCGTTTGGGTCTGTTCCGGTGGCGTTTCAGGCAGTGAGAGGGTGAAGGTGCTGCCTTGACCGAGGCGGCTCTGTACCTCGATGGTGCCACCCATCAGTTGGGCGAAGGAGGCGCTGATGGAGAGGCCGAGGCCGGTGCCACCGTACTCGCGGTTGGTGGAGCCGTCCACCTGCTGGAACGCCTCGAAGATCAGCCCCTGTTTATCCTCCGGCACGCCGATGCCCGTATCGCTGACGCTCACGCGCAGGGGGAGGGCCTCGCCGGGGTCTCGACGCAGGCGCAGTGTGACTCGCCCTTGGTGGGTGAATTTGAGTGCATTGGAGAGGAGGTTGCGG
>QKED01000060.1 GCA_003252455.1 Gammaproteobacteria bacterium
CCCGCGTTCTGCACCCACCATCTACAACGCCACCCTCATCGGCGCCCCCAAGAGTGAGCTGGGTCAGCGCGCCATGACCCTGCGTCGCGGCACCGGCGGCATCTTCCGCAACCTCATCATCGCTGGCTTTCCGCTGGAGTCGGTGGACGTCCGGGGCGTCGAGTCGGCACGCCTGACCCAGAGTGGCGAGCTCTCCTTCAGCCACACCTTGATGGAGAACATCGGCCCGGGCGGCAATCACTTCTTCCAGGAGGAGAAGGGCGAGGGGGACGACGATCAGGGCTTCGACGAGGCGCGCTACTTCGCCGATCCGGCACGTAACAACTACTTGGGTCTCACTGCACACCTGACCAATCGCGCCTACGACATCGTCCACCCGCTCTTCACCCCCACCTCGCGCCCGGATGGGGTGCGTACCGCGCCCATCCCCCAGGAGGAGTTCTGGGACCAGGGGGCCGATTTCCTCGGGGCGATCCGTCCCGGGGTAGCGAGCAGTTGGGTCGACGGCTGGACCGCCTTCCCGCTCAACTGAGAGCCTGCGGTCTGACGCAACAAGGGGCGCCTCGGCGCCCCTTGTTGCGTGGTGTGTCGGGCCGGCGCCCGTCCCGGTTACTTGCTCGCCTTCTTCATCTTGCGCAGTTCGCGATTCTGGCGCTTGGCCTCTTTTTCGGCGTCCTTGCGCGTCTCGTGACCGCCCGAGGTGGTGTAACCTTTGCCGTCGCCGTCCGGGTCGCGGATGGTGCGGAAGGTGCCGTCGGGGTTTTCGACCACGATGATCTCGTCTACGTCGGGGCCCGCCTGGGCCTCAAGGGCGAGGCCGGTACCGAGGGCGAGCAGCAGCAGGGCGGTGGTGAGGGGTGTGTGCATGGGGTGACTCCTAGTCGTGGGATGCCGGCCCCGGTGCGGGGCGCCGAGGAGAGCATAGGGCGCCGCGCCACGAGGGGGCATAATCCTTTCGGGTGTCACCCGCCCGGGGGGGCTCAGGCGAAGGGGTAGGGGAGCTCGCGCAGGGTAAGCTTGGGGCCGTCGTCCGCCTGCAGGTGCAGGTCGTCCGCCTCGGCGCTGCTGATCTCGGCCACGCAGAGCAGGTCGTAGCCACCGCCGGGGGCGGCGGCGGAGTCCACTACCTTGCCCGCCCCTTGGCCACTGCTGGAGCCGGGGGCGAAGAGCGAATCGCCGGCCAGCGGTGCCGTCTCGGCGTCCACATGGGCCAGATACATGCGACGTTTCAGTTGCCCCAGATACTGCATTCGGGCGACGATCTCCTGCCCCGGGTAACACCCCTTCTTGAAGCTGAGGCCGCCGATGAGCTGCATGTTGAGCATCTGCGGCACGAACGCCTCCAGGGTCGCGGCGGTGACCAGCGGCAGGCCGTGACGGATCTCGCCGAGGGCCCAGACACGCTCGCCCACCGGGCGGGCGGTGGTGGTGAGAGCCTGCCAGAGTGGCTCCAGGGCATGGTCCGGGCCGTGCAGCTCGAAGCGTTCGGCGCCGGGCAGACGGATGACGGTGATAGCGTCCGCCTGCACCACGGCGTCGGCCTCGCTGGGCAGGGTGCCGAGCTGGGCAGCGAGGGCCGCCTCGGCGCCAGGCCCGGCCAGGCCGAAGCGCACTAGCGTGTCGCTCAGGTTGGTGAGGGTCACCTTGGAGCGCAGGATGAACATGCCAAGACGGCGGGTGAAGGGCTCCACCAGGTCGCCGGACAGGCGCAGGTGCGGTTCGCCCTCGCGCACGAAGACGCGCAGGGAGGCGAGGATGCGCCCCTTCGGGGTACAGTAGTTGTTCAGACGTGAGTGGTCGTCGGCCTGCTGCTTTACATCGTTGGTGAACTGGTTGTGCAGGAACTCGCGGGCCTCCTCGCCCGCGGCGCGCACCACGGCGTAGTGCGAGAGGTCGGCGAGGATGCACCCGTCGGCCGCGGCCAGTTCGCCCGCCGCGTCGCCGAAGCCGGTGACTCGGCCCGCCTCGATCTCGGCCCCTGCCGCCGCGAGAAACGCCTGCCATGTACTGTTCATCGATTGTCTCCTCGCGGGCCACGGAGGCCGTCGCGTCTAAAGGGTGGATGGACTTGGACCAAAACCTGGGTAAAACTGCATCACATGCCGATAACACGTCAACCACATCGCTTCCTCGACCTGCGCCGCATCCGCTTCCCGGTCAATGCGCTGCTCTCCATCTCGCACCGCGTCAGCGGCATGGGATTGGTGCTGTTGCTGCCGCTACCCATCTACCTATTTGATAGCGCGGTGCACTCGCCTCAAGGCTTCAATGCGGCACAGGCGCTCCTCGCCCAGGGGTGGGTGCGGTTGGCGCTGACGCTGTTCCTCTGGGGGCTGCTGCACCACCTCGCCTCGGGCCTGCGCTGTCTGCTCATCGATCTGGACATCGGGGTTGAGCTGAAGTCGGCACTCGGCAGTGCACGGGCGTTGCTCTGGCTCTCGCCACTACTACTGCTCTTCTCGGCCTGGGTGGTGTGCGCATGAGTGAGACCTTGAGCGGCCTGCGCGCCTGGCTGTTACAGCGCCTGAGTGCGGTCTATATGGCCCTGTACCTGGTTTTTCTACCGCTGATGGTGGCCATCGTCGGCCCCCAGGGCTATTCGGGGTGGCACGACCTCTTCGCCAGACCGGTGGTCTCGGTGACCAGCGCCATCTTCGCCATCGCCCTGCTGCTGCACATCTGGGTCGGTGTGCGCGATGTCTGCCTCGACTATCTGCACCACCCTTGGGTGCGCCTCGGCGTGCTCAGCCTGCTCGGCACTTGGCTGCTGGCCATGGGCTTTTGGGTGGCGCGTATCCTTATCAATGTGAGTGTCTGATATGGCCCTGGCGAAACGCCGCTTCGATACCCTGGTGATCGGTGCCGGTGGCGCCGGTCTGCGCGCCGCGCTGCAACTGGCCCAGGCCCAGGCCACCGTGGCGGTGGTGAGCAAGGTCTTCCCCACCCGTTCGCACACGGTGGCGGCCCAGGGCGGGATCAACGCCGCGCTGGCCAACGTCACCGAGGATAACTGGCACTGGCACATGTACGACACGGTCAAGGGCAGTGACTGGCTCGGTGACCAGGACGCCATCGAGTACATGTGCCGTGCCGCCGCGCAGACGGTGATCGAGCTGGAGCACGCCGGGGTGCCCTTTTCGCGCCTCGACAACGGCAAGATCTACCAGCGCCCCTTCGGCGGCCAGAGTCGCAACTTCGGCGGTGACCAGGCCACCCGTACCTGCGCCGCCGCCGACCGCACCGGCCACGCCCTGCTGCACACCCTCTATCAGCAGAACATCCAGGCCAAGACGCACTTCTTCGACGAATACTTCGCCATCGACCTGATCCGCGACGCGCAGGGTTACATCCTCGGTGCCCTGGTGCTGGAGATCGCCACCGGTGAGCCGCTGCTCATCGAGGCCAAGACCACCCTGCTGGCCACCGGCGGGGTGGGGCAGATCTTCCGCACCAACACCAATGCCCACATCAACACCGGCGATGGCCTGGGCATGGCCCTGCGTGCCGGGATCCCGCTCCAGGATATGGAGTTCTTCCAATTCCACCCCACCGGCATCGCCGGCAAGGGGATGCTCATCAGCGAGGGCGCGCGCGGTGAGGGGGGCTATCTGGTCAACGGCGAGGGGGAGCGCTTCATGCAGCGCTACGCCCCCCACGCCCTCGACCTGGCCAGCCGTGACGTGGTCAGCCGGGCCATCTACACCGAGGTGGCCGAGGGGCGCGGCTGTGGGCCGCACAAGGACCACGTGCTGCTGAAGATCGACCACCTCGGCGAGGAGGTGGTGGCCAAGCGCCTGCCCGGTATTCGCGCCATGGCGCAGACCTTCCTGCACCTCGACCCGGCGCGCGAACCGATCCCGGTCTACCCCACCGCCCACTACACCATGGGCGGCATCCCCACCGACCGTCACGGTCGCGTGGTGGTCCCCGCAGGCCACGGCGAGGAGGCGATCAGCGGGCTCTACGCGGTGGGCGAGTGTGCCTGCGTCTCGGTGCACGGGGCCAATCGTCTGGGCGGTAATTCGCTGCTCGACATCGTGGTGTTCGGCCGTGCGGCGGGTAACCATATCATCGACTACCTGGCCGAGAACCCCTTCCACCGCCCCCTCGACGAGGCGAGCGTCGAGGGGGCCATGGCGCGCCTCGTGCGCTGGGAGCGCCCCGAGGGGGAGGAGACGGTGGCGGGCCTGCGCAAAAAGATGCAGAAGGCGATGGAGACCTATTGCGGGGTGTTCCGCACCGAGGCGAAGTTGACAGAAGGGGTGGCCGCCATCGAGGCGCTCATCGGGCGGCTCGACCAGGTGGCGATCCACGATCACAGCCGGGTCTTCAACACCCAGCGTATCGAGGCGCTGGAGTTGGAGAACCTGCTCCAGTGCGCCCTGGCCACCGTGGTCTCGGCCCTCGGGCGCACCGAGAGTCGCGGCGCACATACCCGTGTCGACTATCCTGAGCGTGACGATACCCATTGGCTGCGTCACTCGCTCTTCTTTCTCGAAGCGGCGCGCCTCGACTATAAGCCCGTGCGCATGAAACCGCTCTCGGTGGAGAGCTTCCCGCCCAAGCCGAGGGTCTACTGATGCGCTTCCTCATCTATCGCTACCGTCCGGAGCAAGATAGCGAACCGCACATGCAGCCGTTCGAACTGAACGATGTCGCCCCCGGCACCATGCTGCGCGAGGCACTCATCCGGCTCAAGGCGGAGCAGGACGAGAGCCTCACCTTCCGTCACTCCTGTGGTGAGGGGGTGTGCGGCTCCGACGGCCTCAACATCAACGGGCGCAACGGCCTCGGTTGCATCACCCCGCTGGCCGAGCTCAAGGAGCCCATCGAGGTGCGCCCGCTCCCCGGCCTGCCGGTGGTACGCGACCTGGTGGTCGACATGGGCGAGTTCTTCCGCCACTACAAGGTGGTCAAGCCCTACCTGATCCGCAAGGAGCCGGAGCCCGAGGTGGAGGTGTTGCAGAGCCCGGAGGAGCGCGACCGCCTCGACGGCCTCTACGAGTGCATCCTCTGCGGCTGCTGCTCCACCGCCTGCCCCTCCTTCTGGTGGAACCCGGACAAGTTCCGGGGCCCGGCGGCGCTGTTGCAGGCGTGGCGCTTTCTCGCCGACAGCCGCGACCAGGCCACCGACGAGCGTCTGGCGGAGCTGGAGGGGCCGTTCAAGCTGTTCCGTTGCCACACCATCATGAACTGTGTCGAGGTCTGCCCCAAAGGGCTCAATCCGACCCGCGCCATCGGTGAGATCCGCAAACTGATGCTCAAGAGGTCGGTGTGAGCCTCATCGCCCCCCTTACCCCTGCGTTGCGCTGGCGCTGTCGTCGCGGCATGTTGGAGTTGGATCTACTCCTCGAACGCTTCCTGGAGCGGGGCTACGCCGCCCTCGATGCCACTGGGCAGGCGCAGTTCGAGCGCCTGCTCGGTCACCCCGACCCGCAGCTGCACGACTGGCTGCTCGGGCTCGACCCGCCACCTGCCACGGATCCGGCCCTCGCCCATGTCATCCAGGCCGTACGCGACGCCACTTGAGCTGCGCCTCGGGCGTGCCCCGCTGTTGCGCCTGCTCTACCTTGCCCTGCACCTCGCCGCACTCGTGGTCGCACCGCTCATCGACGCGGGCCCCTGGCTTGCCGCCCCGCTCACCCTATTGGTGTTCGGTGTGGGCCTCTATGGCTGGCGCAGTGACCCGGCCCTGGGTGGTCCCGCCGAGGTGTGGCTCTGGCAGGGTGACGACCTCTGGTACGACGACCAGGGGCGTGCCTGGCGTCTGCAGCCGAACCGCTTTCGCTCGCCCTGGCTCTGCGTGCTGGCGTTGCGGCTGGAGGGCGCGTCTGGGTGGCATCCTGGGTACCACCTCAGTCGTTTGGTGACCCCGTACTCGGTGGGAGGCGAGGCGCACCGGCGCCTGCGTGTGCGTCTGATGCTCCCTTCACCCCCGGATCGCGAGCCCCCCGTACGCCACGGATAACCCCCTGCAGAGACACGCTTCCGCACCCTCGGGTGCATGGCGTTATAATCGAAAAAAAACCTGTGAGTGTGGAGGCGTAACGCCATGGTCGATGTCAATCTGCGCATACCCAACCTCGATCAAGAGATGGACATACTCGCCGATACCACTTGGGTGGATGCGCGTCGGCGACGCCTCATGACGCCGCGGCTGGAGGATGGGCGTATTCACTTCGAGGAGCGCGCGCTGGAGCCCTTCAGCCCCTTGCCGGGTCACCCCGAGCGCCCGGTGAGCGAGCTGTTTCTGTGCAACGAGCAGCGCCACTTCATGCTGCGGCGCATCGGGTCGGTAAATCTCTACACCCCGAGCTTCGCCGGTTGGCGCGGCCCCTCGTTGCAGATCGAGCCGGAGATTATTGCCGACCTCATCGACATCTATCAGGGACTGGTGGGGCTCAGCACCTACGACAGTCTGTTCAAGGAGAAGGCCTACGCGCGCTTCTTCACCGACCTACTGGCGGCCTGGCACTCCGACGAGTTGCAGGTGAAGGTCAACGGCAGCCTCTACCAGGGGCTCAGCCTGCTCTATGAACTCGGTATCATCGCCGCCCTCGACGCCACGCCCGGCGACCTGGACCCCAACAGCCCCATACCCCTGGTGATGCTCAAGCTCGATGGCGCCATCCAGGGGCACGAGCGCCAGCACTACAAGGAGCTACTCATCGGCCTCTTCGGCCACGCGCTGATTCACGAGGAGGCGTGGGTGCCCGCCTTCTCCACCCGAAAGGGGCGCGCATGAGTGACTGCATCGCCGAGCAGCCCCTGGGTTTCGATAGCCTCTCGGTGCTGGTGGTCGAAGATGATCTGCTGATCCAGCGTTTCGTCGAGGCCCTGCTGCAGGCCGAGGGGTGCCGCCAGGTGCAACTCTGCACCAGCGCCGAACAGGCCCTCGATTGGCTCGGGCTGGATGGCGAGGGCGGGGGAGTGCGCGACCTCGACGTCGTGCTGATGGATATCAACCTGCCGGGGATGGATGGCTTCGAGCTGACCCAGCGTATCAAGGCGCGGCCCGAGTACCACGACCTGCCCATCGCCTTCACCACCGCGAGCAACGACGACGCCTATCTGGAGCGTGCCTTCGCCATCGGTGCCAGCGACTTCATCACCAAGCCGGTGCGCCGCATCGAACTGTTGGCCCGTGTGCGGACCCTGGCCAAGCAGCGGCGCCTGGCCCAGGCCCTGCGTCATCTGGCCTACTACGACGCCCTCACCGGATTGCCCAACCGCACCCTGCTACGTGATCGCTTCGAGCAGTTGGCGGCGCGTGCCGAGCGCAATCAGTCCAGCTTCGCGCTGCTGTTCATGGATCTGGATCGCTTCAAGTCGATCAACGACTCCCTCGGCCACGACGTGGGAGACCAGGCCCTCTGCCTGCTCTCCGAACAGCTCGCCGCACGCCTACGCCGCAGCGATACCCTGGCGCGCATCGGTGGCGACGAGTTCGTGGTGCTGGTCGACGAGGTGGCTGAGGTCGAGGAGGTGACGCGCCTCGCCGGCGACCTGCTCGATGCGGTGGCGCAACCCCTGCTGCTTGGGGAGCGCACCTGGTGTCTGGGGGCGAGTATCGGCATCGCGCTATATCCCTACGATGGCGAGGGGTATGATGAGCTGATGGGGGCGGCCGACCGCAGCATGTATCTGGCCAAGGAGCGGCGCCTGGGGAGCTACTGCCTGAGCAGCGGCGAGTGTGGCGGTGGGCCCCTGAACGAGCCGGGCGAGGGGATCGAGTTCGGCGGCTGAATCGTTGATTACAGTTATACAGTTCACACTTACGAGGCGCGAAGTGTGAGAAATCGCACCCTTGTCGTCCGATTAGGTTATTATTGGCCGACGCGCATATTAGAAAATCAATTAGCTAAGACGACCCGCTCATGTCCGATTACCTGGAAGCCTTCTTACATCATACCCATCGCCGTAAGGTCGCGCGTAAGCAGCGCATCCTCGAACCGACCTCCTCGGGTGACACCCTCTACTACCTGGTCGAGGGCAGTGCCGCTGCCGTGATCGAGGGCGAGGAGGGGCAGGAGCTGATCCTCGACTACATCAATGCCGGTGACTTTATTGGTACCGTCGGCTTCTTCGTCGAGACCACCAGCCACGAGGCGATCGTCGTGGCGCGTACCCCCTGTGTGGTGGCGGCCATCACCTACGACGCCTTGCGCCAGTTGGGGCGTAAGGAGCTGGCGCACATCTACCCCGACCTGCTCACGCTCCTCGCCACCCAGCTCTCTACCCGCCTGCTCAAGACCAGCCGCAAGGCCGGCGCCCTGGCGCACAGTCAGGTGAGCGGGCGCATCGCCGCGGCGCTGCTGGAGCTGACCCAGCGCCCCGATGCGGTGCAGAGCGAGGAGGGGGTCTCGGTGCACATCACCCGCGTGGAGCTGGGCCAGGTGGCCGGTTGTACCCGTGAGGTGGTCGGGCGCACGCTCAAGAGCATGGAGCAGGATGGGCATATCGCCCTCGATGGCAAGAACATCCTGCTCACCCACGACTTCATCCGCACCATCCCCGAGCAGTGAGTTGCCCGGGCCATGTGCCCGGGGCCGTGAGCATGCAAAACGCGCCGTCAAGGCGCGTTTTACGTTGTGCTGGCCGCGTCGTCGACCTCAGCGTGGCGGGGGTGGGGTGAGGAGGGTGGCATGCGCCTCGCCCTCGACCTGCTCCGGGTAGTCGAGGGTGTAGTGCAGGCCGCGCGACTCCTTGCGCGCCATGGCGGAGCGGATGATGAGGTCCGCCACCTGTACTAGGTTGCGCAGCTCCAGCAGGTCATTGGTGACGCGAAAGTTACCGTAGTACTCGTGGATCTCGCGGGTCAGCAGGTCGACGCGGTGCTTTGCCCGCTCCAGGCGCTTATTGGTGCGCACGATACCCACGTAGTCCCACATGAAGCGGCGCAACTCCTCCCAGTTGTGCGACACCACCACCTCCTCGTCGGAGTCGGTCACCCGGCTCTCGTCCCACAGCGGTACGACCAGACCCTCGGGCTCGTGGGCCAGCGGGTCGGCGGTGATGTCCTCGGCCGCCCCTTGGGCGGTCACCAGGCACTCCAACAGTGAGTTGCTGGCCATGCGGTTGGCGCCGTGCAGGCCGGTGTAGGCGGTCTCACCGATGGCGTAGAGGCCGAGCAGGTCGGTGCGCCCGTGCATGTCGGTGACCAGGCCGCCGCAGGTGTAGTGGGCGGCGGGCACCACCGGGATCGGCTCGGCGGTGATGTCGAAGCCGAACTCCAGGCAGCGTTGATAGACGGTGGGGAAGTGCTCGCGGATGAAGCCGGCCTCCTTGTGGCTGATGTCGAGATAGACACAGTCGGTGCCAAGGCGCTTCATCTCGTGGTCGATGGCGCGTGCAACTACGTCGCGCGGGGCCAGCTCGGCCATCTCGTGGAAGCGTGGCATGAAGCGGCTGCCATCGGGCAGACGTAGGTAGGCCCCCTCTCCACGCAGCGCCTCGGTGACGAGAAAGGATTTCGCCTTGGGGTGGTAGAGGCAGGTGGGGTGGAACTGGTTGAACTCCATGTTGGCCACCCGGCATCCGGCGCGCCAGCCCATGGCGATGCCATCGCCGGTGGCTAGGTCGGGGTTGCTGGTATAGAGATAGACCTTGCTCGCGCCACCGGTGGCGAGCACCGAGTAGCGCGCGCGGAACAGCGCCACCTTCTGGCCCTTGCGATCGAGGATGTAGGCGCCATAACAGCGTCGTCCCGCCTCACCGCGTAGGCCGAGCTTGTGGCCGATGACCAAGTCGACGGCGATGTGGTTTTCGAACAGGGTGACGTTGGGTAACTCGCGTACCCGATCGCTGAGGGTCAGTTCGATGGCCTGGCCGGTGGCGTCGGCAGAGTGGATCACCCGGCGGTGGCTGTGGCCCCCCTCGCGGGTGAGGTGGTAGTGGCTCTGGTCCTGTGCCTCGCGGGTGAAGGGGACACCGGCGTCGATCAGCCAGTCGATGGCGGCGCGCCCGTGTTCCACGATGTGGCGCACGGCGTCGGCGTCGCACAGCCCACCGCCGGCGATCAGTGTGTCCTGGATGTGCGAGGCGATGGTGTCGGTCTCGTCGAGCACGGCGGCCACGCCACCCTGGGCATAGAGGGTGTTGCCCTCGGTCAGCTCGGACTTGGAGATGAGTGCGATGCGCAGCGACGCGGGCAGGCTCAGGGCAAGGGTGAGTCCGGCGGCGCCGCTGCCGATGATCAACACATCGAACGCGTGGGTGTTAGCGGTGGGCATCGCTGCAATTCGCTCCAGGTTACAGGCACATGTCAGCCGGGGCTTAGGGTATTACATCTGTCCAGAGTTGGCACTCGCCCAGTGGGGAGGGGCGGGTGCGTTACACCCTGTGCCGTCGGCGTGTGTAACTTACTGAATCTATGTCCGCCGAGTGGGGCTTCGTGGCCGGTACGCATGCGCCCCGCTCACCTGGGGACAACGATTCAACCACTTTATTTTGCGCGTGTCGGCCTTGGGCCGCTCGGTTGCGGGACTGGTTCGGCTACGGTGGGCTGTTCTATCATGGCCGGGAGTGCCCGTGTGTATCGGGCTAGGCGCCCTGCACGGCGCCGATCAGCGAATGAAAGGAGTGCCCGCATGGGCGAACAACAGGTCGATCAAGCGCTCGTCGAACGCGTCCAACGCGGGGACAAGCGGGCCTTTGATCTACTGGTGCTGAAGTACCAGGCGCGCATCATCAAGCTCATTGCGCGCTATGTCCACGACCACGAAGAGGCCCTGGACGTGGCCCAAGAGGCGTTCATCAAGGCCTATCGGGCGCTGGCCAACTTTCGTGGCGAGAGCGCCTTCTACACCTGGCTCTACCGCATCGCGGTGAATACCGCGAAGAACCACCTCGCCGCGCAGTCGCGTCGCCCGCCGGGGACCGACCTGGACGCCGATCTGGCGGTGAACTTCGAGGGGGAGTCGGGGCTCAAACACAGTGAATCCCCCGACTCGCTGATCCACCGTGATCAGGTCGAGCAGGTGATCTATGCCGCCATCGAGGCGCTCCCGGACGAGCTGCGCACCGCCATCACCCTGCGTGAGATGGAGGGGCTCAGCTACGAGGAGATCGCCCAGGTGATGGAGTGCCCTGTGGGTACGGTGCGTTCGCGCATCTTCCGCGCCCGCGAGGCGATCGATAAAAAATTGCGCCCGCTGCTGGAACCCTGAAGCGGTGGGCGTGTCGAAACCGCAGCCCCACCCTTTGGGGCTGACAGACGGGACAGTGACCATGACACAGAGTGCATCCAAACACCCGAACCAACCGCTCGACGAGGGGCAGCTGCTGCTCTCGCGGTTGGTGGATGACGACCTCGCCCCGGAGGAGCTGGAGCTGCTGCTCGATCGTCTCAACGACGACGAACCGTTGCGGGCTCAATGGGCCAGTCACCACCTCATCAGTGCCACCCTGCAGGGACACCACCAGGCCGGGCACACCTACATCGGTCTCGCCGCACGCATCCAGGCCGAGCTGCAGGAGGAACCCACCATCCTCGCACCTCAGCGTCGTCGGCCCAAGCCGCAGATGGTCAGACGCATGGTCGGTGTGGCCATCGCCGCCGGGGTGACCGCGGTGACCCTCATCGGCGTGAGCCAATACGGCGTGCTCGAAGGTACCCCCTCGGCCCAGGTACAGGCGGTGGCCAGCGCGCCGAGCCTGGCACGCCCACTGCCACAGCAGCGTGCCGTGGTGGTCTACTACAGCAGTGAGCCGAAGAGTTCGACCCAGGCGGTCGCGGTGCAGCCGCTGCACGACTTCCCCGCCGCGGTGAACCGGGGCGCACTCGATGCCTATCTGGTCAACCACAGTGAGTTCGCCCCGAGCACCGGGGTGCAGGGGGTGCTCCCCTATGCGCGCATCGTCAGTCAGGAGGTGCGCTGAGTGATGCCTTTCGCCACTGCCCGACGTGAGCTCGCGCGCCCCCTGGGGTTGGTGATCGCCCTCTGTGCCGGTCTCGCCCAGGCCGCCCCGCAGACGCCTCGGGAGTGGCTCGACGCCATGGCATTGGCCGCGCACCAGAGCAACTACGCCGGGACCTTCACCTACCTCAACAACGGTAGCTTGCAGAGCATGCGCCTAGTGCACGGTTACGACGCCGCGCGCGGCGAGCGTGACCGCCTCATCTCCCTGAGCGGTAGTCTGCGCGAGGTACTACGTGACGGCGACCAGGTTACCTGCATCCTCCCCGATACTCAGTCGGTGAAGGTGGAACACCCGGGGCCGAGCCGTGCCATCCCCATCCTCATCCCCTCTCAACTCGAACAGATCGCCGAGCACTACCAGTTCGCCTTCGCTGGTGAGGAGCGGGTCGCCGGGCGCACCACGCGCCTGTTGGTCATCTCCCCGCGTGACCCCCACCGCTATACCCACCGCTTCTGGATCGACAGTGAGAGCCACCTGTTGCTGCGCTCGGAGTTGATCAACGAGGAGGGCGAGGCGGTGGAGCAGCTCATCTTCAGCGATATCACCCTCTACGATGCCCCCCCGGAGGCGGCACTGGCGCGCCATACTGAGGGGGTCGACTATGTCTGGACCCATCAGGGCGATGTGTCCCCCCCCGCCCCGGCGGCTACGACCACCACAGGCCAGCCGCAAGATTGGAGCATCGGTTTCCTCCCCGCCGGTTTTGTCCAGGATACCCGCCGCCACCACCTCTCCACCCGCGAGAAGGGGGGGATGGAGCAGTTGGTCTACTCCGACGGGCTCGCCTCCATCTCGATCTTTATCGAGGACTACCGTGAGGGTGACGCCCCCTTCATCGGCTTCTCTTCGCTCGGGGCGATCAACGCCTTCGGCAAGTTGATCGACCACCACCACCTCACCGTGCTCGGTGAGGTGCCGAAGAGCACGCTGATCCGCGTGGCCGATTCGGTTCACCATCAACACCAGGAGTAGCCGCATGCTGGAGCAAGAGGGCCATGTGGTCGGTCTGGAGGGCGACGACGCCCTGGTGCAGGTGGCGCGCACCAGCAGCTGTGGCAGTTGCGAGAGCAAGGGCGGGTGTGGCACCGGCGCGCTCTCCTCGCTCTTCTCCGACCGCGCCATCACCCTCAAGGTGGCCAATAGCCTGGGGGTCCGGGCCGGCGACCGAGTGGTGCTGGGGATCAGCGAGGGGGCCTTGGTGAAGGGCTCCATGATGGTCTATCTGCTGCCCCTGGTGGGGCTGCTGCTGGGCGCCGGTTTCGGCCAGATGATGGCTGGGCAGATGCTGCTCGACCCCGACCTGATGGCCGCCGTCGGTGGCCTGGGTGGTCTGGCGTTGGTCTTCGCACTCATGCACCGGCGTCAGGGCCGCCTGCGCGCACGCGGGGAGTTCTCCGCCGTGCTGCTCAAACGTATTGAACTCAACCCAGGCTGGCAACCGGTCCGCTTCGACTGACCGCTGCCCAATCCCGCACTCGAAACGACTGCGCCAAGGAGCCAGGACTATGCGATCTATCGTATCTAGTAAATCATCTGTGTGGCAGGGGCTGATCACCGGCTCACTGCTAATCGTCTCGCAGCTGACCCAGGCTGCCGAACTGCCCGATTTCACCCAATTGGTGGAGCAGAACGGCCCCGCGGTGGTCAACATCAGCACCCGCTCGCACCAGGGCAGTGGGCATACGCCGCGCATGGAGATCCCCGACTTTCCCGAAGGGAGTCCCTTCGGCGACCTGTTCCGTCACTTCTTCGGCGCGCCCGACGACGGGCAGGGAGGCGGTAACGGTGGCGCCACGCCGCACCCCGAGGCGCGTTCACTCGGCTCAGGGGTGATCATCGACAGCCACGGGTACATCATCACCAATAATCACGTCATCGACGGTGCCGACGAGATCAGTGTACGTCTCGGTGATCGTCGCGAGTTGCAGGCGGAGGTGATCGGTAGTGACGAGCGTAGCGACATCGCCCTGTTGAAGATCCAGGCCGACGACCTGCCCACCGCCACCATCGGCCACTCCGAGGCGCTCAAAGTGGGTGAGTGGGTGATGGCCATCGGCTCCCCGTTCGGTTTCGACCGCTCGGTCTCGGTCGGTGTGGTCAGCGCCCTGGGGCGCAGCCTGCCCAACGAGAACTACGTACCCTTCATCCAGACCGACGTGGCGATCAACCCCGGTAACTCCGGTGGCCCACTGTTCAACCTCAAGGGTGAGGTGGTCGGCATCAACTCGCAGATCTATAGCCGCACCGGGGGGTATATGGGTCTCTCCTTCGCCATCCCCATCGACATGGCGATGGAGGTGGTCGACCAGCTCAAGGCCAAGGGGCGCGTCTCACGCGGCTGGCTTGGTGTGCTGATCCAGGATGTGACCGCCGAACTGGCCGACTCCTTCGGCCTCGATAAGCCCAAGGGGGCCTTGGTGGCGCAGGTACTGCCCGACTCTCCTGCCGCGGCGGCCGGCTTCCAGGTAGGGGATGTGATCCTCGCCCTCGATGGCCAGCCTATCGAGCACTCCGCGGCTCTGCCTCCGCTAGTCGGGCGGCTCGCCCCGGAGAGCGTGGCGCACTTCCTGTTGCTGCGTAGCGGTACCGAGATGAGCCTCGACGTCACCATCGGCGAGCTGCCGGTGGAGGAGGGGCAGGCGATCAAGAGCGAGCAGCCGAGCAAGGCGAGTGTGGGCAAGCTGGAGCGCCTTGGCATCTCCGCCCGGGACCTGGACGCGGCCCAGCGCAAACAGCTTGGCCTCACCCAGGGCGTATTCGTCAGCGCCGTGGGCGAAGGGCCTGCCGCCGCCGCCGGGGTGCAGCGGGGTGATGTGATCCTGCGCCTGGGCAACCAAGATGTGAACGATATGGCCAGCTTGGAGCAACTGGTGCAGACGTTGCCTGCAGGGCGTGCCCTGCCGCTGCTGGTACAGCGTGGCGAGGGGCCGCTGTTCCTCGCTTTGCGCCTACCCAAGGGGGAGTGAGGTGCGCTGCCTCACCCTCTACCTGCGAGGTGGCTGCTCCCTGTGTGAGGCCTTCGTCGAGGAGCTGCTGCCCCTGCAGGGGCAGCACCCCTTCGAACTGATCATCGAGGAGGTGGACCGCAACCCCGCGTGGGTGCAGCGCTACGGGGAGAAGGTCCCGGTGCTGGTGGATGAGGCGCAGCGAGAGCTGTGCCACTACTTCCTCGACCCGAAGCGGGTCGTCGCGGCGCTCGCCGAGGTACCCCCGGGGGACTCGCAGTGAGTTGGCCCACAGTTGTGGAACAGGTCTCAATTACATAAATATTCAACAGGTTAGGCCTGTCGTCAGGGGCCTGACGGTGCCAATGTGCTGGCGACGGCGCTATTTCTCCGGGCGCTTATATGGGGTAAAATCCGCCGGTGCTGCCGCCCCTATGGCGGCTGCCCGGATTGTTATCGAGGGGCGCCGCGGCGCCTCTTTTTCTTCTTGGATTCGATCTCCATCAGCCACTTCTACCAAGCGACGGCCCCACTGTGACCGACCTGACGCATATCCGCAATTTCTCCATCATCGCCCATATCGACCACGGCAAGTCGACCATTGCCGACCGTTTCATTCAGGTGTGCGGCGGCCTCTCCGAGCGTGAGATGGAGGCTCAGGTACTCGACTCCATGGACCTGGAGCGCGAACGCGGCATCACCATCAAGGCCCAGAGTGTCTCCCTGCGCTACAAGTCGCGCGACGGCGAGACCTATCTGCTCAACTTCATCGATACCCCCGGCCACGTGGACTTCTCCTACGAGGTCTCCCGCTCCCTTGCCGCCTGCGAGGGGGCGTTGTTGGTAGTGGATGCCTCGCAGGGCGTCGAGGCGCAGTCGGTGGCCAACTGCTATACCGCTATCGAGCAGGACCTCGAAGTGGTGCCGGTGCTGAACAAGATCGACCTCCCCTCCGCCGAGCCCGAGCGGGTCAAGGAGGAGATCAACGACATCATCGGCATCGACGCCAATGAGGCGGTGCTGGTGAGCGCCAAGACCGGCCTCGGTATCGACGACCTGCTCGAAGACCTGGTCAAGCGTATCCCCGCCCCCAAGGGCGATCGCAGCGCCCCATTGCAGGCATTGATCATCGATTCCTGGTACGACAACTACTACGGCGTCATCTCCCTGGTGCGGGTCATGCAGGGTACCCTGCGGCGCAAGCAGAAGATCACCATCATGTCCACCGGGCGTAGCCAGCAGGTCGACAAACTAGGCATCTTCACCCCCAAGCGGGTCGACCAGGAGACCCTTGAGGCGGGCGAGGTGGGTTTCGTCATCGCCAGCATCAAGGATGTGGACGGCGCACCGGTGGGCGACACCATCACCGAGACGCAGAATCCAGCCAGCTCGCCGCTGCCCGGCTTCCAGCAGGCGCAGCCGCGCGTCTTCGCCGGCCTCTACCCCACCAGCTCCGACGACTACGAAGACCTGCGAGACGCCCTCTCCAAGCTGCGCCTCAACGATGCCGCGCTCTTCTACGAACCGGAGGTCTCTCAGGCACTCGGCTTCGGTTTCCGTTGCGGCTTCCTCGGCATGTTGCACATGGAGATCATCCAGGAGCGTCTGGAACGCGAGTATGACATCGACCTCATCACCACCGCGCCGACGGTGATCTACCGCGTCATCACCACCAAGGGTGAAGAGCTCCAGGTCGACAACCCCTCCAAGCTGCCGCCGGTGAACTACATCGAGGAGATCCAGGAGCCGATCATCAGTGCCAATATCCTCGTGCCGCAGGACTACGTGGGGCAGGTGATCACCCTCTGCATCGAGAAGCGTGGGGTGCAGAAGCGCATGAACTACACCGGCCGCCAGGTGACCCTCACCTATGAGCTGCCGCTCAGTGAGGTGGTGCTCGAC
Organism: Gammaproteobacteria bacterium; assembly: GCA_003252455.1. Lineage (GTDB taxonomy): Bacteria > Pseudomonadota > Gammaproteobacteria > Thiohalomonadales > Thiohalomonadaceae > SZUA-467. The sequence goes on from QKED01000060.1 coordinate 16,770, forward strand.
TTCTTCGACCGCCTCAAATCCATGACCCGTGGCTACGCCTCGCTGGAGTACTCCTTCGCCCGTTTTGAACCATCCGATCTGGTTCGTGTCGACATTATGATCAATGGCGAACGGGTCGACGCCCTGGCCATCATCGTCCACCGCGACAACGCCCAGTACCGGGGCCGCGAGCTGGCGGAGAAGATGAAGGAGCTGATCCCACGCCAGATGTTCGACGTGGCCATCCAGGCCTCCATCGGTTCCCATATCATCGCCCGCACCAACGTCAAGGCGCTTCGCAAGAACGTCTTGGCCAAGTGTTATGGTGGCGATGTCTCGCGCAAGCGCAAGCTGCTCGAAAAGCAGAAGGCGGGTAAGAAGCGCATGAAGCAGGTGGGCTCCGTGGAGATCCCTCAAGAGGCGTTCCTCGCCGTGTTGCACGTAGGAAAGGATTAACAGACCGTGGATTTTCCGACTCTTCTGGTACTCGCCACCTTCATCACCGGCCTCATCTGGGGTGTCGACCGGCTCGCCTTCGCCCCGCGCCGCCAGGCCAAGGCCGATGCACTCAAAGTCCAGGGGGCCAATGACGAGGCCATCGAAGAGGCGCTCAGCGAGTCGGTGCTGGTGGAGAATGCGCGCTACTTCTTCCCGGTGATCCTCATCGTACTGGTGGTGCGCTCCTTCCTCGTCGAGCCCTTTCGCATCCCCTCCAACTCCATGATGCCGACCCTGCTCACCGGCGACTTCATCCTGGTGAACAAGTTCGCCTACGGCCTACGTCTGCCGGTGCTCAACAGCAAGGTGCTGGATCTGGGCGAGCCTAAACGGGGCGATGTGATCGTCTTTCGCTACCCGGAGAATCCGAAGATCGACTATATCAAGCGGGTCGTCGGTCTCCCGGGGGACCACGTGAGCTACTACAACAAGACCGTCTACATCAACGGCCAACGGGTCGAGCAGAAGCTGCTCGGCAGCTACCTCGGGGTCGGGGCCGGGCGCGGCATGACCGGCACCAGCCTGCGTGAGGAGGCCCTCATGGGCGTCGACCACTCCATCCTGGTGATGGAGAACCGTCCCCGGGGTGACTTCGAGTATGTGGTGGGGGAGCACGAGTACTTTGTGCTCGGTGACAACCGTGACAACAGCCGTGATAGCCGCTACTGGGGGACGGTGCCCGACGCCAACCTGGTGGGTAAGGCCTTCATGATCTGGATGAACTGGGACTCCGACGCCGATGGCATCGATTGGTCCCGTATTGGCAAGAGCGTGCATTGAACCTGATGGAGAGAGGAAGCATGAAGCCGATTAAGAAGCATCAGCAGCGTGGTCTGACCCTGATCAGTCTCGCCTTTATCCTGTTCGTGATGGCCATGATCGTGATGGTCTTTCTCAAGATCTTCCCCAGCTACATGAACAACATGTCCATCGCGTCGGTCCTCGACTCGGTGCTCGACGAGGCGGTCAACGGTGGCGAGCGGCGCGATGCCCGTCAGCTGCGCGAGGTGATCCTCACCCGGCTCGACTTCAACAACGTCGACAATATCGATCCCAAGGACATCCTCATCGGGGTCAACACCGAGACCAACCTCTTCGAGGTCTCGATCAACTACGAGGTGCGTAAGCACATCACCGGCAACATCGACGTGCTGCTCACCTTCGAGAACGAGATCGAGGTCCCCCGTTGAACGACCCTGTCGGCGGCAGCCTGGAGGGGGAGTTTCGACGCCTCGGCCAGCTGCTGGAGTATCGCTTCAACGACCTGGGCCTGCTCGAACAGGCCCTGACCCATCGCAGCGCCAGCGCGCAGAACAACGAGCGCCTGGAGTTTCTCGGCGATGCGGTGCTCAGCTTCGTCATCTCCGCCGAGCTCTATGCGCGCTTTACACAGGAGGACGAGGGGCGTCTGAGCCGCCTGCGTGCCTCTCTGGTCAAGGGCGAGACGCTGGCCAAGGTGGCCAAGGACCTCGCCCTCGGCGACTATCTGCGCCTGGGCTCCGGTGAGCTCAAGAGCGGTGGCCACCGCCGCGAGTCGATCCTCGCCGACGCCTTCGAGGCGACCCTCGGCGCGGTCTACCTGGATGGCGGCATCGACCCGGTGCGTCGCATCATCCTCGCCCTGTTCGCCGAGCGTATGGCCAACCTCACCCCCGAGACGGTGCTCAAGGACCCTAAGACGCGCCTGCAGGAGTACCTGCAGTCGCGCCGTCTGCCGCTGCCCGAGTATGCGGTGCTCACCATCTCCGGCGAGGCGCACAAGCAGCAGTTCGAGGTGAGCTGCCGCGTCACCGGCCTGGCCGAACCGACCTTCGCCAGCGGTCGCAGCCGGCGTAAGGCCGAGCAGCAGGCCGCCGCCGATGCGCTGGCACGGCTCACTGAATCCTCCTCCTGAATACGGACACCATGACCGAATCCACCCCCTTCAAGAGCGGCCTCGTGGCCATCGTCGGCCGTCCCAATGTGGGCAAATCGACCCTGATGAACCAGATCGTCGGGCAGAAGGTGAGCATCACCTCACACAAGCCGCAGACCACCCGCCACCGCATCCTCGGCATCCACTCCACCGCGGGCTATCAGATCGTCTTCGTCGACACCCCCGGTCTGCACCTGAACGCCAAAAAGGCGGTCAACCGCTATATGAATCGCGCCGCCGCCAGCTCCCTGGAGGATGTGGACCAGGTGCTGTTCCTGGTGGAGGCGGGGCGCTGGACCGAAGAGGATGGCGCGGTGCTGGACCGCCTCAAGGGGTGCGGCAAGCCGGTCACCCTGGTGATCAACAAGATCGACAAACTGGCCGATAAGGAGGCGCTCTTCCCCTTCCTGGAGGTGTGTGCCGCGCGCGGCGAGTTCCGCGATATCGTCCCCGTCTCCGCCTGGAAGCGCTCCAACCTTTCGCGCCTCGAAGAGCTGATGGTGAGTGCGCTGCCCGAGGGTGAGGCGCACTTCCCCGACGACATGGTCACCGACCGCAGCGTGCGCTTCCTCTGCGCCGAGATCATCCGCGAGAAGTTGATGCGTACCCTGGGCAAGGAGCTCCCCTACGCCACCTCGGTGGAGATCGAGAGCTTCAAGCCGCGCGACGATGGGCTCATCGAGATCCACGGCCTCATCTGGGTCGAGCGCGGCAGTCAGAAGAAGATCATCATCGGTAAGGGTGGGGCCCAGTTGCGTGAGATCGGTACCCAGGCGCGCATCGATATCCAGCACCTGGTGCAGCAGAAGGTCTTCCTGCAGCTGTGGGTCAAGGTGAAGGAGGGGTGGTCCGACGACGACCGTGCCCTGCGTAGCCTGGGCTATACGGATGATTGAGGCCTCGGCGCAGCCCGCCCTGGTGCTGCACCGACGCCCCTATCGCGAGGGCTCGCTACTGGTCGAGGCCCTGACCCGCGACGCCGGTCGCGTCGGCCTGGTGGCACGCGGGGTGCACCGCCGCCGTACGCCGCTGGCCGGGTTGCTGCAGCCGCTGCAACCTCTGCTCATCAGTTGGCGTGGGCGTGGCGATCTGGTGACCCTGCACCAGGCCGAGCCCGCTGGCCCACCACTACGCGTGCAGGGGGAGGCGCTCTACGCCGCCCTCTACCTCAACGAGCTGCTCATGCGCCTGCTGCAGCGCCACCTGGCCCTGGGGGGGCTCTACCGCGACTACCTGGAGACGCTGCTCGCCCTGGAGCACGGCCTGCCCATCGACTGGTGGCTGCGCCGCTTCGAGTGTCGCCTGCTGGAGACACTCGGCTATGCCATCGACTGGCGCCACGCGATCGATGGTACCCCCTTGCACCGCGAGCAGACCTACCGCCTGCAGGGCGGGGAGGGACTGGTCCCGGTGAGCGCGGACGCCGAGGGTTTTTGCATCCTTGGCGCCACGCTCAGTGCGCTGCTCGACGACGGCCCTCTGCCGGAGGCGTATGAGCGCACCCGTCTACGCCGCTTGCTTGCCGCACTGCTCGCCCCACACCTGGGCCCACGCCCGCTGGCCAGTCGCGAGTTGCTGCGTCGAGCGCGCGGTAGCGCCGCCACCCGGGCGGGCGCGCCCAACCCTTCGACGACAAAGCAATAAAGGAGAGAGGGGCAATGTCCCATCCAGCGATCCTCCTCGGGGTCAATATCGATCACGTGGCGACCCTGCGCCAGGCGCGCGGCACACGCTACCCCGACCCGGTCCAGGCCGCCATCGAGGCGGAGCAGGCGGGGGCCGACGGCATCACTCTGCACCTGCGCGAGGATCGCCGCCACATCCAGGACCGCGACGTCGAGCTGCTCGCCGGCATCCTGCAGACACGTATGAACCTGGAGATGGCGGTGACCGACGAGATGGTCGCCATCGCCGAGCGTATCCGCCCCTCCGACTGCTGCCTGGTGCCCGAGAAGCGCGAGGAGCTGACCACCGAGGGGGGCCTCGACGTGGCCGGACAGCTGCCACGCATGGTGGAGGTGTGTGCCCGCCTGGCCGAGGCCGGGGTGCGTGTCTCGCTCTTCATCGACGCCGATCCGCGCCAGATCGAGGCGGCGGTGGCCTGCAAGGCGCCGGTGATCGAGATCCACACCGGCCACTACGCAGATGCCAGCGGCGCCCAGCAGCAGGCTGAGCTGGCACGTATCGCCCAGGGGGCCGAGCGGGCCCACGCCCTCGGTCTGCAGGTGAATGCCGGCCACGGTCTGCACTACCACAACGTCGCGGCCATCGCCCGGTTGCCACAGATGGTCGAGCTCAATATCGGCCATGCGATCATCGCCCGCGCCCTCTTCACCGGTCTCGGGCCTGCCGTGGTCGAGATGAAGCGCCTGATGGTGGAGGCACGACGCGGTTGATCCACGGCATCGGCACCGACATCATCTCCATCCCCCGCTGTGAGGAGATGCTCGCGCGCCAAGGACGGCGCATCGCCGAGCGGATCCTCACCGCTCGGGAGCTGGTCGGTTTCGATGCGGCGGCCAAGCCTGCCGCCTTTCTAGCCAAGCGCTTCGCCGCCAAGGAGGCGTGTGCCAAGGCGCTCGGCACCGGTTTTCGCGACGGCCTCTCGCTGTTGCATATCGAGGTGGAGAACGATGCCCTGGGCGCCCCGCACCTGCGCCTCTCGGGCCGGGCCGAGGTGCTCTGGGCGGAGTACGGCCTGACGGCCTGCCACCTCTCGTTGAGCGATGAGAAGAACTATGCGGTCGCCTTTGTTACCCTAGAGCGCGCCACACCACAGGGTTGACACGGATTCAACCCCACACAAGAGCCATATCCATGTTTGAATACATCTTTTTCGACGCCGGTCTACGCGATCGCTTCATCGCCCGTCTGGCCGGGCTCGGCATCGAGGCGAGCATCGATGCCGACGACGAGCTGAACGTCCTGGTCCCCGAGTCCATCGCCGACGAGTTGGCCGAGCAGGTGGACGAGATCTACGAAGTCACCCTGCAGGACAACGCCGAACTGCTGGAGCAGACCGACGACGCCATGGAGCGCAATGTCGCTGGCGTGATGGTCACCCTGGCCAGCGGTGAGAAGACCAACATCCGCTTCGACCCCGACCTGTTGGCGCGCCTGCTCGGCTGCATCAGCATGGAGGAGCTACGCGACATGGTGCAGAACATCGCCCTCTATGTGGAAAATCCCGACGACAGCCCCATCTGTCACGTGAGTGAAGTGACCGGTAGGTGCGAATGAGCCCCGCCGCGACACCGTCGTTGTGGCCTTAACCTGGAGATTGGAGCATGAGCAAGAGAGTGACCGTCGTAGGTGCCGGCTTCGCCGCCCTCACCGCCGTACGCCAGCTGCGTCAGCGCGACCCTTCGGTCGAGATCACCGTGGTCTCGCCCAAGGCGGAGTTGGTCTACCTGCCGAGTCTCATCTGGATCCCCGCCGGGCTGCGCCAGGGTCGCGACATGGTGGTGCCGCTCGGCAACTTCTTCAAACGCATGAAGGTGACCCACGTGGCCGCCGAGGCCACCGGCCTGACCGAGGGCGGTCGCACGCTACAAACCAGTGCAGGTGAGGTGCAGAACGACGGCCTCATCATCGCCTCCGGCGGTCGCTTCATCAAAAAGCTCCCCGGCATCGAGCACGCCATCACCCCCTGCGAGGGGGTGAGTGCCGCCGAACGCATCCGCGATCGTCTGGCCGAGATGCCGGGTGGCACCATCGCCGTCGGCTTCGGTGGCAACCCCAACGAGCCCTCTGCCATGCGCGGTGGGCCGATGTTCGAGTTCCTCTTCGGTATCGATACCCTGTTGCGCCGCCAAGGGCGTCGCGAGAAGTTCAAACTGGTCTTTTTCAACCCCGCGCCGGAGCCGGGCAAGCGGCTTGGACCCAAGGCGGTCAAAGGGCTACTCGATAGCATGACCAAGCGCGGCATCGAGACCCACCTGGGGCACAAGATGGTGCGCTTCGAGGCCGACAAGGTGGTCACCGAGGGGGGGGAGTTCGCCGCTGACCTGATCCTCTTCATGCCCGGTATGACCGGCAACGCCTGGTTCGACAACACCCCACTGCCGCGCTCGCCGGGCGGTATGGTGCAGGCGGATGAGCACTGTAAGGTGCCGGGTATGGAGTGCGTCTACGTGGCCGGCGACTCCGGCAGCTTCCCCGGTCCGGAGTGGATGCCCAAGCAGGCGCACATGGCCGACCTGCAGGCCAGCGCCGCGGCGCAGAACCTGCTCGCCGAGCTGGAGGGCACCGCCGCCGATGCCACCTTCAAGGTGGAGCTGATGTGCATCGTCGACTCGCTCAATAAGGGCATGCTCATCACCCGTACGCCAGAGCGTAGCCTGATGCTGCCGCCGAGCTGGTTGATGCATATGTCGAAGCGCTTCTTCGAGTGGTGGTACCTGCGCGCCTACCGCTGAGGTCGTCGATGCTCGACACCCGACCCCACCTCGACCGCCTCGGCTTCCCGCCCCTCACCCGACGGGGGGCCAGCACCCTACAGGTCAACCTCGGTTACCGCTGTAACCTCAGCTGTAACCACTGCCACGTCAACGCCGGACCCAAACGTACCGAGCAGTTGGGTGACGCACAGGTCGAACAGCTCCTCGCCCTGATCGCCACGGGCCGTTTCACCACTCTCGACCTCACCGGTGGCGCGCCAGAGCTGCACCCACGCTTTGGTGAGCTGGTGCGTGCCGCCCGCGCGGCGGGGCTACGCGTCATCGACCGCTGTAACCTCGCCATCCTCGATGAGCCGGATCAGACAGGGCTGGCGGCCTTCCTCGCCGAGCAGGGGGTGGAGGTGGTCGCCTCACTCCCCTGTTACCTCGCTGAGAACGTCGACGCGCAGCGTGGCAAGGGGGTCCATAGTCGCTCCATCGCCGGGTTGCGTACGCTCAATGCCCTCGGCTACGGGTCCGGGCAGGGGCGTGTACTCAACCTGGTCTACAACCCCGGTGGTGCCTTCCTACCACCACCCCAGGCGCAGCTGGAGGCGGACTATCGCCAACGCCTCGGTGAGGGGTACGGCATCCGCTTCGACCACCTGCTCACGCTCACCAACATGCCCATTGCCCGCTTCGGCAGCCAACTCCTCTCCCACGGCGAGTTCGAGCGCTATATGCAGACCCTGCAGGAGGGCTTCCAGCCCGCCAACCTCGACGCGGTGATGTGCCGCGACCTCGTCAGCGTCGACTGGCAGGGACGCCTCTTCGACTGCGACTTCAATCAGATGCTCGACCTGCCGATGCGCGGGGAGGGGGGCGAACCGCTCACCCTGAACGACCTCGCCGAGCGGCCCCTGGCCGGGCGCACCATCGCCGTGCGCGACCACTGTTACGGCTGCACCGCCGGGCAGGGGAGCAGTTGTGGGGGCGCCCTGGTGTGAGGCGGGTCTCGGTGGTGATCCCGGCGCGTAACGAGGCCGAGTCGATCGTCGCGACCTTGGCACCACTGCAGGCCTGGCGCACGGCGGGCGACGAGGTGATCCTGGTCGATGGTGGCAGCGAGGATGCGACTCGGGCCTTGGCCACCCCCCTGGTCGACAGGCTGATCAGCGCTGGGCCGGGACGGGCGCTGCAGATGAACGCGGGGGCGGCCCTGGCCAGCGGCGAGTGGTTACTGTTCCTGCACGCCGACACCCGACTCCCCGCCGCCGCTCGCGAACGCCTGCTCGCCGAGGCGGCTCGCACCGCCCGCCCTTGGGGTCGCTTCGACCTGCGCCTCTCCGGGGAGGCACGGCTGCTGCGCCTAGTCGAGCGACTCATCAACCTGCGCTCGCGCCTCACCGGCATCGCCACCGGTGATCAGGGGATCTTCGTACGCCGGGCGCTGTTCGAACAGGTCGGTGGTTATGAGCGGGTCCCACTGATGGAGGATGTGCGGCTCTCTGCTACCCTGCGCCGCCATGCCCGCCCGCTCTGCCTACGGCCACCGCTCACCACCTCCAGCCGTCGTTGGGAGCACCACGGCATCTGGCGCACGATCGTGCTGATGTGGCGCCTGCGTACCCTGCACGCCCTCGGCGTCGCCCCCGAACGTCTGGCCAAGCGCTACCATGCGCACTGAGGTCACCCTCATCGTCTTCGCCAAGGCGCCGGTGGTCGGTTACGCCAAGCGTCGGCTGATCCCCCTGCTCGGGGCGACGGGGGCGGCCAGCCTGCACGCCTGGTTGGTCGAGCACCTGCTCACACGACTCGCCCACCTGCCGGTGAAGAAATACCTCTACGCGGCGCCCGACACCGACCATCCGCTGCTGCGCAGGTCGGCCGGGCGCAACGGCTTTACCCTGGTGGCGCAGCACGGGGCCGATCTGGGGGCGCGCATGGCCGATGCCCTGGCGACGGGACTGCGCGAGTCGACGCGCGTGCTGCTCATGGGGAGTGACATCCCTGACCTGGACGCCGAGTTGCTCGCTTGGGCGCAGCAGGCCCTCACCCCGGAGACCCCGCTGGTGCTGGTCCCGACCGAGGATGGCGGCTACGCCCTGGTGGGGGTGATGGGGGCGCTGCCGCCCATCTTCTCGGGTATGGCTTGGGGGGGCGAGCAGGTGCTGCAGGAGACTCGGTCACGCCTGCGTCAGGCGGGTGTGGCGTGGCGAGAGTGGCCACGTCCGCTGCGCGACCTGGACCGACCGGCAGACCTGCACGCCTGGCTGGCGCAGGCGCCCGAGGTGGTGGGGAGTCTGCCGCTGCGGGTGCGAGAGGCGCTAATGGCCGAGCAGCACCAGCAGATTACAGAGCAGCAGGAGCAGGGCGGCACTGCCGATGATGAGACCGAGGCGTAGGCTGGGAGGGGCGTCGAGCTCGGGGTGGTGTTGCATGCGTCTCTACCTTTTTCGTGGTGTGTGGTGCTTATTAGCACCTAGTTATATTCTGCGAAGGACCCTATCAACCCTCGCGGCGCTATTCCAACAACAGATTGTTACAGGTGCATGTTGATGAACCCCACGCCCATTGCCCCCTTTGCCATCGCCCGCCTGCCGCGCATCCTGTTTGGTCAGGGCGTCCTCGACCAGCTCCCGGCGGAGTTGGCCAAGCTGGGGCGCAAGGCACTCTTGGTACACGGTGCCTCGCTACTGCGCTCGCCCCTCTGGTCAGGACTGGAGGAGGCGGTGGCGGCGGCAGGGGTCGAGTGGCTGCAGTGTGGCGTGTCGGGCGAGCCCTCCCCGGAGGGGGTGGACGCGGCGGTGTCGGCCTTTCGCGGGCAGGGGATCGAGGTGGTGGTGGGCATCGGGGGCGGGAGCGTGATGGACGCGGCGAAGGCGATCGCCGCGCTGCTACCGCGCGGTAACTCGGTGCTGGACCATCTGGAGGATGTCGGCCGTGGGCTCCCTTACCAGGGGCCGCCACTGCCCCTGGTCGCCGTACCCACCACCGCGGGGACCGGCAGCGAGGCGACCAAAAACGCGGTGCTCAGCCGCCACGGTGCCGAGGGGTTCAAAAAGTCGTTCCGCGACGAGCGCATGGTGGCCGAGTTGGCGCTGGTGGACCCACGCCTTATCGCCGGGGCCCCCGCCGCGCTCATCGCCGCCCAGGGGATGGATGCCTTCACCCAGTTGCTGGAGTCCTACGTCTCGCGGCGGGCCAACCCCTTCACCGACGCCCTGGCCTGGAGCGGTCTGGAGGCGGTGGCGAGCGGGTTTGTCGCTGCCTGGCAGGGTGGGGAGGGCGAGGTGGCCACGCTGGGGCGCGGCTGCATGGCCTACGGGGCGCTGCTCTCGGGCATCACCCTGGCCCAGGTGGGGCTCGGCTCGGTGCACGGTCTGGCGCAGCCGCTCGGCTCATTCTTTCCCATCCCGCACGGGGTCGCCTGCGGCAGCGTGCTGGCGGAGGCGACCCAGGTCAATATCGAGGCCCTGCGCGCGCGCGCGCCCGAGAGTTCGGCACTGGCCAAGTACGCCCGCGTCGGGCGGCTGTTGGCCGCCGACGCTGGGCTCTCGGCAGAAGAGGCCCACGCTGCACTGCTCCGCCAGCTCGTGGCATGGCGCGAGCAGATGGGCATCGCGCGGCTTGGCCACTACGGGGTCGCCTCCACTGACCTGCCACGCATCGTCGCCGCCTCTCGTGGCAACAGCATGCAGAGCAACCCCATCGTACTCAGCGACGCCGAGGTGGCGTCGATCGTCGCGGCGCGTCTCTAGTCGAGTCGTGCCAATGGGCCGCGATAGTAGAGATAACTCCAGGGGTGACCGCTGAGCCCCTCCAGTGCCCCCATCAGCACCTCGCCCGGTACCGCCTCCCCCTCGAAGATGCCGAAGATCACCACTGCGCGACGTGCCACCCCGGCACATTGACGCCACTTGAGATGTGCCACTGGGGTCGACTTCCCACAGGCGGGACAGTGCCAGGGCGGGGTGAGCCCCTCCTCCAGGCGGAGCTGCCAATCCTCGAAGCGGTGCCCACAGCGGCAGCGTGGGGTCTTTACGTTCTCCCCGTACAGTAGGCGTGCAGGCTCCCAGGCCGGGGTGATGGCCACGTGGCAGAAGTGCTCACCCGTCGCCCCCGGCTCACCCAACGCCACCACCGGGGAGCAGCCGAGGAAGGTGAGCAGGTAGAGAAACTCCTCCCCCGGCCTGAAGTGTGCCCGACCTTGATAGTCGAGCGGCGCATCGATGAGCGCCAACGTCCGCAGCCGCTGTTCGAGTGCTTGTGTCTCGACCGGCCCCGTGTCCGCCTCGCTCTGGAAGAGGACGAGGGCCTGTTCAATCTTGTTGGCTTCGCAGTTGAGGGTCATAAATAGGTAATACTCAGATCGAAAAAATGTGAAAAGGTCGACAAAGAGGCGGGTTATTTATCGGTGACTTGGCCTGTCTCTTGCGCGGGTATAGGGCAGGTATTTTACCGCTTTCTTATCTACTTAATTAGTAACCGTTACTATTAGCGGGTACTCATGTATATGACTGAAAAACAATAGAAAAAAGCCCGAAAAATACATTGCAAAAGTGTGTGGGATAGTGCTAATTTTTTTTCAGGCCGCGACACCGGCTGCATGTCGATAAATCACCGATCGGAACCGACCCGCACAAAAATTATACAGGGTCATGAGGAGGATTCCGGTCAGGCAGGCAGCACAATAAAATCAATACGGTAGTGGCCCCACTCTCAACCGATTTATTGTGATGGAGGAGCTCACACAATGGCGGACAACAAGACCCACGTACCCTACGACGAGTTGCATCAACAGAACCACAAGATCTCCGAGATGTGCAAGGTACTCTCCCTGCTCATCGAAGATCGCGGCGCCTGCGACACCAGCATCACCTGCGGACTGTTCATGGACTTCGCCAACTCCTTCCGTGAACACATGGATCTGGAGGACCGCTCCATCTACTCCCGCCTGCTGGCCAGTACCGACCGCCAAGTGAACGCCGAGGCGTCCCGTTCGCTGAACGCCTCCAAGGAGCTGAAGCGCATCTTCAACGGCTATATGCACAAGTGGTGTCGCCAGGGCCTGAGCATCAAGGATCACCCGACCTTCATCGCCGATACGCGCGAGATCTTCAACCTGATCCTCGAACGCATTCAGGTCGAGACCGAGGAGCTCTACCCGATGATGCGCAACCTGGAGTCTGGCGAGCGCGTCGCCGCCAGCGCCTGACCGCATACCCATAACAAGATCCGATAGAGCCTCTGCACCGGTGGCCTCGGCCACCGGTTTTTTTTCGTCTATTACTCGCCCAACCAGGCGCGGCGGCGCAGCACAGTCACGGCGTCGGCCTGTTCATCCAGCTCCAGGTAGCAGGTATCCAGCTCCGCCGCGCTCAGCTCCACCTCGAACTCCAACAGTTCATCGCGGCGGAAGGCGTGTAGTTTGAGCGACTCGCCGATCGGGTAGCCTGCGATACGCTCCGCCAGTTGGGCGTGGCTCACCTGCAACCCATCCACTGCCACCAACAGGTCACCCCCGCTCAGGCCGGCGCGCTGCGCCGGACTGTGGCTGAGGACGCTGGTGAGGCGTACGCCGAACGGCTCCTCCTTGGTGCGTACACCGAGGGCACTGCGCCCGGCCGGTTGTTTGGCCGCTACGCCGCCTAGGTCCTTCGCCCCCTCGCTGGCGCGCAGATGCAGGTGCACGCCGTGACCGGCGAGCAGCTCGCCCAGCGGCAGCTCGTCGGTACTGCGCAGTGCCCGCTCGAACCAGTCGCTCAGCTCCAATCCGGCCAGCGTGGCGATGCGTGCCTCCAGCCCCTGCGGGGTGACGCCGCTGGGGTCGGCCAGGTAGTCGGCCCAGAGCGCCTGCATCACCTGGTCGAGGTTCATCCCCCCGGCGCTGTGCTCACGTAGGGTGAGGTCGAGGGCTAGCGCGATGAGTGCCCCCTTGCTGTAGTAGCTGATGATGGCGTTGGGGCCGTTCTCATCCATCTTGTAGAGCTTGGTCCAGGCATCGAAACTGGAGTCTGAGACGCTCTGCAGGTGGCGACCCGGGGTGCGCAGTACCCGCGTCAGCCCCTGGCCGAGCAGCTCCAGGTAGGCGGGGAGGGTCACCACGCCGCTGCGCAGCAGGGCGAGGTCGTCGTAGTAGGAGGTGACCCCCTCGAAGAACCAGAGCAGCGGGGTAGGTTGCTCTCGGCTCAGTTCGTAGGGGACGAAGAGTGCCGGTTTGATGCGTTTGACGTTCCAGGTGTGGAAGTACTCGTGGCTGCAGAGACCGAGCAGGGTGCGATAGCCCTCGCTCTGCTTCACCTCTCCCGGTAGCGGGAGGTGCGTGCGGTTGCACATCAGGCTGGTGGAGCTGCGGTGCTCCAGACCGCCATAGCCATCGCCGGTGACTTGCAGCATGAAGAGGTAGCGTGACATGGGCGCCGGCTCGCCAAACAGGCGGATCTGGTATTCACAGGTCGCCTGCAGGTCCCGGCAGAGGCGCTCGCCATCGACGCGAAAGCGCCCGCTGATGGCCACGTCGTGCGGTACGCCGCATGCCTCGAAGTGATAGAGGGCGAAGCGGCCCATCTCGACCGGATGGTCGAGCAGTTCGTCATAGTCCCGCGCCTGGTATTCGCCAAACGCATATGGCTCGGCGCCCGCACTCGGCAGTGTGGTGGCCACACGCCAACCCTGAGCCCCGGGGGGCGGTACCAGGGTCACACCACAGGGCTGGTCGGTCTGTCCCTCCACGGCGAGGCAGAGAGCGACGGCGTTGAAGTAGGCGTGGGAGGCGTCGAGGTGGGCGCCGCGTACCGAGAGGTCCCAGGCGTAGACTTGGGCGGTAACCACTACAGGGCCGTCGCAGGGGGGCAGGCGCCAGCGCTGTTTGTCGAGCTTCTCCAACGTCAGGGGGCCGTCGGCGCAACTCGCCTTGAGGGTGACGATGTTCCGGGCGAAGTCGCGGATCATGTAACTACCTGGGATCCAGGCGGGGAGATTGAGGTGCTGCCCCAGCGGGTCTGGCGACTGGATGGTCAGCACCACCTCGTAGAGGTGGGCATGGGGCTGTTTGGGGGTGATGCGGTAGTGGATGGCGGCAGACATGGGGGCTCCTCGACATGGGCGGCGTGCAGTGGCCTGGCGGGCACGTGACGCCCGGCATACTCGGCTATATGGGGGCGGGCGTTCAAGCACCCAGCCGGGGCGGTGGGGATATACGGGGGTCACGCTGAGGGCATTTTAATGGAACGCCGCACGAAGCGGTGTGCGTGGGCCGTGCTACCTAGGGCTAACGCCACCCTACGGGGCGAACCGTAATGAAGCACGCTACCGTCACGCGGGGGCACCGCGTGCCGGAGTGCAGAATAGCGTTGGGTGCGTGCGGCTCACGCTGCGGTAGGCAATAGGGGACTTTGCGCCCGCCGCTCAGGGGTGTCAGCCTAGGTGTGGGGATCATGGGCGAGGGTGTTTGCACGCCGTGCCCTGCAGGCACTTGAGCACGCCTACCCTGAAAAAGCCACGGGTATGGCTTGACCCCCTAGGGGGCTACGAGTATAGTTGCGCACCTCTCGCCGTAGAGGCGTGACGCCACACTCGGGGTATAGCGCAGTCTGGTAGCGCGCCTGCTTTGGGAGCAGGATGTCGGGAGTTCGAATCTCTCTACCCCGACCAAATTTTCGTAGGCAAGCTAAAATCTTTTTGCTAGCATACGCGGACTCTGAACAGAGCGCCTGTAGCTCATCCGGATAGAGCATCGGCCTTCTAAGCCGAGGGTAGCAGGTTCGAGTCCTGCCAGGCGCGCCAATAGCCGCCTGGCGGTAACAGTTTCTCTGGTGGATATAGCTCAGTTGGTAGAGTCCTGGTTTGTGGTACCAGTTGTCGTGGGTTCGAGTCCCATTATCCACCCCATCTCCTAAAAGGCCCGCTCATCGAGCGGGCCTTTTGCTTTTCTAGCCCACTACTGTTTACGCACCCGGCGCAGCACCACCTCGACCCCTAAGGCCAGGCTCTCGGCCTGGGCCGCCGCCTCGCGCCCGGTCGCCGAGGCCCGGTGCAGGTGCGGGGTCATCGCCAGCAGGTCGGCGAGCGCCGCCTGTGGGATGGGGGCGGTGGTAAAGCGGAGGGTCGCCTCGCGCTGTAGGGCGAAGCCCTGGGCCAGCCCGGCGTCGATAGGCGCAACCGGCTTACGACGCACCTCGGGATAGATGAGTTCGCGTAGTGCCAGCAGATGGTCGGGCCCGGCGTCCAGCAGCAGCAGCTCACCGTTGGGGCGCAGCAGGGTGTGAAACGCCGCCCAAACGGGAAAGCCGAAGAGGCTCAGACAGAGGTCGACCGATGTGGGCAGGATGGGCGGCTGACGATTACTCGCCACCAGCCAGTGCACCGCCGGGCTGCGTCGCGTCGCCGCCTGCACCGCCCATTTGGAGATGTCGAAGCCGACCACGCAGCTTCCCGCGGCCAGGTGGGGCAGCAACTGCTGTAGGTACCACCCCTCGCCACAACCGGCGTCGAGCAGGGTGATGGGCCGCCCGGCGGCGACCTCGATCACCTCTTCGATCAGCGCCGCGGCCAATGGCAGGTAGTGTCCGGCATCGAGGAAGCGGCCACGCGCCGCCACCATTGTCTTGCTGTCACCGGGCTCTTTCGAGCGCTTGTGCTGCACGGGGAGCAGATGAACATGGCCCTGGCGGGCGATATCGAAGCTGTGGTTGTTGGCACAGGCGTAGCGTTGCTCCCGATGCACGAGCGCAGTGCCACACAGCGGACAGGCGAGGGGCGGGCAGCTCATACGCCGCTCACCCCGACGACGCCGACCACCGCGCCGGTCATGCAGGTGGCCAAGGTCCCTGCGACGATGGAACGAAGACCCAGGGCCGCCACCTCGGCACGCCGCTCAGGCACCAGGGTGGCGAGACCGCCGATGAGGATGCCGAGGCTACCGAGGTTGGCGAAACCGCACAGGGCGTAGGTCATGATCAACTTGCTGCGCTCGGAGAGAGCGCCGCCTTCAAGCCCGGCCAGACGTAGATAGGCGAGCAGCTCGTTGAGCACCGTCTTGATCCCCATGAGCTGACCCGCCGTCTGTGCCTCGGCCCAGGGGATACCCATCAGCCACACCAGCGGCGCCATCAGCCAGCCGAGGATGCGCTCCAGCGAGAGCGGTGCACCGCCCACCTCGGGCAGCAGCCCCACCAGCTGATTGGCCAGACTCACCAGCGCCACCATCACCAGCAGCATGCCGATGACGTTGAGCAGCAGCTTGATGCCGTCGAGGGTCCCCTGGGTCACCGCGTCCATGCTGCTGGCGTAGCCGAGGTCGAGCTTGAGGTCGGCGTCGGTGTGCGGCCCCTCATGAGGGATCATCAGCCGCGCCACCAGCAGCGCGGCGGGGGCGCTGATGAGCGAGGCGGCGAGGATGTGGCCCATGGCGTCCGGGATCACACCGCTCAAAAAGCTCGCGTAGAGCGCCATCACCGTGCCCGCCACCGTGGCCATGCCGCAGGTCATCACCGCGAACAGCTCGCCACGGCTCAGGGTGAGCAGATAGTGGCGCACCAGCAGCGGCGCCTCGGTCATGCCGACAAACACATTGGCCGCTGCGCTCAACCCCAACGCTCCACCCACACCGAGACTACGCTGCAACAGCCAGGCAAAACCGCGCACCACCAGCGGCAGGATGCGCCAGTAGAAGAGTAGGGCAGAGAGTGCGCTGACGACGATGATCAGCGGCAGCGCGCGGAAGGCGAGGATGAAGTCACCGCCAGGGCGGTTGGCGTCGAACGGCAGGTCACCCCCGCCTACATAGCCGAAGACGAAGCTGGTGCCCGCGCGGGTCGCCTCCTCCAGCGCCAGGATCAACCCGTTGAGGGCGAGGAACAGCTCGCGGAAGAGTGGCAGGTGCAGCAGCAGCGCGGCGAGCAGCAGTTGCACGCCAAGGCCGGTGGCGATGAGGCGCCAATCCGGCAGCGTGCGCCGTTCGGCCAGAAGCCAGGCGATGGCGGTGAGGGCCAGCAGGCCGAAGAGGGAGTGGAGCATGGGGCACCCTTGGGGGCTATGATGCAGGGATTGTCGCGCAGCTCGGCGTCACTGGCCACTGCCAGGGTCGAGGCTACACCGGCAGCCCCAGCAACGCCTGGATCGCGATGGAGGTGGCGGCGGAGCGGTTGTCGACCTGCAGCTTGGGGAAGGTCAGCTCCAGGTGCTTGTTTACGGTGCGTGGGCTGAGGCCGAGGATCTCGCCGATCTCCTTGTTGGTCTTGCCGTGGGCGACCCACAGCAGCACCTCGGCCTCGCGCTTGGTGATGGGCAGGGCCGCCTCCAGGGCCGTGGCGTCGGTGAGGATGTTCTGCCCGATGACACGTAACAGGTGCTCGTTGTTCTGCGCCTGCTTGAAGTAGCGGAAGCTCAGCGGCACCTCGCAGCCCTTGAACATCAGGTCGCCATGGGCCTCGTGTGTGGGCAGCCAGGCGCACAGGGCTACACCCAGGCGCGTGCGCAGACCCTCATCATCCAGACCGTGTTTAGTGAGCAGCTCTTCGGTATCGGGCGTGGCCCAGAGGATGTGCCCGAGGTCATCCACGGCGAGGATGAACTGGCGCGCCACATCGAGGGCCACGCGGGCCTGATTGATCATGTTCGCACGTGCCACATGCGCGGTGATGCGCGCCAGCAGCTCTACGGGCTTGATCGGTTTGGTGATGTAGTCGTTGCCGCCCACCTCGAAGGCACGTACCACGTGCTCCGTTTCGCTCAGGCCGGTCATGAAGATGATCGGCGTCAACGGCAGGCGTTCACGCATGCTGCGTGTGCACTCGAAGCCGTCCATCACCGGCATCTGCGCATCCATCAGCACCACGTGGGGGGTGATCTGCTCGACGATGGCCAGCGCCTGAGCGCCGTTGAGCGCCACCAGCACCATGTACCCGGCCTGGTTGAGGGCGGTGTTGAGCATGCCGAGGGAGTCGGGGGAGTCGTCGACCACCAGGATGATGGGCTTGTCGCTGTGCAGGGACATGGTGTGTGTCGTCGTGCCGTTGGGTCTGTGCAGCTTACCTGAAATGGCCTCAGAGGCCACGGATCGCCGCAATCACCCCCTGAAAGTCGAACAGCTCGGTGCGCTCACGCAGATGGCGCAGGAACCTGGAGTGTGGGTACGCCTGTTGCAGCTCGTCGAGCTTGCCCATTACCCCCTCCAGATAGCCGATGCGGGCCATGGCTACCAGTGCCTCCAGTGCCTCGGTGGGCGGGAGTTCGGTGGCCTCGTCCTCGTGTGTTTGCTGCGGCACCTCGGGCGCTGGTTCAGCGTATTGCCACTCCAAACCGAGCAGGGCGCCGATCCTATCGAGCAGGGTATCGAGGCGGATCGGTTTGATCAGATAGGCGTCGTGCAGTCGGCTCCCCAGCTCCGCGCGGTGGTCCTCGATGGCGTTGCCGGAGAGCATGACGATGGGCGCCTCGAAGCCGCCCTGGCGCAGCTGGGACGCCAGCTCCCAGCCATCCATCAGCGGCATGTGTACGTCGAGTAGGGCGAGGTGGAAGGGCTGTTCCGCCACCCGTTCCAGGGCGAAGGGGCCGTTGTGCGCCTCCACCACCTCGAAGCCGAGGGGACGTAGGGCGTCGCTGACCAGGGCGCGGTGGGCCGGTTCATCGTCTACCACCAGCACACGCAGGCGGCGACCGAGGTAGCCGGTGATGGCCGCAGGTTCCTCGGTGGGGGCCTCGCTGCGCTGTACCGACGGCAGCATCAGCGTAAGGGTGAAGCAGCTCCCCTCGCCGTAGCGACTCTGCAGTGAGAGGTCACCGCCGAGCAGGCTGGTGAGCAGGCGTGAGATGGTCAGACCGAGACCGGTACCGGTGACGAATTGGGTCTGCTCGTCGCGGATCCGCTTGAAGGGTGAGAAGATCGCCTCCTGCTCCTCCTCGCGGATGCCGACGCCGCTGTCTTGGATGACGAAGCGCGCCACTTGACTACGGTAGCTGCTGCGCAGCGATACCTGTCCCTCGCGGGTGAACTTGACGGCGTTGGAGAGTAGGTTCATGAGGATCTGCCGCAGGCGCTTCTCGTCGGTGACGACGAAGGTGGGTAGCTCATGCAGCCCGTCGTGGTGAAAGGCGAGCCCCTTGGCGCGCGCCTGGATGGCGAACATCTCCACCAACTGCTCCATCAGCTGTTTGAGGTTTACCTCGTCGCGATGCAGATCGAGGCGGCGTGCCTCGATGCGTGAGATGTCGAGCAGCCCCTCGATCACCCCCGCCAGGTGCTCGCCGCCGCGCTGGATCGCCACCGCTGCACGGTGGTTATTGCCGCTCAGACTGCGGTCACGCTCCAGCAGTTGGGCGTAGCCGAGGATGGTGTTGAGCGGCGTGCGCAGCTCGTGGCTCACCCCGGAGAGGTAGCGGCTCTTCGCCTGATTGGCGGTCACCGCCGCCTCCTTCGCCTCCTGCAACATGCGGTTGGTGCGCTCGTGGGCGGCCATCTCCTGCTGCAACAGTGCGGTGCGCTGCTGCGCCTCGTCGAGCGCCTGATTGCGGCTCTGGCGCACCAGCAGGTATAGCCAGAGCAGCACGCCGGTGACGATGAGCAGTAGGAAATAGGTGCTCACGAGGGCGTCGCCCACCGCCTCGGCCAACTCAGGGTCGCTCAGCTCGCTGGCCTGATGCACCAGGGCGAAGAGCGCGGCCATGAGCACGGCATTGAGGGCGAAGAGCAGCAGAAAGCGCCCGACGTTGGAGTCGATGCGCCGCACCCAGCGGGCGGGTAGGTGGCGGTCGAGGGTGGCGTGGATCTGCGCGTGCAGGTGCGCCTCGGGGCGGCACTGATCGCCACAGCTGCTCTCCAGCGCACAGCAGAGCGAGCAGACCTGACCGCCGTAGGCGGGGCAGGGGAGCAGGTCCTCCGGCTCGAAGGGGTTGGCGCACACCTGGCAGTCGCACTCGTCATGGTCATGCGCCGGGGCCACCTCACGGGCTAGGTAGTAGCGTCCTTGGGTGGCCCAGGCGATGAGCGGCGCGGTAATAAAGGGCAGGAAGAGCGCGATGAAGGGCGCCAGCGCCTTGGCCGTCGCGCCGTAGAGGCCCAGCTGCGCGGTGATGCCGAGGGTGGAGGCGATGAGCATGGAGCCTACCCCCACCGGGTTGATGTCGTAGAGCAGGCCGCGTTTGAACTCGATCTCTCTTGGGCGTAGCCCCAGCGGCAGGTTGATGGCGAGGTCTGCTACCAGTGCGCCGATCCACGCCAGCACCAGCGAGGAGTAGGTGATGAGGATGGTCTCGAAGGCGTGGTAGAGCCCCAGCTCCATCAGCAGCAGGGCGATGGCGACGTTGAAGAAGAGCCAGACGATGCGCCCTGGATGGCTGTGGGTGATGCGCGAGAAGAAGTTCGACCACGCCAGCGACCCGGCGTAGGCGTTGGTCACGTTGATCTTCAACTGCGAAATGACCACGAAGAGCGCCACCAGCACCAGCGCGGCAGAGGGGTTGGGGATAATGGTGCTGAAGGCGACCAGATACATATGCGCCGGGTCGTCCGCCAGCGCTGCGTCCACTCCGTATTGCAGCGCCAGTACGGCGAGGAAGGAGCCCGCCAGCAGCTTGACCACACCGAACAGCGTCCACCCCGGCCCGGCCAGGGTGAGTGCCGCCCACCACTTGAAGCGCCCGATCTCCTCACGCGGCAGAAAGCGCAGAAAGTCCACCTGCTCACCGTTCTGCGCCATCAGCGGGAAGATCACCGCCGCCGCCGCGCCGAACAGCGCCAGGTCGAACCCCACCCCCGGCTCACCGGCGCGCCCGGTAAAGTGCAGCCACTCGGTCACCGTCTCCTGATGGGCGAAGACGATGTAGACCAGCGGCGCGATCTGTAGCAGTAGCCAGATGGGCTGGGTCCAGAGCTGAAAGCGGCTGATACGCGTGATGCCGTGGGTCACCAGCGGGATCACCACCAGCGCGCTGATCACATAGGCCCACGCGAGCGGGATGCCGAGCAGCAGCTCCAGCGCCATCGACATAATCGCCGCCTCCAGGGCGAAGAAGATGAAGGTGAAGGAGGCGTAGATGAGCGAGGAGAGAGTCGAGCCGATATAACCGAACCCTGCCCCACGGGTGAGCAGGTCGATATCCAGCCCCGAGCGCGCGGCGTGATAGCTGATGGGCAGGCCGCAGAGGAAGATGAGCGCACAGACCACCAAGATCGCCCAGAGCGAGTTGGTGAAGCCGTAGGCGAGGGTGATCGCCCCGCCGATCGCCTCCAGCGCGAGGAAGGAGACGATGCCGAGCGCCGTGTTGGCCACCCGCGCATCCGACCACTTGCGCGCCCGCTGCGCCGTGTAGCGTAGGGCGAAGTCCTCCAACGTCTCGTTGGCCACCCACTGGTTGTAGGTGCGGCGGGAGAGGATGACGGGGGAGCGTGGGGGCATGTGAAGCGGCGGTGAGGTGTGAATGGAGGATCTTGGACGGAGGAGGGGAGAGGTGCAAGCGGTTGGAGTGACCTAGTAACGAAGGCTGAGCTGGTCGTCAGATCTCGGCGGTGGGTATATACATGTGGTGGTCAAATATGCCAACTGGCGTTGTGGCAGGGCGTGTTTTGCGGCTTAACACATCTGGCTAGCGCGCTGATGACTTGACGGGGGAGGGTATCTGCGCCCTAATCATGAGGTGGAACGGAGCGCTTTAGTACCAGGGTTGCGAGATATAGCGCACATAAAATCAGCATGTTACATGCTTGGAACAGACTTTTGCCTGGATGTGTGGATGATGGCGCATGGGGATTCGTGGGTGAAAGCACCTCACTGGATGGTTGTGAGTGCTACCGAGATAAGCTGCATCCGTGCTAAAAGGGATAAACCGCTTCCGTTTAACCCGGAATACGCGGCAGCGTACTAAACCACTTAGCGTCTTATGAATTGGTCGCGGAGAAAAATATTAACAATAAGCACAATCGTAACGGCATTGGTAGGTGTCGCTCTGTCATTTGTGCCTTTTGCGTTATCTTTGCAGCCCAGTGAAAGAGCTGACGCAGCTTTGCCCCGAATTGATGTGTCCAATATGTCTCCTGGTACATACAAGTTAGTTACGCCGGAAGATGCCTTTGAAACATTTAATGGGTTTAAACAGTCTGTATATTTCCTCAGAACTAAGGATGGCAACTTGCGCGCTTGGGCAGTGTATGCAAGAAACGGCGAAGTAGGCATGCCTGACTACCATTGGTGGAGAACCTACTTTTCATGTAAAGAGTTTGGGCCGGATCTGAAAGATGGCGTAATTGATGAGAAGTCATTAATTCAGTGTCACGACAAAGATCTATATCAAGGGCAGGTGGAATACTGGAGATGGCAGCTTAATGGAAAGGCAGTTTCACAATATGTCGATGATATGCAGCCTGCTAATGGTGTGATTGAGGGTGAATACTTTGTTCTTGGTAAAATACGCTAACACAACGCTCAAAATGGACGCCAATTCCGCTGCGCTCCATTGGCGCCCTTTAGCTCGGCGTTAGGTTTTCACTGTCTATATTGGCGATCAATTTGAAAGGCATCTAATGAAATTATTAAAATTCCGAGTAACAAACTTTCGATCTGTAACCGATAGTGGCTGGCTTGATGTATCAGATGTAACCGCTCTTATCGGTGAAAATGAAGCGGGTAAAACAAATCTCTTACTGCCACTTTGGAAGTTTAATCCAACAGCTGCTGGCGAAATTAGTCTTCTTGATGATATGCCGCGCAGTCGATATGCGGAAATGCGTAGCGAACCGATGTCGCATCGATTCATTTACTGTGAATTCGAATTGGACGAATCCGATATTCGAATTGCAAACAGCTATGGAATCGAAGCCAAAGAGAGAACAACCCTCATTGCTCGGCGCAATTTTGCCGGGCAATATGGTTTCGAGTTTCCTGATTTTCCAGAAGTTAATATTACAGATACTTTTAATCCTGCACTAGAAAAGCCAGCCGAAAACGAAGGAGAAGAGCCAAAAAAGGGTCCGAGCCTTTGGGATAGATTCAAGAGC
>QKED01000059.1 GCA_003252455.1 Gammaproteobacteria bacterium
GCTCGGCTCATGTGATAGTGGGCGGATGCGCTCTCAGGACGCTCAGGGGAGTTGACCACCTCGTTCGAGGAACGCCCTAAGCTTCTGACGAGCGAGCAGGAGAGGATAGCTCCTTGTTGGCACATAATCACACGGGATGCGACAACTACCCAACGAGACGAACCCCATGTAGGGCGCCATAACCCGCTCTCAGCGCACCTTGTGCGGCGCATCCAGGCTGTCGGAGCCCTCGATGGCGATGGGCGCGAGGTCGAGCACGGCGACGGTGGCCTCGATGGCGCGCGCCTGGTCGACCAGCGCCTCGACGGCGGCGAGCACCTTGGCGTTGCCGCTCTGGTTGCCGGGGCCGATGAGCTGGTCGTAGGCGACGCCCTCTTTTTCGGCGCTATCCACCAGCACCTGCATCTTGGCCAGGGTGGCGGCGAGGTGGTCGCGCAGGTTCTTGTCCGCCTCGGGGTTGTGCGCGGCGACCAGCGCGGAGAGGCTCGGGCCCTGCATCCTGCTGCCGTCGACACGGCTGTAGTGGCCGGTGTAGACGTTCTGGATGCCGAGGGCGTCGTGGTAGTGCGACCAGTGGGTGTTGTCGCTGAAGCAGTCGTGCTCCTCCTCGGGGTCGTGCAGCATCAGGCCGAGCTTCATGCGCTCACCGGCCAGTTCGCCGTAGGAGAGGCTGCCCATGCCGACCAAAATCGTCGAGATGCCCGCCTGTGGGTCGGCCATCAGCTGGCTGCGTGCGGCGCCGTTCGCCTCCCACTGCGCGACCATCCAGCTGAGGTCGTCGACCAGCAGCTGGGTGGCAGCGAGCAGGTAGGCGCCGCGTCGGTCGCAGTGGCCCCAGGAGCAGTGGGCGGTGTCGAAGTCGCTGGCCGGGCGCGCCCCGGCGCCGGGGCCGTTGCCGTTGAGGTCCTGCCCCCAGAGCAGGAACTCCACCGCGTGGTAGCCGGTGGCGACGTTGGACTCGACGCCGTCCGCCTCGTGCAGGGTCTCGGCGAGCAGCGCGGGGGTGATCTGCTCAGCGTCGATAGTGGTGCCGGAGATGACCAGCGCGGGGCTGGCGATGACGTTGGCGGTGTAGAGCGGGTTCTCCTCCGACTCGTCGCCGTAGCTGGCGGCCACGTAGTCGATCAGCCCCTCGTCGAGTGGCCAGGCGTTCACCTTGCCCTCCCATTCGTCGACGATGGGGTTGCCGAAGCGGAACGCCTCGCTCTGCTGATAGGGCACGCGGGCGGCGCGCCAGGCGGTGCGGGCGGCTTCGAGGGTGGCCTCGCTGGGCTTGGCCACCAACTGTTCGGCAGCGCTGTGCAGTGCCTGGGCGGTGGTCAGCGAATCGCTGTAGACAGCGTGCGCCAGGTCGGCGTAGTGGCCGAGCACGGCGCGCGCGTCGGGGGCCGCCTGGGCCAGGCTGGCGCTGAGCAGCAGCAGGGGGGCGGCGAGGTGTTTCAGGTGTCGGTGCATGGTCGGCATCTCCATCGGGTTACTCACTCCAGGCGGCGGTCTCGCCGGGGCGGCGCAGCATCTTGTTGACCTCGTCGGCGTGCAGCTCCTCCTCGACGATCATGTCGCGGGCGTACTCTTCGAGCAGCACGTGCTTGCCCTCGGTCAGGGCGAGCAGTGCGTAGTAGGCGTCGCGCGCCAGCTGCTCGTGGGCCAGGCTCTCGCGCAGGATGTCGCCCATGTCGTGTTGATGCGTCTCCAGCAGCGGGCCGATGGCCAGCGAGGGGTGGCCGCCGAGCAGGGTCACCAGCTCGCCCGCCTTGGTGGCGTGAGCCAGGCTCTCGTCGGCGTTCTTCTTCATCCAGGAGACGATGGGGATGCGGTGGTAGCCGAAGACCATCAGCGCGTAGTGGGTGTAGCGCACCACGCCGGCGAGCTCCAGCTCCATGATGCGGTTGAGGAGGGTGATGGCCTGTTGGGTGTCGTGTTCTTGCATGGTATCTCTCCGCGAATAAATAGGGTTCAGTGGGCCGGGGTGAGGCTCGCCTCGCCGGCGTGGAGTCGGGCCAGGGCCTGACTGAAGCTGCCGACCCCGGCGCCCTGATAGAAGAGGCAGGGGGTGGCGGTGCGCCGACAGTGGCGCTTGAGCTGGTAGTAGGCGCTGTGGCTGACGCAGTCGGTGGGGCAGATCACCGCGTCGGCCCCGGCGATCAGCTCGGGCAGGCGGCTCAGCGCCTCTTCGCGCCCGCCGTCGTGGTGGGTGAGGCGCATGCCGAGGCGTTCGGCCAGCTCGCGGTACTGCGCCACCAGCGCGGTGCGCCCGCCGACGCAGAGCACGCAGCGCGGGGCGAGGGCCGCCTGCTGCGGGCAGGCGTGGCACTCGGCCTGCGCCTCGGCGGCCCCTTCGAGCAGACGACGCAGGGTGTCGCGCTCCAGGGTGGCGGCGGCCAGCTGCTCCTCGGCCGCGTCGAGTGCGGCCTGTGTCGCGTGCAGTTGGCCGCTGCGCTCGGTGAGGGTCTTAAGGCGCGCCTTGAGCGCGGCGTTCTCGCTGCGCAGCAGGGCCAGTTCGCGTTGGCTCTGCTGCTCGGCCTCGCGCTGTTGCAGTGCGGCCAGCTGGGCCTTGAGCGTCTGGGCGCTGGCGGCCTGCTGTTGTAGTTGCTGCTGCTCGGCCTCACGGCTGGCCAGTTCACGGCGCAGTGCCGCCTCGCGCTGTTTCGCCTCACGCTGTTGGGTGGCGTGCACCTGCTGCTGTTCGGCGAGCTGGCGCTCTAGCTGCGCCAGGCGCCGGGCGTCGCGCGCCAGCCCCGCGCCCACCTGGTGCGAGAGCATGTGCATGTCGTGCTCGATGCGCCCGCGCAGGCGTGGGCTGCACGCCTTGTGGGTGAGGGCGGCCCAGAGCGCACCGGCCACCTCGCCGCTCTGTAGGCTCTGGCGCCAGGCGCGCTCTACCTCGGCCTCGGTTTTGAGGGCGTTGAACTGGCGTACGGCGGCGGCGTAGTCGCGCTCGAACTGTTTGTGCAGCGCCTGACTGAAGGGGTTGCGCGCCAGCGAGAGCTGCACCGCCTCGACGTGCAGGCGGTAGTCGTCGTGCGGGTCGCCGTCGAAGTTGAAGCGTGCGGCGAGGTGGCGCAGGCGCTCGATGGCCAGGCAGGTGCCGACCACCGGGCAGTGCAGGCGCTCCTCCAGCTCCCAGAGCTTGGCCCGGCGCGGGGCAGGCTCTGCGATCTTCTCTGGCCACGGCAGCGGCGTGGTGCCGAGGCCGACCGGGTTCAGCGGGGCGTTCATGCCCCGTGCCCCTGGCGCAGGCGGTCGCTCATGCGTGTGCAGAGGTCGCTGGTCTCGGCGTCGGTGCCCTCGGCGATGCGCGCCAGCAGGTCGGCGGCCTGGTGCGCGGCGCGCGGGTCACCGGCGAGCTGGTGGCGCAGCAGCAGGGTGAGGGCGCCGAGGGTGAGGTCGGGTCTGGGCATCTTGGCTCTCCTTTGGATATCGCCTTTGGAGTACAGCCCTCGGGCTGTACGTTGCGACTGAGGGTCTGGGCGGTGATTGCCAGCCGGTGTTGGTGGATTCAGAAACTCATCGCCAGCTGGGCGGTGAGGCTGCTGCTGGTGTCGCCGGTGCCGCCATCGCTCACGGCGTAGTCCGTGTCCTGGGCCCACTCGAAGGCGAGGCCGACGCCGTCGGCCAGATCGAGGGCCAGACCGACGCGGGTGCGCGTCTCGGGCAGGCCGAGGGCGACGGCTTCTGCGCTCTGCTGTACGCCTATAGCGACGGTGGCGGGGTAGCCGCCGAGGCCGATGGCGTAGCCCAGCTCGACGTTGAGCGCGCTCGGTTGTGCCCCCTCGCCATTGAAGGCGACCTCGGCCACGTCGAAGGTATCCATGGCGCTGAGGTACTCGGCGATGAAGGTGGCGTCGCCGACGCTGACCACGGCGTGCAGCGCGCTCCCGGCCACGTCGGCCTGGCTGTTGCCCGCGCCACTGCTGATGGCGTCGCCGATGAGGTCGCCGTCGCCGAGGTCACTCAGGTAGTCGAGGCCCAGCTCCAGGGCGCCCCACTCGGCCTCATGGGCGTAGGCGAGGGAGAGGCCGCCGTTGTCCACCGCATCGTCGGCGCCCGCTTTGTCGGTGTCGCCGTTAAAGAGGTAGAGGGCGCCGCTCACCGGGCCCTGGTTGAAGTCGAGGGCGACGATACTCTCGAAGGTCTCGCCCAGCTCCAGGGTGAGGGGGTCGCCGACCATCAAGGTCTCGTAGCGGCCAAAGGGGAGCGCCGTGCGCCCGACGGTGAGGCCGACGGGGGCGTCGTCGCGGCCCAGGTGCAGGGTGGCAGCGTCGACGTCGAGCGGGGTGTCGTCCTCTTCATAGAGCAGCACCAGCTCGGCGTGGGCCCACTCGGTCACCGCGGCGCTGATCACCAGCTCGGCGGTGGCGGCGACGATGTCGCTGCTGTCGTCGTCGTTTAGCCCCAGCTCCGCCTCGACGGCGCCGGAGAGGGTGACGGCGCGCCACCAGCGGTCGGCGTCGCGGTTGAGGATCGCCTTGTCCTGGGCGGCGAGGCGCTGCTCCAGGTAGCGCAGGCGCTGTTCGACGCCGTCGGCGGCCAGCGCGGCCTGGGGCAGTAGGGTCGCCGCGAGGGCGGTGGCGATAAGGCTCTTGTGCATGGTGGTCGGTCTCCGGTACTGGCGGTGGTCGGGGCTGGCTGGCGACGGCTGGCTGGCCCGGAGTGAGGTTGAAAACAGGTTATTTGGTCAGGATCAGCTTGCCCTGACGGGTGATCTGCAGACGGTATTCGCAGCCCTGATGCTGGATCAGCACCACGCTGGCCCCGGCGAAGAGCGTCTCGCTGTCGAGGCGAGGCGGGGTGGCCGACGAGGGGGGCGGGGTCGATTTCGGGTCACTCATGTAAACGAAAACCGTTCTCATTAATGTTGATGTAGATAATACTGATTCCCATTTGCGTGTCAAGCACTCTCTTGCAGGGAGGGTGCGGTCACGGGGTCACCCTCGGGCGGCGCCGTAGAGGGTGAGGCGGGTGACGCCGAGGCGCCGCAGCTGCTGGAGCAGTGGCGTGAGCTGGCCGAGGGGGAGCTGGCGGTCGGCCTTCAGCGCCAGGGTGGGTGGGGGTTCGGCAGCCAACGGCGTGGCCAGGCGCGCCGCCAGTTGCGCCGGGTCGAGGGGCTCCCCGTCCAGGCTCAGGGCGCCGTCGGCGGTCACGGCGAGGGTCAGGCGCGGCGCGCTGAGCGGGGGTTGCTTAGCGATCTGCGGTGGGCGCACCTCGGGGGCGGGCTCCTGGCGCACCTGTCCGGCGAGCATGAAGAAGATCAGCAGCAGGAAGACGATGTTGATCAGCGGGGTCAGCTGCGCGTCGAGGTCGCGACGCGGTTTGGCGGGGAGTAACGCGGCCATGGGGGCTCCTCAGGGGGTGGGCGGGGCGGCGAGGTCGGCCAGCTCGACCTGGGTGATGCCGTGGATGGTGAGGCGTTCGATGAGGTCGATGAGCCCCTGGAGCGGCTGCTCCGGGTGGCCATGCAGGGCTACGCCGCGTGTGGCCGCCTCGCCCTCGGCCAGCGCCGCGCCGAGTTGGGCCGGGCTGAGCGGGCCGTGCGGCCCCAGGTAGAGGCCGCCGTCGGCGAGCAGGTAGAGGTGCAGCGGGCCCTGCGCCGCGCTGGCCGCGCCGCCGCCCGCCTCGGCGAGACGCAGCGGCACCGCGCGCCACTGGGCGAACTGGGTGGTGAGCATGAAGAAGAGCAGCAGGATGAAGACTACGTCGATCAGCGAGGTGAGGCCGATGGGGCGGCTGCGGCGGTGGTAGAGGCGCGGCTCAGGCGACATGCAGCGGCGCCTCGCGGCTGGGGGCGGTAAGAGGTGGGTGGGTCGGCGCCGTCGTGGTGGTCGCGGGCCCCTGGGCCGGGTGGCTGACCCAGTGGGTGAAGAGGCGGTCGAGGTCGTTGTGCATGGCGAAGGCCTGGCGCTCCACGCGCCGCTCGAACCAGCTGTGCAGCAGCGAGACGGGGATGGCCACGGCGAGCCCCACGGCGGTGGTGAGCAGGGCGACCCAGATGCCGCCGGAGAGGTTGGCGGGGTCTACCTCGCGGCCCGCCGCCTGCATCGCCTGGAACGCCTCGATCATGCCGAGCACGGTGCCGAGCAGGCCGAGCAGCGGGGCGCTGGTGGCGATCACCTCCAGCAGGCGCAGATAGCTGCCGAGCCGCTCTAGCTCCTCGCGGGCGCAGCGCAGCCCCTCTTGGCGCGCGGTCTCCAGCGCCTCGGGGTGGTGTAGGAGCTGACCCAGGGTGTGGTGGACGACGCGGGCACGGGCACGCGCCGAGCGCGCCAGGGTCGCGTGCAGCGCCTCGGGGTCGGGGCCTGCCAGGGTGTCGATCTGCGCCCCCAGGGCGCCGCCGGGGGAGCTGTAGGCGCGGGCGAACTGGAGCAGTTTGTAGAGCGCCACGGTGGTGGCGATGCAGGAGAAGAGGATGAGGATGGCGACCACCGGGCCACCCACCTCGATCCAGTGAAACAGCGGGTCGAGCATGATGTTCTCCGAACGGGTTCAGGGCCGCGCCCAGCGGCGCAGCAGGTTGTGGTAGACCGCGCTGAGGCGGCCCAGGGCGGGGTCGTCGGCGGGCAGGCCAAGGCGGGCCGCCTGTACCCCCTGGTCGAGGTCGTAGAGCAGGCTGCGGGCGCCCTCGTCGGCCACCAGGCTCTCGATCCAGAGGAACGCGGCGAGGCGCTCGCCGCGCGTCACCGGGGTCACCTGGTGCAGGCTGCTGGAGGGGTAGAGCACCAGGTCGCCCGCCGCCAGCTTCACCGCCTGGGCGCCGAACGGCCCCTCGATGTGCAGCTCGCCGCCGTCGTAGCTCTCCGGTGCGGCGAGGAACAGGGTGGCGGAGAGGTCGCTGCGCAGGCGGCCACCGTCGGCCAGGCTGAACAGCGCGCTGTCGACGTGGATGCCGTAGTGGCCGCCGTCGGCGTAGCGGTTGAATTTGGGCGGGTAGATGCGCCGTGGCAGGGCGGCGGCGATGAAGCGCGGGTCGCCGAGCAGGCGCTGGCGGATGTGCTCGCCGAGGGCGCGCGCCAGCGGGTCGCTGTCGTCGACCTGCTCGTTTTGCTTGACCTGTTGTGCCAGCTCACCGGCGGTGAGGGCGCCGTGCTGCCAGCGGGCGCTGGCCAACTGCTGGCGAAACTGCGCCACCTCGTCGGCGTTGAGGAGTTGTTGGAGGGTGATCAGCATGGGGGGCTCGCAGGGTAGAGGGTGTGGGGGCCGATGTCGGCCAGGCGTGGGGTGCCGGCGAGGGCCATGGTCAGCTCCAGCTCTTCACTCACCAGGCGCAGCATGTGCGCCACGCCGAGCGCCCCGGCCACGGCCAGCGCGGCGATCTGTAGGCGCCCCACCAGGGCGGCGTCGGCGCCCAGGGCGAGGGCCTTGAACAGCGCCTCGCCGCCGTCGATGCCGCCATCCACCAGCAGTGGGTAGTCGGTGCCGAGGTGTTGGCGCAGGGCGGGCAGCACCTCGGCGCTGGCCGGGGCGGCATCGAGTGCGCGCCCGCCGTGGTTGGAGACCACCAGGCCGTCGCAGCCCAGCTCGCGCAGGCGCTGGGCGTCGTGCGGGTGCATCACCCCCTTGGCCAGCAGCGGCAGGCGTGTCTGGCTGCGCAGCCAGGCGAGCTCGGCCCAGTCGGGGGCCTCGCTGAGCATGCCGTGGAGGATGCGCGACTGGCCGCGGCGCAGCGGGCGCGGGGTGGGTGGCGGGTAGGCGCTGAGGTTGACCGCGCACGGCTGCGCTGGGGCGCGGTAGCCGTGGCGGATGGCGCTCAGGTTGGGCGGTTGGAGCGGTGTGTCGAGGGTGACGACGAGGGCCTGATAGCCGCTCGCCTCGGCGCGGCGCAGCAGGTCGAGGGTGTGTGCCCGCTCTGCTTGCAGGTAGAGCTGGAACCACTTGGGGCCGGGGTTTTGCGTGGCGATCTGCTCCAGCGTCTCACCGGCCATGGCGCTCACCACCATGGGTAGGCCCATGGCGCCGGCGGCGGCGGCGGTGGCGTGTTCGCCCTCGGGGTGGGCCAACCCCTGGAGCGCCACCGGGGCGAGCAGCAGGGGGTGGGGCAGGCTCTGGCCGAACAGGCTCAGCGTGGTATCGGCGTTGTGCATGGGGGTGAGCAGGCGTGGCCAGAGCTTGAGGCGGGCCCAGGCGTGGCGATTGGCGCGCTGTGCGCGGCCCTGGCCGCTGGCGCCGGTGAGCTGGGCGTGCAGCGCCGGGGGGAGGTGGTGACGGGCGCGGCGCAGGTAGTCGGCGGCGCACTGGAGGTCGGCGGGGATGGTGTCTAAGGGCGGCAGTGGGTTGGGCATGGGGCCTCCTGGGTGGGCGGGCCACGGGGGCCCGCCGCGCCTTGGGTCAGAACGCGTAGTCGAGGGTCAGACGTACGTTGCGCGCGTCGCCCTTGTAGGCGAAGGCACCGCTACGGTAGGCGGCCAGGTAGTAGTCCTCGTCGAGCACGTTGCCGACGTTGAGGCGCACGCCGAGGTCGCGATTGACCTGGTAGCTGGCGAACAGGTCGACCACGCTGTGCGCCGGGATGGTGTAGCTGTAGTCCCCGAGGGTGCTGTCGTATCCGGCGGCGCTGTCGGGCTGACCGGCGTACATCTCGCTGGCGTAGGTGTAGCTGCCGCCGAGGTTGAGCTTGGGGGTGGTCTGGTGGTTGAGCTGGAGATAGGCGGATTGGTCGGCGAAGTTGCTCAGGGCGCGCCCCTCGTTCGCCGGGGTGATCGACTCCAGCACCTCGGAGCGCATGAGGCTGACCCCGGCCTGGGCGCTGAGGCGCTCGGTGAGGCGTCCGGCGAGGGCGAGTTCGACGCCGCGCACGCGGTTGGCGCCGGTGTTGAGGCTGCCGAGGTTGCTGTAGGAGTCGCCGCTGGGCTGCTCCATGACGTCGCGCTTGGTGATCTGGAACAGCGCGGCGGTGAGCAGCAGGCGCTCGCCGTTGAGGTTCCACTTGGTGCCCAGCTCGATGTTCTCGGCGCGCTCCGGGCGGCTGTCGGCGATCGCCTCGGGGTCGCCGCTCGGCACGCAGACGCCGCCGTAGCCGCAGCTGGAGCCGACGTCGGACTCACCGCCGTTGATCTCGCTGGAGGTGCTGTAGGTGAGGTAGAGGTTGCCCTGCGGGGTGAGGGCGCGCACCAGGCCTAGATGGCCGTTCCAGAGGGTGTCGTCGTAGCTGTAGACGGTCTGTGTGCCGCCGCTTTGGGTGGTGTTGCTGTAGTCGAAGCGGTCGACGCGCACCCCGGCGAAGAGGGTCAGCTCGCGGTTGAGGTCGACCGTGTCCATCAGTGCCAGGGAGGTGGTCTTGACCCGCCAGTCGGCGTCCCAATCGCCCTTGCTGATCTGGCGCCCCATGAGGCTGTTGATATTGCTCAGATAGTTGCCGTTGGCGTCCTGGATGCACCAGCCGGGGCTGGCGCCGCCGCGCCCGCTGACGGTGCAGTTGCTGGCGCCGCTGTTGCTGACGTTGTAGACGCCGTTGAGCACCTGCTCGTCGGTGTAGGTGAGGCCGAGGATCAGGGCGTGGTTGAGGCCGCCGAGTTCGGTGTCGAGGAACAGGTTGGTGTGGTTGGCCAGGTACTCCACCTCCTGCCAGCCCTGGTGGGTGCTGAGGCTGACGGTGGGGTTGCCGCTGGTGTCTGTGGTGCCGCGCGCGCCGGTGGTGACGTAGCCGTTGTTGGTGCGCCCGATGCGGGTGGCGTTGTGCACGCGCAGGCCGTCGCGCACGCGGTAGGCGAGGCGCAGGGTGGCCACGTCTACCTCGGTGTCGAGGAAGTCCTGCTCCTGGGCGTAGGCGGGCAGATCGTCCACCGGTTGGCCGCCTTCGGCGAGGGGGCGGATGTAGTTGCCGAGGTCGGGGATATCTTCGGCGCGCAGGTGGTAGAAGTCGGCCTTCACCTCTAGACGCTCACTGGGGCGAAAACCGATGGCCAGGGCGGCGCCGTCGCGGGTGGAGTCGGCGGGGGCGCGCTCGGGCACCTCTTCGTAGGCGTGCAGCAGGTTGAGGCGCAGCGCCAGGTCGTCGCCCAGGGTGCGGTTGAGGTCGAGGGTGAGGCGGCGCTGGGCGTCGCTGCCGAGGCCGACGCCGAGCTTGCCGAAGTCGTAGTCGTGGCTCGCCTGCTTGGTCACGCTGTTGATCGCGCCGCCGGTGGTGCCGCGCCCTGCGAAGGTAGAGCTGGGGCCCTTGGTGACCTCCACCTGCTCCACGGCGAAGCTCTCGCGGGTGGTCATGCCGGGGTCGCGCAGGCCGTCGATGTAGACGTCGGAGCGCGCCTCGTGACCACGGATGACGTAGCGGTCGCCGAAGGCGTTGCCGTTCTCGCCGGTGCCGAGGGTGATGCCCGGTTGCGCCTGGAGGATGTCGCGCAGGTCGCTGCGCCCGGACTCCTGGATCTGCGTCTGGGTGAGGACGTTGATGGTCTGCGGGGTCTCGGCCAACGGGCGGCTGTGGCGCTCGTCGCCGGAGTATTTGGCCTTGTAGGGCTCGCCCGGTTCGGCGTAGGGATTGGTGTCGCTGGTGCGCTCCTCGATCTGTAGGGTGTCGAGGGAGAAGACCTCCTCG
Organism: Gammaproteobacteria bacterium; assembly: GCA_003252455.1. Taxonomy (GTDB): domain Bacteria; phylum Pseudomonadota; class Gammaproteobacteria; order Thiohalomonadales; family Thiohalomonadaceae; genus SZUA-467. The sequence goes on from QKED01000059.1 coordinate 10,529, forward strand.
GCGAGGGCCGGGACGCTGCCGATCAGGCCGAGGGTGGTGAGGCCGAGCAGCGCGGTGTTGCCACCGAGGGCGCTGCGTAGGCTGTGTGGGCGCAGGATGGCCGGGGATTTTTTCTGCATCGGGTTGTTAGTCTCTGGTTCGCTTCATTGGGTAATCAATGAGTACTCGACGGGGATGGAGAGGGTGACCTGCTCGCGCCCCAGGCTGGCGGGGATCGGCGGTAGCGGGTCGGCCCGCGTCAACATGTCCAGAGCTGCCTGATCGAGAAGTGGGTGGCTAGAACGTTGTCGGACTCGCGCTTGGGTGATGGAGCCATCGCGCAGGATGGTGAACTGGATCTCGACGGTGCCTTGTTGTTTCTCCTTTTTGAGTTGGGCCGGGTAGTGTTTGTGGCGCGCCAGTTGGCGCATGACGCGGGCGAAGTAGCTGCGCGCGTCACCCGCACGACCGCCCCCCTGGGCGTCGCTCGCCTCGCCGGTGGCGGCGACTTGCTGGGTTTGGGTGGCGCCGCCCTGGGTGTCGGGCGAGGCGCTGGTCGCGGGTGTGGGCCTCGGCGCGGGTTGCGGCTCGGGCTTTGGCTCGGGCCTTGGCTCGGGCTTTGGCTCGGGCTTTGGCTCGGGCTTTGGCTCGGGCTTTGGCTCGGGCTTCGGCTCGGGTTTCGGCTCGGGTTTCGGCTCGGGTTTCGGCTCGGGTTTCGGCTCGGGTTTCGGCTCGGGCCTTGGTTCGAGGTCGGGCGTGGGTGTCGCCTCCGGTGTCGTGGCCTGGCGGGTCACGTCGCTGCCGAGCACCCCCAGGCCCAGCTCCACGCCATGCTCGCCCTGGTCGCGGGCGTAGGCGATGCGCGTCGTCTCCGGGCGGCTGAGGAGCGCCGCCAGGCCGAGGTGCAGCAGCAGGGCGGTGGCGAGGGCGAGGCCCCAGGCCAGACCATGCAGGGGGTGAGGGGTGCGCGTTGTGGCGCGTGAGGGGGACACGCTCTACGGCCTCCGAGGCAGATCTTCGGAGGGCTCGCTGGCGCTGGCTGGCTGGCCCGGTGGGGATTCAGTCTCGCAGGGCGCTGCGAGCGTCAATCAACGAGAATGATTCTCATGAGAATATGAGCGGATGATACCCGTTCTCATTTGCGAGTCAACCCATTTTTTCCGCAATGCCTACGAAGGGCACTTCGGGATGGGCGAGGGGGGCTGTGGTCAGGGCTGGGTGTGGAGAAAAGCGGGGGATGGCGGTGACCGGGCAAAGGGGCTATGCCCCTAGTTCGACCCAGCGACGCTCTTTGGCGGAGCGGGCGATCGCCTCCAGCAGCTCCAGCCCCTCGCGGGCATGGTGGGCGGAGTAGACCTGGTGGCACCCCTCGATCGTGCGACCGTCGAGGTCGGCGGCGATGTCGGCGTAGATGTTGGCGAAGGCCTCCAGGAAGCCCGCCGGGTGGCCCGCCTTGAAGCGGTTGTAACGCAGCAACTGGGCCTCCTGCACATCGACGCAGGCGCGGTCGAGGCGTGTGGTGTGGCCACGGTTGTCGTGCAGGGTGAGGACCTCGGGTTCCATCTGGAACCACTCCGCCGCCCCCTCTGAGCCGTAGATGCGTACGCGCAGCCCGTTGCGGTGGCCGAGGGCCGCCTTGCTGTACCACATGCTGCACTGGATGCCGTCGGAGTAGTGGATCAGTGCGGAGACGTTGTCCACCACCTGGTGGAAGCTGCCGAGGCTCGCCTGGCTGGAGACCAGCGCCAGGGGGCGCGCGCCGGTGAGAAAGTCGACGATGTGGTGCAGGTGCACGCCGAGGTCGAGGGAGATGGTGGGGATGGTGCCGTCGCTCAGGCGCCACTGCTGGGGGATCACCGGCTGGCCGTCGCGCCCGAGGCGGGCGAAGCCCTCCTGCGGCATCTCGATGTGCACCTGCTCGATGGTGCCGAATCGCCCCGCACGCACCAGCGCCTGCAGCTCGCGCAACATGGGGTAGCCGGTGTAGTTGTAGGTGACGTAGAGGCGTTGGCCGGTGGCGGCCTGGGTTGCCTCGATGTGCCGGGCGTCCTCGCTGTTGCTGGCCAGCGCCTTTTCGCAGATCACCGTCAGCCCCGCCTCCAAGGCGGCTACCACCGCCGGGGTGTGGGCCGGGGTGGGGGTGAGGATCACCACACCGTCGAGCCGCCCGCGCTCGGCGTCGAGCAGCGCCTGCCAATTGGCGTAGCAGCGCCCCGGGGCGACGTGGTGCCGTTCGGCAGTGCGGCGATTCACCTCCGGATCCTTGCTGAAACAACCCGCCTCGATGTGGAACAGCCCATCCATCTGGGCGGCGATGAAGTGGGTCTCGCCCACGGCGGAGTTGAGGCCGCCGCCGATGAAACCGAACTTGAGGGGGGAGGCTGAGGGCATGGGTGACTCGTCCGATGGGTTGGCGGGCGCCGCAAGGCGCAATCTTTGCGCCAGTATGCGGTGGCCCCGGAGGAGCGGCAACCATTCGACGTGGCATCGGGGTGCGGGCGGTCACTTTGGCCGAGTGAGAGGGTGTCTCGCACGATGACCAGGGGCTTTCGGCGCCGCGCCGCCCTCAGCCCGTGCTCCAAGCGCGCGGACGACGCATCCCCGCCACCTTGCACGCTTGCTTCACATAGCCGTAGGGGAAGAGCGCGAAGAGGTGGTTGCGCGCCTTGCGCCCGTGCCCCTGCTCCTCGGCCAGATAGCGGATGGTGTGGCGCGCATCGGGGATGACGCCGTGCTCCTGGTAGTAGTCGCGCATAAAGCGGAACACCCCCCAGTGCTCCGCACCGAGGGCCAGCCCCTCGGCCTCGGCCAGCTGCTCCGCCAGCGGCTCGCTCCACTGCTCCGGGTCGACCAGATAGCCCTCCTCGTCGAGGGCGGCGGCGGTGTGGATCGCGTTCATCGGCTTCTCCCTTGGGTGGTTCGTGGTGGCCCTGATGACATCAAGTGGGCCGGTGAACAAAGGGTAGGGGCGCTTTTTGTATTAGACAAACGAAATATTTTGGCAGTTAATATCGGCTAATCCGATATATGTTGGGTCCGACGTTGGAGTACAGCCCTCGGGCTGTCTCTAGCGAGGGCACAGCCCGAGGGCTGTACTCCAGGGGATTCGGGGAGATAGTGAGAAGCACGAGGGGTATCTGCCATGGACACCGAATTCGCCCGCACCTTCCTCGCCGTGGCCGCCGCCGGAAACTTCGTCGCCGCCGCGCAGCGCCTGCACGTCACCCAATCCACCGTCAGCGCGCGCATCCAGACGCTGGAGACACAGCTCGGCGCACGCCTCTTCCGCCGAGGCCGGGGCGGCGCCGAACTCACCGCCGCCGGGCAGCGCTTCCTGCGCCACGCCAAGACCCTGGTGCGCACCCTGGAGCAGGCGCGCCACGACGTCGGCCTGCCCGGCGGCTACGCCGGCACCCTCACCCTGGGTGGACGCATCGCCCTGTGGGACGACTTCCTCGCCCGCTGGGCCGCCTGGATGCGCGAGGCCGCCCCCGAGGTGGCCCTGCGCCTGGAGATCGGCTTCGAAGAGGGGATGATGCAGGCCCTGGTGCAGGGCACCCTCGACCTCGGCGTGATGTACACCCCCCAGCGCCGTCCCGGCCTCGTGGTCGAGGCGCTGTTCGACGAGACCCTGGTGCTGGTCGGCGCCGACCCCGCCTGCCCCTGGCCCGACCCCGACTATATCCACGTCGACTGGGGCCCCGAGTTCTACGCCCAGTTCAGCGCTGCCTTCCCCGAGCTGCCGCCCCCCGCGCAGCACGCCAACATCGGCTGGCTCGCCTACCAGTGGATGCAGGCGCGCGGCGGCTCCGCCTACCTGCCCCTGCGCATGGTGCGCAGCGCCCTCGCCGAGGGGCGCCTACACCGCCTACCCGAGGCACCGAGCTTCGCTGTCAGCGTTTATCTGGTCTACCCGCAGGGGCAGGCCGAAGGGCCGTTGGTGCGGGCGTTGGAGGGGTTGCGGGCGTTGGCGAGCGCAGAGGGAGATACAGGTGGAGAGGTGCAGGCCTGAGGCTTAGCCATAGCCAGTTGGTGATCGGTTGATGGGTTGCTATGCTTAGACCCAAAATTTAGCTAAGAAGGGTCTAGCCATGCAGTACAACGTCCACGAGGCCAAGTCTCAGCTCTCGGCACTCATCGCCAAGGCCGAGGCAGGCGAAGAGGTGATCATCGCCCGCGCCAACGCCCCCGCGGTCAGGCTGGTGCCAATCGAGCCACCTAAACAGGGGCGCGTATTGGGTGAGGCGAAGGGGTTGGTCTCCATCGCCGAAGACTTCGACACCCTGCCAGACGACTTCATGGAACACTTCGAGTGAGGGTCCTGCTGGATACCCACGCCTTTCTCTGGCTGGTGACGGATGCACCGCAGCTCAGCCCGAAGGCCAAGGCGATCTTCCTCGACGCCGAGAACGAGCTGCTCCTCAGTGCGGTGAGCGGTTTCGAGATCGCTGTGAAGTACAGCCTGGGCAAGCTCGAACTGAGCGAGCCACCACGCGCCTTTATCGAAAACCGGGTGCGGCAGAACGCCCTTACCGTACTGCCTATCCAGATGCAGCACACCTACCGCCTCTCACACCTGCCTTTTCACCACCGAGACCCCTTCGACCGGATGTTGGTCGCTCAGGCGCTGGAGGAGGATATTCCACTGCTGAGTGCCGATGAGATCCTTTCTCAGTATGGAGTGGAGAGGTTGTGGTGACCTAGTGTGCCGCCTGTCTGTCTAGGAATACCCGTCGGTTCATTTGTGAGAGGCTACCACCCAGCAAAATAGATTGCAGTCACCGCAGCCCTCTCCCCGAACAGCGGTTGCTGGAAGCTACGCGAGGCGGTCGGATCACGCAGGTCGGCCAACTTGCTGCACACCAGAGGGAACTCGGACCGCTTCAGCACGGTGAGGTAGCGGGTCATCACCCGTCAATGAGCCCAGATATTGAAACGCCGTAAGGACATCTCAACCAGCCTATTCAGACGATGGTGGTTTCCTGAGCTACAGCGACCTGCGCCATCACCTCGTCGTACAACTCAACAGAGACATCGGGTACAGCGATGGAGATAATCAGTGCATACCTAGCATCACTCTCGTATCTCTTCTGTGCCTTGCGCGTCTTCCACCAGCCCTGGGCGGGGTAGACCGCAACCTGCCCCCGCGCTGCCAACTCTGAGGCCTTCCCATGCCAAACATCCTTGTGGATTGAGCCTTTGTGACGGAAGTCAGAGCCCAGCAACCAGTTGGGATCCTTGGGAGCCGATGTCTTCCCCTCCTCTTCATCACGGGCAGCTTTGTTGATGCGTTTGACGAAGGCATCGGGCGACTCAAGTGTTCTTTTGACGTCAAAGCGGAGGTTGTGGCTCTGATAGCTGTATGCGCCTGTCACTACCCTGCTGGATGGGTTGGGCTCGATGAAATAGGAGAGAGTGACCGTCATCTCGACCTCAACCTCGCCGAGCGCTGCGAGCGATTCTTTGGGCCATGGGAGGTCATGCAGATGCATGTCACGGGTCTTCACGTCACCTTTACGTTTCTCGAAGGGCTGCAAGGAGTCCTCAATGATCAGAGATAGAGAGTTGTTGGCACTCCAGAGCGCCTTCTCCATGTTCGGTACACCATAGCCCACGCAACGTACGCGGTGATGCGCCTGTTGGCGCTCTGTGTTGCCATGCACGAACTGCTTTTTCATCGCCTCGGTCCACTCGGCTGAGTGGACGATGAGCGCGCGTATGGTCTCTGGCCAGTATTGCGGGTATTGCGCGTAGAGCTTTGCGGCAAAGCGAGCGGCTAGCGCTGTGGCTGCACTGGTTGCATAGGAGGTCGAGAAGTGTCGGTCTACAGGACTGTGGTGTGTGGTGAGAAGACACAGGCTAGGGATGGTGGCACAGGCGTATTTGTCTTGTCCCACGTTGCCACCCTCGAACACCACTTCAGGTTTTATCGGAGCCTTTTTCTCCCATGTAACCGAAGTGGTGCTATGGGGCGACAGGCCACCCAGCGGCGCTAATGGCACATATGCATCGCAGTCGTCTTCGGTGATATGCACCTTGTTGGTGTACGCACCAATGGTTAGTGCATTCCATGCCTGCCCAGGGTCATGAATGTCTTGTAGGAGGTTGTAGCCTGGATATTGCTTCATATCAACCAGGCTGCCATCACTGTTACCAGCGGAAAGCGCTATCAGCCTAGGGCTCTCCCCATCGCCGATGTAATCCACAGCCAAATTATCTACTGCTGCAGACCATGCAGAGGGGCGTCCTTGGTCTCGGGTATCTATAGCGCTGACGGCCATGGCGAAAACGCGCGTACGATGTGGTTCCTGGATCTCAGGTAGAGTGACGCCGATTGTGGTCAGAGTACCTAGGAGCTTGTCTTTGTTGTCACCCGGTGCTCTCAACACTTTGGATGACTCGATGCGGTGCTCGACATGTACGATGGCGTCGGCTTCCAGTGCGGTGGTGAGATCGCCCCAAACAGCCAGACCCGCCATACCAGTACCGTGGCCATTTTCATCGGTTGGCTCCCAATCAGCATCGATGGCATGCAGGTCCTCTGGGCTGAGGAAGGGTTTCAGGAGCTTGTGTCCGGCATTCACGCCGGTATCTAGGATGCAGATGTAGGGCGGGTCTGCGTCCTCATCGGGAAGGGATAGGCGTGAGAGCAGCTCGTCAGACCACTCGCGCTGCTCTTCCAGGGTCAACTTGTCGAAGAAGGCTGCGGTCTCCTTGGCCATGCGCAGCTCTGAGATGGAGTTGAGCAACAGGGCGTTCGAAGCGAATTGGCGGCGACTGCCTCTGGCGTGGAGGACCGTCCTCTCGGGAAACTCAAGCGTGTATTGGGATACGGTGATACCCGTTGCCGTGGCGAAGCGCGTGAATTCAGCCAATACCGCCCTTCGGTTACCCCGCACAGGCAGCCAGACTTCCCACCAGAAGGCGTGGTCATGGTTTTCCGGTAGGAGGGTTGGTTCATCGGTCCACAGCGCTTCCAAAGCCGCTACGCGGAAGGATTCGATGGCGTCGATCAGGACTCGGTTGTCACGCGGCTTGCCGGCTTTATCCCGCTTCTCATCAAGATAGGCTTGGAGCTTTTTCTCGATGACGTTCAGCTTGCCTTCCGGGACAAAGATGGTGGCGAAGGTCTTGTCAGCTAAGTGGGTGACGTTGAGCAGTTCGATCTGCTGACGGGCATCGGCGAGGCTTTCGACCGCTAGCTCTACACCGGGGAAGCTCTCAAACTCGACCTGGATGCCGATCATGGATTCCAGCTGTTGGCTCTGGGCCTCCTGCTGGAGTTCGGCCTGTTGCTGTGCGACTTGGGTGAGCTGCTTGGTGAGGGCTTGTCCGTGGCTTTGGCGATCTCTGTGCGGGACTTTGGTGGAGCTGCCGCCACCGCCCGCGGCTGATGTGAATGGCAGACTACTGCCTGTTTTTCCAAGATAGATGTGGGGTTTGAGAGTCTTTTCGTCGCTCGCCACGTTTGCCCTTACCGGTGCGCCGAATGGCTCATTCGCCTTCGATCCTTGAGGGCTGACTCTACCATCTCAGTAGTGACAGTGTCATGGTCCTCAATCAGGAGGGTCTTGATGGCGTCTTTGGCGGCGAGTGTGACCTCGGCGCTGCTGAGTCCCTCGGCTTCATGGGCCAGCGCCTTCCAGTCGAAACCTTTGACGACGTACTCGGAGAGGCGACCTCGGAGTAGTGCGACAACTTCGTCCTGATCGGGCAGTTGGTACTTGATGACGTCGTCGAAGCGCCGAAAGAGCGCGTAGTCGAGAATTTGCGCGTGGTTGGTGGCACAGACGATGACGCTGGTGGAGTCGTCCTGCTCAATCATCTGCAGGAAACTGTTGAGGATGCGGCGGGCCTCGCCGACGTCATTCGGTGATGTGCGATGGGTGCCGAGGGCGTCGAACTCATCAAAGAAGTAGACGCCGCGCACCTCGCTGATGGCATCGAAGACTTGGCGCAGCTTGGCCGAGGACTCGCCCATGAATTTGGTGATGACGGCATCGAGGCGGACCTGGAAGAGCGGGTAGCCCAGCTCGCTGGCGAGGACCGATGCGGTGAATGTCTTGCCCGTTCCGGGTGGTCCGACCAAGAGGAGCTTGCGGCGTGGGGAGAGGCCATGACTTTTCAGCTTGGTGACATGGCGCTGCTCTCGGATGACGCGGTTGAGCTGCTCTTTGATCTCGGGGCTGGTAACGAGGTCGTTGATCCGCGCATGGGGTGCGGTGGCATAGAGGAGGCCAGAGGCATCCTTGAGCCCCTTGGCGATGGGGATCGGGGTTGCAGATTTGGTGCGCTTCCGGGCCTGCTGGACGATGTCGCGGATCTCCAGTGCCAGTTTGCCATGGCCAATCCTCGCCTCATGGGCAGCCAGCTGCATCGCGACCGAGACGAAGTGGTCGTCGTCTCCCTCTACGTGGGAGAGCAGCAGTGCTTTGAGCTGGTCTGAACTGGCCATTGTCGGAACCATTCTTTGGTGTTTAAGGGGCGTTTAACGCCGCAGTCACCCGGAGTGATGCTTAATCCTAGCAGGACGGCGACATAGGCAATCCCGCCCTGCAAGTGTACTTTCATTTTGATTTGCCTTCCTTGTTTTTTCGTCGAGCGGTTCAGTTTGATCCATGAATATCAATATGTTACTTAATGAAATTCCGTGAGTTGGTTGTTGCTATGCGCATCGCTCGGCATATGTACAACACTTGATACGTGAGGTTCTTACGCTAGGGTGAGGGGAGAATGGATCGGCTGCCATCGGGTTGGATGAGATAGCGTCCGGCGGGGAGGCAGGGCTGACGGGTCCATGTCTTGGGTATCCTTTACATACGATGAGAACCTGCGTTCATGTTAAATGCAGGCTTTAACATGGCGCAGGTTCGGTGTTGTTATTAAAGGATGAGATACAACTTTTCTGAGGCTAGGGTGTTTGCAAGGGGCGGGACGGCCTAGTGACCGCCCCTCCCAGCATCAGCCCGCTTGGCGCCTACGCCACAGCGCCAGCGGCAGCAGCAGGCCAAGCAGCCAGACCCCAAACGCGCCACCCCCACTACTCCCCCCACTCAGCGAGGCGCGTGGACCGTTGAACATCGGTTGGGCGCTATCCACGCGGCGGTTCTGCACCGGGGCGGCGGCGCGCTGTTGGGCGGCTTGCTGTTCGATGGCGCGGCGGTCGCGGTTGTCGCGCTTGATGCCGTAGGCGGCGAACTGCTCTTCGCGCAGGACGAGCATGGAGGTGTAGTCGGTGACCAGGCCGTGGCTGAGGGCGAGGTCGGTGATGGCCTGTTCGATTTCGGCGTCGACGCCGAAGTCGTCCATCTTCTGTTGCAGCTGTTCGATGCGGGCGAAGGCCCAGAGGCGGGTCAGTTCGGGGTTGGCCTCGGCCTGGTTGGGGAAGTCGAAGCGGGTGGTGTAGACGCGCTTGGCGCCGCCCGCCTGGCCGCTGAGGGTCACTTCGGCCTGACCGCCTTTACGGTAGTGGCCGAGCAGGACGAGCTGTTCGCCACGGTAGAGGCTGGGGATGGGGGCGGGGGTGAGGTCGCGCACCTCGACACCGTCGATCTCGACGCGGATGTCGCGCAGGGCCTGGTGGTTGACCTTGCTCACGGCGGTGAGGATCTGCCCGACCATGTCGTCGGCGTTGCTCACTTCTTGGTAGAAGCCGTTGGAGTGGCGGGTGAGGCCGTCGAGCAGCGGGCGGTTGGCGCTGTTGCCCATGACGAAGGTGAAGAGGCGCACGTCGCGGCGCTTTAAGAGTTCGATGAATCGCTTTTGCTCGGTCTCGCCGACGTTGGCCACGCCGTCGGTGACCAGGACGATGGCGCTGGTGCGGTCGGCGTCGAGGTCGTCGAGCCCCTGTTTGAGCCCGGCGTAGAGGTTGGTGCCGCGGTCGGGGGTGATGGCGCGCAGGTCGGCGATGGTCTGGCGCAGGTTTTCGGGGCTGACGGCGGTGTAGCCTGAGGTGAGTTCGCGGGCGCGGTCGTTGAACAGGATGATGCGGTAGCGGTCGCCGCTGCCGAGCTTGCCGAGGGCGCGCTCGACGCCGTCGAGCAGGGTGGCGTATTTGCCCTGCATGGAGCCGGAGATGTCGAGGACGAAGGCGAAGTCGCGGCCCTGGTTGAGCGGCTTGAGGTCGTCTGCCGGGGTGAGCACGAGCATGAAGGTGCCTGTCTTGTCGCCCGCGCCCTTGTAGGCGGTGAGTTCGACGCTGCCGGGCAGGCCGTCTTGGTGGCGCCAGTAGACCAGCAGGTCTTGGCTCAGGTCGAACACGGCGCTGTTGCTGGCCTGGGCGGTGCCCTCTTTGGGCTGGCTGGCGCCGCTCTCCAGCAGCAGCTCCCACTCGCCGGGGCCGTTCTGCGTCAGTTGTGCGCCGGGCTGGTTGGGCATGCGCAGGCCGTCCACCGGGAAGGCGCTACGCAGTACGAGGTGGAAGCGGAAGTGGCGCTGCACGGCGCTGGTGTGGGTCCAGAAGGCGAGTTTGTCGGCGTCGACGCCGCCCTCTTCGAGGGGGTAGAGGTAGCGGCCCATGCCGTGGTCGATGTGCGCGGGCTGGAGGTAGACCAGGCGCACGCGGGTCTCGGCCTTGGGGCGCACCGGGGCGACGTGGGTGTCGAAGGTCTTGTAGCTGTCCTGTTCGGTGAGCCCGGCGTCGCGCCCGGCGGCCTTCTCTTGCTGGTAGATCTCACGGGCGCGCTGCTTCTCGACCACCTCACCGACCACCGGCTGGCCGTCGATCCAGAGGGTGAACTCGGCCAGCGCCGCCTTGCTTGGCAGGGGGAAGCTGTAGGTCGCCTCCAGCGCCTGGTCATGGGGGTTGTAGAAGGTCTGTTCGACGGTGGTGGTGGCGTAGCCGTCTTCGACCACCACCTCGACCTGGTGGTCGCGGATCTCCAGCGGCGGGATGGAGCCGTCGAGTGGGGTGAGCAGCCCGGCGGCGTGGCCGAGCGGGGCGAGTAGGAGTAGCAGTAGGCCGAGGATGAGGCTCGGCAGCGGGCGTGGGTGCGACATGGACATGGTTGTCTCCTTGTGCGGTTCGATTATTGTGAACGGCGTTTAATAAGCCGCCCAAAAAGGCCCCTCTCAGGGGCCGGTCAGTGGTGCATGAACATTGTTCAATTAGACTCTAGCGCCATATTGAGCGTTGTTCAATAACCGTCTATCGGTTGCTGAGGGGCCTCTGCGGTTTAAAACCATTCCCAGTGACACCATGCTGGCAGGAGCCCCAGCCCCTAGTCGTCCTCCGAGGTGAGCCATGCCGTTTCGCTTTCGCCCAGAACCTACCCTGCCGAGTGCCGCCGAGGCGCTCCCCGGCCGAGCCCAGGCGATGGGCGTAGGGGGCCCGCATGCGGTGCTGGCCACGTCGCTGATCGAGCCGTGGCCGCCGGGCATGGCCACGGCGGTCTTGGCCCTCGGTTGCTTCTGGGGTGCGGAGCGGCGCTTCTGGCGTCTCGACGGGGTCTGGTCGACCCAGGTGGGGTATGCCGGTGGCTTTACCCCCAACCCCTCCTACCAGGAGGTGTGCAGCGGCCTCACCGGACACACCGAGGTGGTGCGTGTGGTCTTCGACCCGCTCAAGCTGAGCTACAGCGCGCTGCTGCGCCACTTTTGGGAGGCGCACGACCCGACCCAGGGGATGCGCCAGGGCAACGACATCGGCACCCAGTACCGCTCCGCCATCTACACGTGCGATGCCGAGCAACAGGCCCAGGCGGAGGTGAGCCGAGGTCACTATCAGGCCGCCTTGAGTGCCGCAGGCAAGGGGTTGATCACCACCGAGATCCGCCCCGCACCGCCCTTTTACTACGCCGAGGACTACCACCAGCAGTATCTGGCCAAGAACCCCAACGGCTATTGCGGCCTGGGGGGGACCGGGGTCGCCTATCGCGAGGGGTGAGCGGGGGCGCCACACGCCGCGGGAGGCGATATACTGCGGCGGTAGACCCGCTGCTGCCCCCTGTCGCCACGGTAGGCCGAGACCCGCATGCGCCACCTTCTCCCCCGATTGCCCCGTCGCTGGCTGCTCTGGCTGTTCGTGCTGCTGCTCCCGGTCGACGTCTATGCCCTCGATATCACCGAGGCCTCCCTCGACGGGGTCGACCTCACCCCGCACCTGCATGTGGTGCGTGACGCCGAGGGGGAGATGGAGGCGCGCGAGGTGCGCACCCTGGCGCTGAGCCAGGCGCCGTTCAGCGTGCAGCGGGGGCTGCTCAATCTGGGATACAACGACGCGGTGTGGTGGCTCGGCTTCGAGCTGCACAATCCGACTCAAGGCCTGCGCCGCCTGCTGGTGAGTGTCGACTTCCCACACCACGACAATCTCACCCTCTACCAGTTCGACGCGGAAAATCTGGTGAGGCGACAGCAGGGCGGTGACGACCTGCCCTTCGCCAATCGCGCCATCCCCTATCGCTACTTCTCCTTCCTCGTGGAGCTGCCGCCCGGGGCGCAGCAGCAGTACCTGTTGCGCGTGCAGAGCCACGATTCGCTGCAGTTGCCGCTGCGCCTGTGGGACCTGCCGCGTTTCACCGACCACGGTTTCAGCGAACAGTACCTGCTCGGCCTTTACTACGGCGTGATGCTGGTGATGCTGTTCTACAACCTGATCATCTACTACCGCCTCAAGGTGGGGATCTACCTGCTCTACAGCGGCTACATCGGCAGCCTGCTGCTGGTGCAGCTCTGCATGGACGGCCTCGCCTTTCAGTACCTGTGGCCCGACTACCCCGAGGCGAGCAACCGCCTGACCCTCTTCTTCATCTACCTCACCGGGGCGGCGAGCATCGGCTTCAGTCGCCTGTTCCTCGCGACGCGCGCGCACCTGCCACGCTTCGACCGGCTGCTGCTGCTCGTCTATGTGCTCAATCTGGCCCTGGCCGGTGCCGCGTTGCTCACCGGCCACCCACTGCTCAGCCCGCTGGCCGGCGCGAGCGCCGCCGCCGATGCCCTGTTGCTCTTCGTCACCGGTCTCTTCTCCCTGCGCGTGGGGGCGGCCTGGGCGCGCTACTACCTCATCGCCTGGGGGGCCTTTCTCATCGGCACCTTCCTCGTGGCGGGCAAGGCGATGGGGCTGCTACCGAGCATGCTGCTGACCCACTACGGCATGCACTTCGGCTCGGCACTGGAGGTGGTGCTCTTCTCCTTGGGCCTGGCCGAGCGCATCAATGCCATGCGCCGCGAGAAGGAGCAGGCGCAGCTGGCGTTGATGGAGAGCAAGCAGGAGGCGCTGGAGTTGCAACAACGCCTGACCCACGCCTATCAGCGCTTTGTGCCGCAGGAGTTTCTCGAACTGCTGGAGAAGCGCAGCATCCTTGATGTGGGGCTGGGGGATCAGGTGCAGCGCGAGATGACCATCCTCTTCTCCGACATCCGCTCCTTCACCAGCCTCTCCGAGCGCATGACCCCGGAGGAGAACTTCCGTTTCATCAACGACTACCTGGCCGCCGTCGGCCCGCTGGTGCGCCGTCACGGTGGTTACATCGACAAGTTCATCGGCGACGCGGTGATGGCGCTCTTCAGCCGCAGTGCCTACGAATCGGTGAATGCCGCCATCGCCATGTTCGAGACCCTACGCGAGGAGCGCGACAAGGGGCGCTTTGGCGAGGTGCCGCTGGAGATCGGTGTGGGCATCAATACCGGCAGCATGATGCTCGGTACCCTGGGTGAGCACGATCGCATGGAGGGGACGGTGATCAGCGACGCGGTCAACCTCGCCGCGCGCCTGGAGGGGTTGACCAAGTTTTACGGTACCCCGCTGCTCATCAGCGAGCACACCCTGGCCGCGCTGGCGGGCGACGAGCGGCTGCACACCCGTTTCATCGATCGCGTGCGGGTCAAGGGCAAGGCGCGGGCGGTGGAGATCTACGAGGTGTGCGATGCCGAGCCCGAGGCGGTGTGCCAGCGCAAGATGGCCCGCGCCGACGCCTATCGCCGTGCCTGGACGCTCTATCGGGGGGGCGAGTACCTGGCCGCCGAGGTGGCCTTTCGTGCCATCCGCGACCCGAACCGGGAGGACCGCGCGGTGGAGGTGTTCATCGAGCGCTGCCGTCAAGCGCAGCTGCTCGGTGACGGGTGGGAGATGGATGGGGAGCTGATGGTCGATTGAGTGTCAGGCGGTAGGTAGGCACCTCCCGCCGAGTCGAAGGTCGCTGCACCTCGGGCGGTGCCCGGCAAGGCGGGCGGCTCTCCCTGGCGGACACCCTCTACCCGAGACTCGGTGAGCCCCTGATACCGCACTCGACTCGACTCGACGCCGCGCCATCTGCGGCGGCGCGTGGACTTGGGACCCGTCGAGGTTACTTGCCGCGGTCGAGATAGTGCCCCTCGCCTTGATAGGTGCCAGCGCGCATACGCGCGATGACCTCGCGCATCGGCAGGCTCTGCGGGTCTTTGCGCGGGGTCTCGTCGCTGCTCCCCTTGAGCTTGCCTTCGAGGTGTTCGGCCAGGGCCTCCCACCTCGACCACTCATCCTTGGCGCTATAGCTCACCTCGGTGCTCTGGCGCAGTTGCCAGTCGATGATGGCGATGTTGTAGAGGTCGATCAGGGTGGTGGGCTCGAACAGTTGGTAGGCACGCACCGCATACAGCTTCGCCTTGGCGTAGTCCCCGGCGCTGATCATATCGTCGGCCAGACCGCGGTAGATGGCGGCGGCCAGTTGGCGGGCGTTCTGGTAGGAGGCGACCCTGCCGAGCTGTTCCGCCGCCGCCAGATAGTCGCCAGCATTCAGCGCGGTGAGCCCGCCCAGGCTGTTGTCCATGTCTTGCAGTACGCGCGCGTTTGCCGGGCAGGTCGGGACGAGGTTGGCGTGGGCCCGCTCGGCGAACTGCCTGGCCAGGTCGCGCTGCTGCATCTGGATGGCGAGGCCGAAGAGGTACCGGAACTCCTCGCCATCATGGAGTGTGTCGATGCGCGGTGAGAGGGTGAGCGCGGGGGGCGGTGCGTCGGCCGCCTTGGGGATGTACAGGGTGTGGCTGTGGCCGATAAACAGCGGGCTCCAGGTGGGGCGGTTGATAAACCAGTTGTTAAGACTCTCGTCGGCGTTGTCCACCACCCACATGTCGGCTTGGAAGCGCGCCAGCAACGCCTCCGGCTTGACCTCATCCAGGAAGGCGGCACGGTAGTCGTTGTACCAGGCGGCGTAGGGGAAGGCGCGTGCATCGATAAACACCTTCCGCTCAGGCCAGAGGCGATACATCAAGTAGCCCCCGCTCTCGTAGTCATTGCCGATGCGTGTGCCGGGAAGGTGGGCCTCGATATAGTCGGCCACATCGTCGGGTTTGTGGGTGACTCGGGCGGCGCCTTGCAGGGCCCCCTCCGGGCCCAGCAGGCCGGTGCACGGGAGGTTGCTGAAGGTGCGCTGGGCGATGACCCCGAACAGTACGATCGTGAGTAGCCACAGGGCGAGCTGGGGGCGTGCCGTGGGGGCCTGTTCATCGCGCCCGGGTAGTGCGCTCAGGGTGGCGAAGAGAAACACCGGGGCGAGAAAGGGCGCCATGCGGGTCGTCTTCACGTAGATGAGGACGAAGATGATAAAGCTGAGGATCGCGACCCAGTCGGCCCGTTTCTGCAGTACCCGGGGTACCTGGGCGAGCAGGAATAGGCCCATGGCCACGAGCATGTAGTCGAGCAGGTAGAAGGGGGCGATGTTGTAGTTGGCGGTGGGCAGCCACTCGGAGATGGTCGCGACGATATGGCCGAAGGGGTTGTTCAGGCTGCTCATGACGATGCTCAGTGGCAGCTGATAGCCGTAGGGATTGACCAGCAGTGCGGGCAGGCAGAGGAGTAGGCCGATGAGCAGGTGTTTGCGCAGGCGTGGCGGTAGGGCGAGCGAGGGGCTCAGACGGTGGTTGAGCAGCTCGCCGAGGGCGATGGCGATGAAGAAGGGGGCGGCGATGGCAAAGGCACCGTGGGTGTTGACCCAGACGATGAGGATGAGCGGGAAACCGTAGGCCAGCGCCCAACCCCGCTCACCCAACGCACGCATCTGGTAGTAGAGCCAGACCGTCAGGCTCAAGAGCGAGATGCTGAACAGGGTCGGTTTGACCGCATGGGTGGCGTAGGTGAGCAGGGGGGCTACGGTGACGCCGATCCAGAGCAGGGGGTGGAGGGTGATGCCGCGCCGTCGGGCGTAGAGCAGGGCCAGCAGGATCATCAGGCCTAGACTCAGGTAGCGCACCAGCAGCAGCCCGTAGACCGAGCCGGCCTCATAGACGGCGTAGAGCAGCATCCCCCCAATCCAACTGTTGTAGACGCTGTTGTTCTCCGCCGGTGTCCAGGAGAAGAGCGTGTGATCGAGGGTCAGATGGCCGCTCAAGAGGTTGTAGCGCGCCAGCGTCATCTGCCACCAGAGGTCGTTGGCAAAGATGGGGTGCAGGAAGGTGACGAAGAAGATCGCCAAGCAGGTGCCGGCCGCCGCGAGGGTGAGCAGGCGCGGCCAGTGGGCGCGAGGGGAGTAGGGCATGGTGGGTATGGTCTATCCGAGGTAGGTAGGGCGGGTGTGGCCTACTGCGGGCGAATCATCAGGCGCCGCCGAGGAGGCGGCAGGCGGTGGCGATGACCCGCGCCTGGGCCTCGCCGAGGTCGAGCCAGAGCGGCAGGCGTACCAAGCGCTCGCTCATCTCCAGGGTCAGTGGCAGTTCACCGTGGGTGCGCGCGGCGCGGCGACCCTGTGGGGCGCTGTGCAGCGGTACGTAGTGAAAGACGCAGGCGATCCCCTCGGCGCGCATGGCCTGGATGAAGGCGTCGCGGTCTTGGCCGTCGCGCAGCAGCAGGTAATACATGTGGGCGTTGTGCGTGCACCCCTCGGCGATGATCGGACGGCGCAGGCGCCCGGCCTGCTCCAGCGCGGCGAAGGCGTCGTGGTAGCGCTGCCAGAGGGCCAGGCGCTGGGCGGTGATCGCCTCCGCCTCCTGCACCTGGGCCCAGAGGAAGGCGGCGATCAGCTCGCCGGGGAGGTAGGAGGAGCCCATGTCGACCCAGGTGTACTTGTCGACCTGGCCACGGAAGAACTGGCTGCGGTTGGTGCCCTTCTCGCGCAGGATCTCGGCGCGCTGCACCAGCTCGGGGAGGTTGATCAAGAGCGCCCCGCCCTCGCCGGAGATGACGTTCTTGGTCTCGTGGAAGGAGTAGCAGCCGAGGTGGCCGAGCGTGCCGAGCATGCGCCCCTTGTAGCGACTCATCACCCCCTGGGCGGCATCTTCGATCACCAGCAGGTTGTGGCGCGCGGCGATGGCCATGATGGTGTCCATCTCGCACGCCACCCCGGCGTAGTGCACTGGCACGATGGCCTTGGTGCGCGGGGTGATGGCCGCCTCGATGAGGCGCTCGTCGATGTTCAGGGTGTCGGGGCGGATGTCGACGAACACCGGCACCCCACCGCGCAGTACGAAGGCGTTGGCGGTGGAGACGAAGGTGAAGGAGGGCATGATCACCTCGTCACCCGGCTGGATGTCGGCGAGTAGGGCGGCCATCTCCAGGGCGGCGGTGCAGGAGTGGGTGAGCAGCGCCTTGGGGCTGCCGCTCTGCTGCTCCAGCCACTGGCTGCAGTAGCGGGTGAACTGACCGTCACCGGCGAGCTGGCCGAGGGCGTGGGCCTCGGCGATGTAGTGCAGCTCTTTGCCGGTGAGGTGCGGCTTGTTGAACGGGATCATATCCATGGCGCTTCTCGCTACGCTGGCCGGAAGGGGCTTAGACGACTCGCACCCGAGCCGCCAGCAGTGACTGTAACCTGGGGGCCTGCTCCAGCATCTGCGCCGCGTCACGGTGCGCAACGAAGACGATGCCGAATTTGTGCGTGTCGATGTTCTCCACCCGCTCACCGGGCTCGCCCCAGATGAGCTGGTCGATGATCTGTGCGGCCACCTCGGGGTCGAAGTCGAAGCCCTCGAAGATGCCGGTGTGCGGGGCCATCAGGCAGTGGCGGGTGAGGCTACGGGTCACCGCCAGTGGCCGCGCCGCCTCGATGCCGAGACCCGCGGCGGCGCGCACGATCCACTCCGCGTAGGGGGCGCCGGTGGCGTGGCGCACCAGCTCGATGTAGAGGTCGCCGGGGGCGCGGCGGCAGATCTCGATGATCACCGGCGCCCCCGCTGGGGTGAGGATGAACTGCACGTGGAAGATGCCGTCCACCAGCGTCAGGGCGTTGGCGATCTGCTCGCTGTAGGCCACCAGTTGGTCGATGGCCGGCGGCGGCACCGAGGTGGGGCAGGAGGCGGCGGAGACCAGATAGGGGCTGTGGTGGTAGTGCTCGTTGTCGCTGAAGTGGAACACCACCCTGCCTGCACGCAGCAGCGCGGTGAAGCCGTGACGGCTCCCCTCGATGAACTCCTCGATGACCACCCGTTTGGCCTTGGAGAGGGTCAGGGCCGCCTGTGCGGCGGCCAGGGTGGCGGCGCGATCATCGGTGCGTAGGATGCCCTTGCCGCCAGTGAGGTCCACGGGTTTGACGATGAGCGGAAAGCGCAACTGCGCACAGGCGGCGGCCACCTCGGCCAGGTCGCTACAACCGATGGCTCGTGGGCTGGGGATACCCTGGGCCTCGGCGAAGAGGCGCCAGCGGTCCTTGTGGTGGATGATCGCCGAGGTCTCAGGGGTGTCGTGACCGGGCAACCCCAGCGCTGCGGCGGCATAGGCGCAGGAGAGGGCGGAGAAGTCGTTGCAGCAGGCACACAGGGCCTCCACCTGCTCCTCACGTGCCAGGGCCAGCACCGCCTCGGGGTCGGAGTAGTCGCAAGGGATGTAGGCGTCGGACTCACGGTGGCCTAGGTCCTGTGCGCGGTTACCGCTGGTGATCACCCAGTAGCCGAGCCCCTTGGCGGCGCGGATGAGGGGGAGGTCCGCGTGGCCACCACCGGCGATGAGGAGTTTTTTCATGGGGGTCGGCGCTTTCGGGATACTTGAAGCTGAAAGGGGCGTCCGCTGGACGCTGTCGGGCTATTCTCTCGGGCCCCTCAGGGGTGGGTCAAGTCACGCGGCGCCTTTGCGAGCAGGGGCGGGTGCGCCGGGGAGCGCCCCGCCCGGAGGCGACGGGGGCCGTCAACCGGCGCCCTGCTCGGCGGGCCCTTCCCGCCGGACGGTCGACCTATCGGCACGCCTCTGGGCTACGATCACCGGCCGACGCAGACGTCAGATAAGTTGGCAATCACGTAGGTCGTTTCTCATACTTATTGTGGGATAACGCCCTAAACGCCCCATCGTCAATTTCTGATGAGGCGCAAGCCCGGGTGCGGCTTCGGCGTGGCGCCCGCAAACCTGAAACGAGGTGAATGCCAAACATTGCTCATACTCCATAACCGGCGCCTGCGCGCTATCTTCTTCCTCGCCCTGGCCCTGGCCATCCTGCTACCGAGCCTGGGCCTCTTCGGCCTGAGCCGCACCAGCAACGAGAGCATCCTCTCCACCAAGGAGGAGGAGGCGCGACACGTGGGGGGGTGGATCGCCGAGCAGGTGGCGCGACACGGCCAGGGGGGCATCCACGAGCTGCTGCGCATCGCACCGAGCCTGGTGCGCCACTTCTCACTGTGGAAGCTCAAGCTGTTCGACGCGCAGGGGCGGGTCATCTTCTCCACCGAGGCGAGCGACCGGGGCGGTATCAGCGCCTGGGTGGCCGACTCCGAGACGCTGCGCAGCGGCCAGCTGGTGAGCAAGCGGGTACAGAAGGGCGGGCGCAACGTCGAGGGGATCGTGGTGCAGCTCGACGTGATGGAGACCTATGTGCCGATCCTGAGCGGGGGGCAGCTCATCGGTGCCTACGAATTCTATTTCGACATCACCGAGGAGCTGCGTCAGGAGCGCCGCCAGCTACTCACCAATGGCGGCCTCATGCTGCTCGCCTCGATCACCCTGATGGGGCTGTTGGCCCTGGCCCTGGCCCGCGCCGCGCAGGGGGTGGCGCGTGAACAGGAGAGCGAGCAGCGCTACCGCCGCCTGAGCCAGACCCAGCAACTGCTGCTCAACAGCACCACCGACGGCATCTACGGTATCGACACCGACGGCTCGACCACCTTCATCAACAAGGCGGCGCTGCGCATCCTCGGCTATGGCCTAGACGAGCTGCTGCACAAGAACAGCCACGCCATGCTGCACCACAGCTATCGCACCGGCGAGGCCTACCCGGTGGAGGCGTGCCCCTCCCACCTGGCGCTGAGCGAGGGGGTGAGTCGCACGGTGAGTGACGAGGTGTTTTGGCATAAAGACGGCACCCCCATCCCGGTGGAGTACATGACCTCGCCGATGATCGAAAACGGCGTGGTCGTGGGGGCGGTGATCGCCTTTCGCGACATCACCGAGCGCGTGCGCTGGGAGGAGGGGCTGATCCACGCCCGCGAGGTGGCCGAGGAGGCGTCGCGTGCCAAGAGTGAGTTTCTCGCCGTGATGAGCCACGAGATCCGTACCCCCATGAACGGCGTACTGGGCATGGCCGAGCTGCTCGGTGAGACCCCCCTGAACGAGGAGCAGCGCGACTACGTGCACACCATCGACCAGTGCGGCAAGTCGCTCATGACGGTGATCAACGACATCCTCGACTTCTCCAAGATCGAGGCGGGGCGCATGGAGCTGGAGCTGATCGACTTCGACCTGGAGCACGCCGCCCACGACGTCGCCGTGCTGCAGAGCAGCCAGTCCAGCGCCAAGGGGGTGGAGTTGATCCTCGACTATGCCGCCGACACCCCACGCTACGTGCACGGCGACGTGTCGCGCATCCGCCAGGTGTTGCTCAACCTGGTGGGCAACGCGGTCAAGTTCACCTCCGCGGGGCATGTGTTGATCCGCGTGCGCACCTCCCCCGGCGCGGAGCGTACCCTGTTTCGCATCGAGGTGGAGGACACCGGTATCGGCATCTCCCGCCGCGCCCAGGAGCGGCTGTTTCAGCCCTTCTCCCAGGCCGACTCCTCCACCACGCGGCGCTTCGGTGGCACCGGCCTCGGGCTGGTCATCTGCCAGCGGTTGGTGGCGTTGATGGAGGGACGTATCGGCGTAGAGAGCCGCGAGGGGCTCGGCTCCACCTTCTGGTTCGAACTGCCCCTGGTGCTGAGCCCGCCGCCCAAGCCGCTGCCCCATCGCAACCTGCGCGGTGTGCGTGTGCTGCTGGTGGACGACAACCAGGTCAACCGTCAAGTGGTAGGCTCGCAGCTGATCCAGATGGGCATGGACGTGGCCCAGGCCGCCGACGGCTACGAGGCGCTGGAGAAGCTGGCGGCGGCCAAACGCAGCGACATGCCCTTTGCCATCGCCATCCTGGACTACCTGATGCCCGACATGGATGGCGAGAACCTGGCAAAGCGCATCGCCGCCGACACCACCCTGCAGGAGACCGCCATGGTCCTGCTCAGCTCGGTGGCGCGTAAGGGCGACGCCAGCCACTTCCGTCACGTCGGCTTCTCTGCCTACCTGACCAAGCCGGTGCACAGCTCGCTGCTGCACCGTACCCTCGACTCGGTGCTCGCCGCCCGCGCCGAGGGGGGGGGTGAACGCCCCTTCATCACCCGCCACAGCATGGAGGAGATGGAGCGTGTGCGCAGCGAGCCGCAGACGCAGGGGTTGCACGGGCACCTCCTGCTGGTGGAGGACGTGGAGGCCAACCAGAAGGTGGCCAACGCCATGCTCGCGCGCCTCGGCCTGCAGGCCGAGGTGGCCGGGGATGGCGCAGAGGCGCTGGCGCGCGTGCGTGCCGCTCACTACGACCTGATCCTGATGGACTGCCTGATGCCGGTGATGGACGGCTACGAGGCGACCCGCCGCATCCGCCTCCTGGAGCAGGAAGAGGGGCGCGCGCGCCAGCCGATCATCGCCCTCACCGCCAACGCCACCGACGAGGTGCGTGCGCAGTGTCAGGCCGTGGGGATGGACGACTTCCTCTCCAAGCCCTTCAACCGCAGTGCGCTCAGCGCCTGCCTGCAGCGTTGGCTCCGCGTCCCGACCAAGACCCCCGCGCCGCAGGCCCCGGTGCGTGCCGAAGTGCCCGACCCGACCCTGCCCCTGCTCGACGAGCGGCTACTCGACGAGCTGCGCCGTAGCGTCGGTCGTGAGGCGTTCAAGGGGCTGCTGCCGGTCTTTCTCAGCGACATCCGCGACCACCTGCAGGGCCTCGACGCGGCGCTGCAGGCGGATGAGCAGCAGGCCATGGTGCGCCATGCCCACAGCCTCAAATCGAGTGCCGCCTACGTGGGGGCGATGCAGCTCTCGGCCCTCGCCCTGCAGGCGGAGCAGGCGGCGCTAGGCTGTGAACTCACCGCCGAGCAGGTGAGCACCCTGGTGGCGGCGCACGGACGCGCCCTCGCCGCCCTGGAGCCCTGGCTCTAGGGGCACACCGCCACCCGGCGTCGACCCGGGTGGCTTGAGCGGGCCGCCGTGTGCCACCATCTGCCCCTCGACCCACGCCTCAGGGAGCCGCACCATGGCCCAGCCACGCCTTCGCCACGTCGCCCTCCTCTCCCTCGTCCTCGGCTACCTCGGTCTCAACGCCTGCTCCGGTGCGCGCTACGCCGGCCCACCCTCGGACCACTTCGATGGCGAGCGCTTCTTCAACCCGGGGGGGCACGACGACCACGGCCTCGGCGACCTACTGCGCTGGCGCCTGCAGCGTCAACCGGGGGCCTGGCCACAGACGCCGCTCCCGGCCCAGGTGCGCCCCGATCCACCGCAACAGGTCACCGAAGGGGTGCGCGTCACCTTCATCAACCACGCCACCTTCCTCATCCAGATGGGGGGTATCAACATCCTCACCGACCCCATCTGGTCCGAGCGTACCAGCCCACTCGCCTTCGTCGGCCCGCGCCGCCGCGCCGCGCCGGGTCTGCGCCGCGAGCAGCTACCACCCATCGATCTGATCCTCCTTAGCCACAACCACTACGACCACCTCGACCTGCCCACCCTGGCCTACCTCGCCGCGCGCGACAGCCCGCGCCTGGTGACACCACTCGGCAACGGCGTGCTGGTGCGGGGGGCCGGCCTCAGTGAGGTGCAGGAGCTGGATTGGTGGCAGGCGCTCAAGGTACGGGGCGTCGGTATCACCCTGGTGCCCGCGGTGCACTTCTCCGCCCGTTCGCCGTTCGACCGCAACCGCAGCCTCTGGGGCGGCTTCTACCTGCAGCAGGGGGAGCAACGCATCTACTTCGCCGGGGATACCGGCTGGGGCGACCACTTCACGCAGATCCGCCAGCGTCTCGGTGCCCCCAGCCTCGCCCTGCTGCCGATCGGCGCCTATCTGCCACGCTGGTTCATGGCCGCGGTGCATACCGCGCCTGAAGAGGCGCTGGCCGCGCACCGGGTGCTCGGGGCCAAGACCAGCCTGGCCATGCACTTCGGCACCTTCCCCCTGGCCGATGATGCGCTGGACGACCCGGTCGAGGCCCTGCAGGCGGCGCTGCGCGAGCAGCCGGTGGACTTTCGCGTACTGGCGCACGGAGAGAGCTATATCTCATCGGTCGAGTGAGGTCGTCTCAGCCACTCACCCGACTGGCAATGGCCGGTGCCCGCCGCTCCAGCGCCACATCCGCGATGGCCGCGAGCATGAAGTGCGCGAAGTCGATGCGCCGTGTGCGATTGTGCGCCAAGGCGGGGTCACCCACATGCTCACGCCAGATGGGCAGCCCCTCGGCCTCGCCCTCCTCCATGTCACTGCAGCGCACCACGGTCCAGCGCCGCTCGCTGGCAAAGATGCGCCGACACGCCTCCACCTGATCGTTCAGGTCGGCAATGCGCAGCAGCCGTGCCAGTGGACCGAAGAGGGCCAAAAAGAGCTTTAGCTGGCAACTGTAGCGGTCCTTCCCGTCGAGGGAGATGTGCCAACCACAGGAGAAGATGAGCCGCGCATCGGGCGGGGCAAAATCGAGCACCGCCTGCGCCGTGCCCGTGGCGTAGCCCTCCACCCCCCAGGGGGCGAGTACCGTGAGCACCGCCGCGCAGCCGCTCACAGCCTCGGCGATCACCGCGCGATCATTCGTGCGCCCCGGTACGATACGCAGCCGATCGTCGAAGTGCGCCAGCTTCGCCACGCTCTCCGGGCGGCAGACACCGACCACCTCGTAGCCCTCGTCCAGGGCCTGCGCGACCATGTACTGCCCCAGTTTGCCCGAGGCCCCGACGATACAGATGCGTTGACCAGCCATTGCGCTTCCCCTTTGTGAGTGGTGTTTGCGCAGAGTCTAGTCATACATAAATATTTGTATTCACCAGAAACGGCATGCGTGATATACGCAAATGTATGGACATACACACCGCCGATTTCGACTGGAACCACGTCCGCGCCTTCCTCGCCAGCGCCCGTGCGGGCTCGTTGTCGCGCGCCGCGCGCACCCTACACACCACCCAACCGACCCTCAGCCGCCAAGTCGCCGCGCTGGAGGCGGCGCTCGGTGTCACCCTCTTCGAGCGGGTCGGCAAGGGGGTACAGCTCACCCTCGCCGGGGAGAAACTACTCCAGCACGCCGAGCAGATGGAGGCGCAGGCCACCGCATTCGCCCTTAGCGCTAGCGGCGAGAGCGTCGCGATGCAGGGGCGCGTCACCCTCTCCGCCAGCGAGATCGACGCCATGTTCCGCCTACCTGCCGTGATTGCCCTGCTCCAGCAACTGGAGCCCGGGATCGAGATCGACGTGGTGGTGACCAACGCCGCGAGCGACCTCAAACGCCGCGAGGCGGACATCGCCCTGCGCAGCTTTCGCCCCAGCGAGCCCGACCTCATCGCGCGCAAACTGTTCGACGAGCCGTGCTGGTTCTTCGGCCGCCGGACCTACCTCGACCGTCTCGCAGGTCGCACCGACGACGAACTCTTCACGCAGATTCGTATCATCGGCTTCGACGACAACACGCCACTGTTCGAGATGGTCAACCGCGCCGGCTGGCGCATCGGCCCGGCGAACATCGCCTGTACCAGCCACTCTCACATCCTCCACTGGCACCTGGTCAAGGCCGGGATCGGCCTCTCTATCTTCCCCGAGGCGATAGGCCGACAAGACCCAGATCTGGCCATCGCACTGCCCGGGCTCGGCGCCCCAGTGACGGTGCCACTGTGGCTCGTCTGCCATCGTGAGCTGCGCACCAATCCGCGCGTGCGGCGGGTGTTTGAAGTGCTTGGTGAAATGCTAGGTGGATAAGGCCGGTGTGGTGGCGCGAACGACGCCTTGGTGGCCTAGCACGGAGGTAGACGAGGGGTGCACTGGTACTCGCTTGTAAACGGCGAGCTGTGAGCGCTAGAGTTGGGGGCCGGAGGGAAGGCGGATGGTCGTTTTGGTATGGGAAAAATCCATTTAAATCAGTGAGTTAATTGCGTGATACGTAGCCAAGGCTATATTCAGTCTGGGTGTGTAAACTGAAAAAATGATACGAGACAACTCGATTCCATGTGATTTGCGCTAGGCCGCCTCCTTATTATTGGGAATAGCGTTGAGGCGTCTCATTAAAACTGTTGGACGTCATGAACTTGGGGCCACAAGTCACATTCACCACGGATTTCTTCAAACCCATCGCGGGTGAGGAGGACGAAACCAATCCTGGCCGCTACGGCAAAGCACTGGCGCTGTGGCTCGCCGAGCAACTCAAAGAGCGAGGCGTATCCGTTGAGGGTGTCATCCTAGAGGATTTTGGGTGGGTGGTTATGGTCTTGCGTAAACCGTTCTTGCTCTGGCTTGGTTGCGGCAATATTGACGGGAGCAGCACAGAGTGGCCAGTGTTTTTTGTCGCTGAAATGTTAGCGCTTCAGCGCATATTCAAACGCACAGATCCCGCACCTGAAATTGAAAAACTGAAGGCGCATCTTCCAGCGCTTGTGCCTTCAATTTCTGGAGTAAATGCCGCCCAACACGGCGCTCAATAGGGACGCCCTACAGCAAGCTTTGCCTGCTTCCTGACGCTCGTTAGCTTTGATGTTTGTAGTGAACCGACAGGAGAAAAATCAAATGGGAATGACTTTGTGGATTCATACTTTAGATGGCCGCAACTACTCAAAGGAGAGTGATGATCACACGATGATGCATCGGCTGTCACATGAACTTGATGATATTTGTTCGAAGGCGGGAGTCGCAAAACTAAGCTATTTTTTTGATTTTACAGACTTAAACTTCAATTATGGAGATGAGTTCTCTGACGAGTTTGATGAAGACGAAATCGAAGACGATATGAGCATAGACCCTGAGACTGGTCTTGGCTATGGAATTGACGACATGACATGGTTTGATGCTAGTGATGGAAGCAAAACAATTGGCACGCTTCTGAGCGAGGTTCGGGCTGGAATGCTTTCCAGTCTTGGGGATGAGGAGTTGATGTATTTGTGCGAAGAACTAGAAGACTGTTTGAAACAGATAAACGGAATCAAAGATAAAGGCGGAAAATTTCATTTGGCTGTGATTGAATAAACCCAAACAAGCCACTTCGCTTTGATTGCTAGTGCTTCCTGCGCGTTCGGTGAGCGGTGGTGTTATTGGTAAAAGTGGTCATGGAAATATTGAAAGGCAGAGTAAATAGAAAAACCTACCTTCTGGCTATTGCGGCGATGTCTATGGGTGCGATTATTTTGCACAACTTCGTTCAGTATTTAAGTCTGGCGCTGGGTCTGAATGGCATGCAGTATTTGTCAATAACGTCAATGTTGTCGTTTGTATACTTGGCAGCATGTATGCCGTTTTGTTCTGGACGGTTGAATGATATTGATATGTCTCATTGGTGGTTGGTTGTTTTCTGGTTGGCGGCGCTATTTAGTATAAGAAACACCGTCTTGCTTGAGGCCGCGTGGGGTATAAGCGTTGATCCATTTTCATGGCCATTGCTCATTTTAGGGTTGATGTCTTTTGTTTTGGCACTCGTACTTTTTGTCAAGCCAGGAAACCATAACAAGGGGCCCCAGCCGACCGCTCCCGTGCCGACTGAGCTTTGATGCTACGAGTTCTGATGAGGCGGTGCACAGCGCGCTACACCACGTGCCTCGCATCCAGTGGTTGGGCGACAACTATCCTGGGGCCCTCGCGGGGCGGCGGCCTCAGACTACATGCGGTGCGTCGATGTAGCTCTGAAACAGTGGTTCCAGCTCCTTGAGCGTCTCGCTGAGCAGGTCCGGCAGGCTCTTGACGAACATATCCAGCAGGACCACGGCATTGACCGTGCCATCTTCACGCTGTTCGGTGCGCAGGCGGTCGGCCAGCGCCTTGTTGACCAGCGCCACCTTCTCGTAGAAGTGGTAGAGACCCTTAAGGTCGAGGTCGACGCTCTTGTCGTGCTGCCAGCGGTAGTACTGGCCGAGCATGTACATGGAGGCGGCGCGGTAGAAGGTCTCTTCGGTGCTGGAGAAGGGGTGATGGAAACGTGCCATGGGACGGAAGAAGGCGGTGTAGGGGCAACCGCTAGTGGCCAGGATCAGCCCGATCAGGGCGCGCAGCCCCTCTTGGGCCGAGGTCTGCGAGATCACCACCCGATCGTTGGTGATGACCTTGGCCTCGACGTCGTCGATGGAGATCACATCGCCCATCTGCTGCGCCAGCGGCACCAGACGCGCGGCGGCGAGGCAGAAGCTCTCCTCCAGCGGGTCGAGCGGGCAACCGGCACACTTACGAAAGCCGAGGCGGGTCCACTCGGGCAGTTTGTACGGGTCCAGCCGCTCGACGGGGCGCAGGGTGGCCTCGTTCAGCACCAGGGTGAAGGTCTCTACCCGACCGCTTGCGAAGCGAAACTCATAGCGATAATCAAGGGTGGTCATGGGCGTGGGGAGTGGTGTTGGGCATGGGAGGGTTGGACCCGGTAGGGTGAGCGTGCCGGGGCAAGGCCGGTGGCACCTCGGGCGTGCGGTCCAGGTGCGACAGTGTGTGTCGACCCTGGCCCAGCGCCGCGTGTGTAGCGAAGGCCGCGGGTCTCGCGCCGTGACATGGGGTAACGCCCTCCGTGTTTGCCGGTGCGGGCCTAGGCGGGCACCGGCGCGATCCGTATGTAGTGGATTTTGCGGGTGTGCGGCCGGGTGATACAAGCGACTGTTTCGCTGTTTACACGGATTTCACATTCACCCCTGGCTCGGTACCGCGCCCCTCGGGGCGGCCGCGCGGCGCTTGGTGCTGTCCTGCCCGTCGGGGCTGCTTTACACTGGCACCCTTCGTCACGCCGACCCGGGTCACCCTTGCTCGTCACCCCACATCACCACGCCGCCGCCCTACGCCGACCCCTAGTGTGGCTCTGCGTGGTGCTGCTGTTGTGGCTGCAACTGCAGGCCGTGCTCCACCCGCTGGAGCACGGCCTGGCGCAGGAGGAGGGGGGGTGTGAACTCTGTATCCACCTGGATGCGCAGGGGCACGGGCTGCCGGTCACCCCCGCTGTGGTGCCCCCCCCAGCCGTGGCTCCGTGCCCACAGCGGCTTGTACAGACTACGCTTCATCTCGCCACACCGCGCCGCTATCAGAGTCGCGCCCCACCCGCCCTCGCCTGAATCGCCACCCGAGTGTCTACGCCCCGCCGAGCGGGGCCCAATTAGAGCGAGAGCCCCATGATGAATCGATCTCACCGCCGGGTGCTGGCCAGCGCCTGCGCCATCGCCCTCTATTGCACGGCCCACGGCGCCTACGCCGAGTTTCGCCAGCACGGTGCCCATCTCCACGGCAGTGGCCGACTCGATCTAGTCGTCGACGGCCAAGACCTGCTGTTGGAGCTGGAGAGCCCCGCCATGGACCTGTTCGGCTTCGAGCACCCACCGCGTGACGCCACCGAGCGTGAGGCGGTGGCCGCCACGCGAGCGCGCCTGTACCGTGCCGAATCACTGTTTCGCCTGCCCGATGCCGCCGCCTGCCGGTTGGTCGAGGTGACGCTGGAGAGCCCCCTGCTGGATGGCACCCCCGCCGCGGACGAGGGGCAGGCCCGTGACCA
Source organism: Gammaproteobacteria bacterium (assembly GCA_003252455.1). Taxonomy (GTDB): domain Bacteria; phylum Pseudomonadota; class Gammaproteobacteria; order Thiohalomonadales; family Thiohalomonadaceae; genus SZUA-467. The sequence goes on from QKED01000059.1 coordinate 39,332, forward strand.
CGCGGCCTATGACGACGACGCCCACGACCACGACGCCCACGACGCCCACGCCCACGACGCCCACGCCCACGACGCCCACGACCACGACGCCCACGACCACGACGCCCACGACCACGACGCCCACGACCACGACGCCCACGACCACGACGCCCACGACCACGACGCCCACGACCACGACGCCCACGCTCACGATGCTCACGATGCTCACGATGCTCACGACGACGCGGCCCACGACCACCTCGATCTGCATGCCCGCTACGCCTATCACTGTGACCAGCCCATGGCCCTCACCGAGCTGGAGCTAGGCTGGTTCGAGCAGTTCCCGGCCAGCCAGAGCCTCAGCGTGCAATGGGTGAGTGCGCAGGGGCAGGGCGGTGCGTCGTTGAGCGCCGCACAATCGCGTCTGTCGTTGATGGGGGAGTAGCCATGTTTCTACGCGAGATGGCCATCTCCCTGCACAACCTGGAGTTCCGCTGGCACAAACAGGCGCCGCCGACCCTACTCATCGACCGGCTCGACGTCCCCCGTGGCGAGCGGCTCTTCCTGCGTGGCCCCTCGGGCTCGGGCAAGAGCACCCTGCTGAGCCTGCTCGGCGGCGTGAGCCAGCCACAGAGCGGCGTGCTGGAGGTGCTCGGCGAGCCGTTCCACCTGATGCGCGGCGCGCGGCGCGACCGCTTTCGCGCCGACCACATCGGCTTCGTCTTCCAGCTCTTCAACCTGCTCCCCTACCTCTCCATGGTGGAGAACGTCACCCTGCCGTGCCGCTTCTCCCCCCGGCGCAGCCAACGCCTGCGCGACAAGCAGCGCAGCCCGGAGGAGGAGGCGCTACGCCTGCTCGCCGAGCTGGGGCTGGACGACCCACGCCTGCGTGGGCGCCCGGTGACCGAACTCTCGGTCGGCCAGCAGCAGCGTGTGGCGGTGGCGCGGGCGCTGATCGGCTCACCCGAGCTGGTGATCGCCGACGAGCCCACCTCGGCCCTCGACGCCGACCGCTGCGAACTCTTCCTGCGCCTGTTGGAGGGGGAGTGCGCGGCGGAGGGGATCACCCTGCTCTTCGTCAGCCACGACGCCAGCCTCGCGCCGCTGTTCGACCGCACCCTCGAACTGGCGGCGCTCAACCGCGCCGTACAGTGAGGAGCCCGACCATGCCGATTATCATCCTGGCCCTCAAGAGTCTGTGGAACCGCCGCGCCACCGCGCTGCTCACGCTCCTCTCCATCGCCCTGGCGGTGACCCTGCTGCTCGGCGTCGAGCGCCTGCGCACAGAGGCGCGCGCGAGCTTCGCCAACACCCTCTCGGCCACCGACCTGGTGGTGGGCGCGCGTAGCGGCCCGGTGCCGCTGCTGCTCTACGCGGTGTTCCGCCTCGGCAACGCCACCAACAACATCTCTTGGCAGAGCTATCAGGCCATCGCCACACGCCCCGAGGTGGCCTGGACCATCCCCCTCGCCCTCGGCGACGCACACCAGGGCTATCCGGTGCTCGGCACCACGGCGGCCTACTTCGACCACTATCGCTACGGCCAGCGCCAGCCGCTGCGCCTGGCCCAGGGCGTCCCCTTCAGCGACCTCTACGACGCCGTGCTCGGCGCCGAGGTGGCCAAGGCGCTCGGCTACCGGCTGGGCGACGCCATCGTACTCAGCCACGGCGCGGGCAAGGTGAGCTTCGTCGACCACGCCGACAAGCCGTTTCGCGTGGTCGGCATCCTCGCCGCCACCGGCACCCCGGTGGATCGCACCGTGCACGTCAGTCTCGCTGCCATCGAGGCGATCCACATCGATTATCAGAACGGCGCGCCGCGCCCCGGCCACAGCCTGAGTGCTGAACAGGCACGGGAGATGGACCTGACGCCGAAGACGCTCACCGCCTTCCTCGTCGGCCTGCACTCGCGGGTGGCGGTGTTCCGCTTGCAGCGATTCATCAACGACTACCCCGAGGAGCCGCTACTGGCGATCCTCCCCGGTGTCGCCCTGGGCGAGCTGTGGCAGGTGATCGGCATCGGCGAACAGGCGCTGCTGGCGGTCTCCGCCATGGTGGTGCTGGTGGGGCTGGCGGGGATGCTCACCGCACTGCTCGCCGGGCTCGGCGAACGGCGGCGCGAGCTGGCGATCCTGCGCTCGGTGGGGGCGCGCCCGTGGCAGATCTTCACCCTGCTGGTGAGCGAGGCGCTCACCCTGGCACTGCTCGGCGCCGCCTTCGGCCTCGCCCTGCTCTATCTGCTGCTCGCCTTCAGCGCACCACTGCTCCAGGCGCACTACGGCCTGCAACTCGGCCTCGGCCTCCCCTCGCGCCACGAGTGGCAGCTGCTCGGCCTGGTGCTCGGTGCCGGATTGGTCGTCGGCAGCATCCCCGCCTGGCGCGCCTACCGCTACTCCCTGGCCGACGGCATGAGTATCCGCCTATGAGACACCGCCCCATGCACCACCGCCTCATCCTCCTCCTGAGCCTGCTCGGCCTGCTCGCGAGCACCACGCTGCACGCCGAGGCCGACCCCTGGGCCGCCAAGCTCAATCCCGCCGGGCTCATCCTCCTCACCTGGGACGACCTGATGCCCCCGGACTACGACGCAGACGCCCAGGTCGAGGCGCTGAACAAGAAGTACAACCTGGAGCAGTTGGAGGACGACGACCCCAAGGTACGTGCGATCCAGGCGGAGCTACGCGCGCTATGGGACCACGCCCCCACCGTCGCCTCCCTCGACGGGCGCCGTGTGCGCCTGCCGGGGCTGGTGATCCCGCTGGAGGCGGATGCCAAGCGCATGAGCGAGTTCCTCCTGGTGCCCTACTTCGGCGCCTGCATCCATGTACCGCCACCGCCCGCCAACCAGGTGGTCTACGTGCGCACTGCGGCAGACGGGGTGCCCGTGCGTGAGTTCTACGAGGCCGTGTGGGTCGAGGGGACACTGCGCAGCGAGCACCACGCCAACGACACCGGCGACGCCAGCTACACCCTCGATGTCGAGCGTGTCGAGAGCTACGAGGAGTAGCGTCGTGTGGCGCCCTCTCCTCCTGTTGTGCGTCTCACTCTGCTTCGGCGCTTGCAGCGACGAGGCACCGCCACCCGACACGGCGCCCGCCGTGGACCCGACCCTGCTCGACCTCACCTGGCCCGACCTCATCCCCGCCGGGGGCAACCCCGAGACGCTGCACGACCGCGTGGCCAAGGAGCAGCTCTTCACCCCCGGCAACCACGACCCCTTCTCCCAGGCGGTGATCGACGCGGCGGCGCTGGTCTCCCCGCGCGCACCGCTGCGCACGGAGCTGAACGGGCGCCGGGTGCGCCTGAGTGGCCTGGTGGTGCCGCTGGAGGGCGACGGCACGCAGATGCGCGAGTTCCTCTTGGTGCCCTACGTCGGTGCCTGCATCCACGTGCCGCCACCACCGGGCAACCAGCTCATCTGGGTCAAGAGCCCGAGGCCGGTGACGGCGGTGGACCTCTACGGCCCGGTGCAGGTGGTGGGGCGGCTGAAGGCCGAGTATCTGGCCAGCGACCTGGGGGATGCGGGGTATCAGCTGGAGGCGGAGCAGGTGGCGCCGGTGGAGTAGCGGGGCCGAATGCGCCTCGCCAGCGAGGGACTCAGCGGCAGAACGCCTGCGCCTCCTCGAACTCGTCCCAACCCCCAGCATCGGCCCAGTGATAGCCCTCGATGCGATTGCCCATCTGCGCGAACTCGGTACAGAGACGCTCGCGGTCACGCACATGCCAGAACCAGGCGCTCATCAGGTAGCGCACGAAGATCGTGCTCTTGCTGGCGACGAAATCGGGGTGGGCGAGGGAGCGCTCGTAGGCAGTGACGATGTCGCGGCGGATCGCCGGGTCGTCGAGGAAGGCGGCAGCCGCCGCCTCGTCCTCGTCGAACCACTTGAGGTAGATCCAGTTCTCCAGATAGGCCTTGACCAGGATCGCCGGTAGGTCGCTGCCGTCGCGGGCGTTGGCCGAGGCCTCGCGGGCGAAGGCGATCATCTCCTGGTTGGAGCCGCCCCACTTCTCGGTCAGGGCAAACACCATCATGCGGTGTGCGCCCCAGTTCTCCGGGTCGCGCTGCTTGGCCTGGTTGAAGTAGTGCCACTTGGTCGCGTCGCTGTCGGAGTAGCCGGTGGCCAGACGGATGAGGTGGGTCCAGGGGGTGGGGTCGGCGGGGTTCATCTGCGCGCTCTTGAGCAGGTGCTCGCGGGCGATGTCGAGGCGGCGGAAGAACTCCCGCCAATCCTCCTCGGTAATGGAGTCTGCACGTCCGCCGCCACGCACCTCCCAGGCCCAGAAGAAGAGGCGGCTGGCGTAGCAGAGCATGGCGTCCGCCGAGTCGGGCTCGTGGTCGACCCAGCGCTTGAGCGTGTGCAGCGACATCACATGACAGGCCCCCTCGGTGTAGAAGAAGCGCTCGGCCCAGGTGGTGGTGGCGGCCATACGTTCGCGCAGCGCGCGGTAGTCGTTCGGCTTGCCGAGGAGGTGGTAGACCTCGATATCGCCGTGGGCGTGGCGTAGCCGCTGCTCCTCGTAGTCGTCTATCGCCTCACCCAGGCCGGGGAAGATAAACCCAAGGATCTTGAATAGGGGATTTACCATCTGTCACTCCTTTGACGTGTTGTCGTGTGTTGTTGTGGTTAGCGCACCTGAGATACGCCGGGTCGCCGGGCGCATGTCTCACCGAGCGGCACGCCTATGATGACATGCGCTGGTTACACCCCGTCAAACCCTGAAGTAGTATGCACGACAATGAAATTATCCGTTGATCTCTCGCGCAGGGGCTGCGGCAGAGCCGATGGGTGGCTGTACAGGGAGGGTGGGTATGAATTTACTGGTGGCGCTCCTGCTTGTGGCGCTTGTGGGGCTTCTCTGGTCGATCTACGGGCAGCGGGTGCGATGGCTGCTCAATACCTTGCGCTGGTGGCTCCCCGAGATGCCGTCGACCATCCACCTCATCGAGGTCAGCGAGCCACGCTGGCACTACGCCAGGCGGGTGAAGGCGTATGCCGAGCAGCTGAGGGCCGCTGGCTTCTCGCCCATTGCGGTCTATCGCGTTCCCGAGCTGCGCGGGCTGTTGCGCTGGGCCTTTCAGCGCGAGTCTGACGGTGTGGTGGCGCTGATCGTCGACCTACCCGGCGAGGGCTGCTTTCTGGAGTTGCAGTTGCTCTACAGCGAGAGTGCCGGGGCCACGGTGAGCAACAATCATCTGTTGGAGGGGACCTCGGAGAATCCCAAGCACCCGCTGCGGGTGATGGCGGATGCCGGTCTGGAGGCGTTGGTCGAACGGCTCCAGGCGCTGAGCGACGCACGCACGCCCCAGCGCTTCGACCGCACCAGCTATCCCGCCTTTGTCGAGGCGGCCTATCGCTGGGAGATGAAGGCGCTGAGCGACCGAGGCGGGATATCCGACGCCGAGCTGCTGCGCATGGAGGAGGGGCAGACACCAGACCCGCAGGCCGTGGCGCGCATGGGTGCGGGCCTGCGTCAGAGCCACTTTGAGCGCCTACGCCGCGAGTGCATCGCGCGCTACTGTCAGCAGGCGCAAGTCTCGGTGGCGGAGTACGAGGATTGGCGTGGCGCGCTGTTGGTGGTGGCCGATGGGGACAATATCGCCCTCTTGTCCGATGCCCTCGACGAGGTGATCGCCCTCACCCGCGAGCAGCATGCCCGCTTGGCGCAACTGCCGTACCGCAAGGTCGGCGCGGCGCCCGCTTTTAATGCCCAGGTGGGCGAGATCATCCCCGGCATCGCCTGCCTCGGGCGCGTGCGCGAGCCGACCAACGCCACCCTCTATCTGCTCCCGGAGGCGGCCCCATGACTCTGCTCCTGGAGCTGCTCAGCTGGCTCGGCTGGGCGCTGTTGATCCTCTTTGCCCTCTTCGGGCTCGGCATGAGCTACCTTATGGTGCGCGGCGTGCGCCGTCGCGCGCAGCGCGAGCAGAACCTGACGCCGGTGCTCTTCACCCCCGACGGGTTCCTCCTGCGCATCCCGCGCCGACAGGCGTTCACCCCCTGTGCCGAGTGGCCGACGCTGGCTGAGCTGGGGTTTCGCTACCGTGGGCGGCTGATCCTGCGCGACTCGCAGGGTGAGCGCGAGCTGACTCTGTTTCAGGACGCAGCGGCGCGCGGGCTGCTGATTCGGGTCGAGGCCGAAGGGGGCGACCGCTGGTGGCAGGCGCACATGCAGCTATCGACGCAGCGCCTGGTGAGTTGGGTGAGCTGCTATAGCATGGCTACCGCCTACTGGAGTCCGGGCGAGCCGCTGATCCACTGGCCGGGGGCCGATGTGGCGACGCTGTGTGCAGCACTACGCCGCGAGGAGCAGCAGGCACTGCCGCTGGCGAACGAGTTGTCTGAGCTGCGTCGGTGGCTCGCCGGGCACTATATTCGCCACCGCAGCGAACGCTACCTGGACGAGCCCAGCGGCGCCGAGCTTCAGCGCATGTTGGAGGGTGAGCGGCTGGAGGCGTTTCCCGTCGAGACGCTGCTGGCGCAGTATCAGTGGCTCGCCAAGCAGCGTTTGGCGAACCTAGTCTTGGCCCACTACATCTATCTGGCCGAGGCCAATGCGGCCAGTTGGGCCCTCCATGCGCAGGCGTGTGTGGTGGTGCATGCGCAGATGCGCTGGGGTGAGTTGCAGGAGATGTTGCCCGCTGCGTTGAGCGCGCCACAGGGGGAGGAGGCGCTAGGCGGAACGGCGCTGTTGGCGCGCTTGGAGGGGCTCAACCGGCAGCAGCCGCGCGGCGAACGGCTGGCGCTGCTGCACCGTTGTGATGTGCCCTTGCCAGCGTTGGTCTTTGCCCCTGCGCTGCCCGACTGGGACGGTGTGAGGGGCCCGGCAGGGGGAGAGCTGCCGGAGTCCAGTTAGCTCAGGCGAGAGCCACGTTCGCACGCAGTCACAGAGTGAAATCGACGTAGGCGATGCTCCGGCTCATCGCCTCTAATCTCCGTGTCCTCCGTGCCTCCGTGGCAAATCTTCACGCTCGCTGGCCGTGCCGAGGCGCTCGCGTCAGGCGAGGTCGAAGCGGTCCGCCTCCATCACCTTGCTCCAGGCGGCGACGAAGTCGTGGACGAACTTCTCCCGGTTATCGTCCTGGGCGTAGACCTCGGCGTAGGCGCGCAGGATCGAGTTGGAGCCGAAGATCAGGTCGACGCGGGTGGCCGTCCACTTCACCGTGTCGCTGCCGCGCTCGCGCAGGGCGTAGAGGCCGTCGCCGCTGGGGCGCCAGGTGTAGGCCATGTCGGTGAGGGCGACGAAGAAGTCGTTGCTCAGCACGCCGACGCGCTCGGTGAAGACGCCGTGCGCGCTGCCGCCGTGGTTGGCGCCGAGCACGCGCAGGCCGCCGATGAGCACGGTCATCTCCGGGGCAGTGAGGCCCATCAGCTGGGCGCGGTCGAGGAGCATCTCCTCGGCGCTCACCACGTAGTCGCCCTTGAGCCAGTTGCGGAAGCCGTCGTGCAGCGGTTCGAGTACCTCGAACGCCTCGACGTCGGTCTGCTCCTGAGTGGCGTCGCCGCGACCGGGGTTGAACGGCACGCTGATGGTGACCCCTGCCGCGGCGGCGGCCTGTTCCACGGCGAGGTTGCCCGCCAGCACGATCACATCGGCCAGACTGGCGCCACTCTCGGTGGCGATGGGTTCGAGCACGGCGAGCACGCGGGCGAGGCGCTCGGGCTCGTTGCCGGGCCAGTCGCGCTGCGGGGCGAGGCGGATGCGCGCGCCGTTGGCGCCGCCGCGTTTGTCGGAGCCACGGTAGGTGCGTGCGCTGTCCCAGGCGGTGGCGATGCGCTCGGCGATGGAGAGATCGCTCTCGGCGATGCTCGCCTTCACCGACGCCACGTCGTAGTCGCGGTTACCGAGCGGTACCGGGTCTTGCCAGAGGAGGTCATCGCTGGGGACTTCGGGGCCGAGGTAGCGGCTCTTGGGGCCCATGTCGCGGTGGGTGAGCTTGAACCACGCCTTGGCGAAGGTCTCGGAGAAGTAGGCCGGGTCTTTATAGAAGCGCTCGGAGATCTTGCGATACTCGGGGTCCATCTTCATCGCCATGTCGGCGTCGGTCATGATCGGGTTGTGGCGCACGGAGGGGTCTTCGGCGTCGAGGGGTTTGTCCTCCTCGCGCATGTTCACCGGCTCCCACTGCCAGGCGCCTGCCGGGCTCTTCTTCAGCTCCCAGTCGTGGTTGAGCAGCAGCTCGAAGTAGCCGTTGTCCCACTGGGTGGGGTGGGTGGTCCAGGCCCCTTCGAGGCCGCTGGTGACGGCGTCGTGGCCGATGCCGCGTGAGACCTTGTTGTTCCAGCCGAGGCCCTGCTCTTCGATCTCCGCCCCTTCGGGCTCGGCGCCGAGGTTGGCGGCGCTGCCGTTGCCGTGCGCCTTGCCGACGGTGTGGCCACCGGCGGTGAGGGCCACGGTCTCCTCGTCGTTCATCGCCATGCGCGCGAAGGTGGTGCGCACGTCGTGGGCGGTCTTGAGTGGGTCGGGCTTGCCGTCGACGCCTTCGGGGTTGACGTAGATGAGGCCCATCATCACCGCCGCCAGCGGGTTCTGTAGGTCGCGTTCGCCGGAGTAGCGGCTCCCCTCGCTGCCGGTGGGGGCGAGCCACTCGCGCTCCGAGCCCCAGTAGGTGTCCTTCTCGGGGTGCCAGATATCCTCGCGGCCAAAGGCGAAGCCGTAGGTCTTCAGCCCCATCGACTCGTAGGCGACGGTGCCCGCGTAGGCGATGAGGTCGGCCCAGCTCAGTTTGTTGCCGTACTTCTTTTTGATCGGCCAGAGCAGGCGGCGCGCCTTGTCGAGGTTGGCGTTGTCGGGCCAGGAGTTGAGCGGGGCGAAGCGCTGGTTGCCGGTGCCCGCGCCGCCGCGCCCGTCGGCGATGCGGTAGGTGCCGGCGGCGTGCCAGGTCATGCGGATGAAGAGGCCGCCGTAGTGGCCCCAGTCGGCGGGCCACCAGGGCTGGCTGTCGGTCATCAGTGCGGTGAGGTCGCGCTTGAGGGCGGCGAAATCGAGCTGTTTGACCGCCTCGCGGTAGTCGAACCCGGCGCCCATGGGGTCGGTCTTGCTGTCGTGCTGGTGCAGGATGTCGAGGTTGAGGCTCTTGGGCCACCAGGCCATGTTGGCCATGCTGCTCTCTGAGACGGTGGCGCCGCCGTGCATCACTGGGCACTTGCCGCTGGTTCCGTGTTGTTGACTCACTGGATTCTCCTCGGGTGGGTGTGGTTATTTGTTGGTATCTAGAGAGGCTAGTCGAGATCGGCGGCGAGGGAGTCGCGCACCGACGGTTGGAGGCCGACCTCGACGCGGTAGTTGGCGTGGTCGACCCCGGCGCGGATCGCCGCGCCCTCTTTCACCGCTGCGCACATGGCTGGGCTCAGCTCGAAGCGCATGAAGTGCACCGAGGCGGTCTTCTCGGCGCTGCTGCGGTCGAGGTCTTCGTTGCAGATGGGGTAGACGCGGTCGAAGTCGGCCACCTGCACGTAGACGCGCTCTTCGATGCCGACCAGTTGCGCGAGGGCGGCGCGGCGCTCGGTCTCGTCCGGGTACTCGACCATGAAGGTCGCCTTCCAGTTTTGGCCGTCGGGGATGAGTGGGTTGTAGACGTCCAGCTCCTCCTGGATCCCGGCGGCCTCGAAGATGCGCTCGATGCGCAGCATCTCCTGCACCTGGTACTGCATGGTCAGGGCGTCCTCGAAGTAGAGCGCGGCGTGCGGACCGAGGGCGACGCGGCGCTGCTTTTTGTGCTCGATGACGCGGGCGCGGAAAGCGGCGCGCTGCTCGGCGTACTGCTCCAGGCTCATCAGGTCTTGGCGGGTGAGGGTCATGGGAGGTCTCCTTCGTGTTGTTTGTTTGCTAATCGCCGAGTTCAGGTGAATGGCCGAACCCTGGAGTGCCAAACTTCAGTTTGGCAGCGGCCCCAAGGCCGCCCGACGTGCCACCAGGGCCAAGCTAAAGCTTGGACTCCAAGTCGCCGCCGTTCGTCGTTTCCCCCTCGTTCCCACGCTCTGCGTGGGAATGCAGACTGGACTCGAACAGAGTACGTGCGCTCGTTGAGCACGGTACACACTCCCACGCGGAGCGTGGGAGCGAGAAAGTTCAGGACCCTGGAGTGCCGAACTTCAGTTTGGCAGCGGCCCCAGGGCCGCCCGACGTGCCACCAAAGCCAAGCTAAAGCTTGGACTCCAAGTCGCCGCCATTCGTGGGTCCCATGCGTTGCATCTATAGCGCCGAGTTCAGTGCAATTGCCGAACCCTGGAGTGCCGAACTTCAGTTTGGCAGCGGCCCCAAGGCCGCCCGACGTGCCACCAGGGCCAAGCTAAAGCTCGGACTCCAAGTCGCCGCCGCTCATGGGCCTTCTGGCATCGGTGCGCCTCCTTGCATCGGCACACCCTACCTTTCGACGCTCCGTGTCCTCTGTGCCTCCGTGGCGAATTAACCCACGACGCTCCGTGTCCTCCGTGCCTCCGTGGCAAATCCCCCCGTTCAAATCCCATAGGCCTTGCGCAAAAGGCTCATGGGGTGCTCGGCCTGGCTGCCGTCGCCGAGGGCGTGGGCGATGTGGCTCCCGGCCATGGGGCAGTCGCTGCCGTGGTGGTCGGCCTCGGCGCGTTTCACCGCGTTGGCCACGGGGCGGACGATCTTCATCGAACTGGCGTGGAACTCCTTCTTCACCGCGTAGGTGCCGTCGTGGCCGGAGCAGCGTTCGATGATCTCCACCTGGGTATCGGGGATCAGCGCGAGTACCTCGCGGGTCTTCTGGCCGACGTTCTGTACGCGCTGATGGCAGGCGGCGTGGTAGGCGACCTTGTTCAGCGGCTGCTTGAAGTCGGTGTTGAGCTTGCCCGCCTTGTGCCGGTGCATGAGGTACTCGAAGGGGTCGAAGATCGCCTTGGCGACTCTTTGTACCTGCGCGTCGTCGGGGTACATGAGCGGTAGCTCCTGCTTGAACATCAGCGCGCAGGAGGGGACGGGGGCGACGATGTCCCAGCCCTGTTCGACCAGCTCGGCGAGCACCGGGATGTTGGCCTCTTTGGCCTTGGCCACGCTCTCGAAGTCGCCCAGCTCCAGCTTGGGCATGCCGCAGCACTGCTCCTTCTTGGCCAGGGTGACGGGGATGCCGTTGTGCTCGAAGACGGCGACCAGGTCTTCGCCGATCACCGGGTCGTTGCGGTTGCCGTAGCAGGTGGCGAAGAGGGCGACCTTGCCGCTGGTGGGTCCGGCGGCTTCACCCTCTGCCGTGCGCCCGATCTTGTCGGCGACGCGCTTACGCAGGGTGTTGCTGTGGTACTCGGGGAGCTTGGCGTCTTCGTGCACTTCAAGTACCGCCTGGAGGATCTTGCGCGTCGGCTTGAGTTTGTTGGCGGTGTTGACGATGCCTGCGACCACCGGGATCCCGGCCAGGGCGCCGACGGCGTCGGTGCTGGTGAGGATCTTGTCGCGCAGTTTGAACTCGCCCTTTTTGTGCTTGACCGCCTTGGCGCGCAGCATCAGGTGGGGGAAGTCGAGGCCCCACTC
>QKED01000001.1 GCA_003252455.1 Gammaproteobacteria bacterium
ACACCTCTCCCTCGACCCCCTCGCCAGCCTGCGCCACTGGCGCTGGACTCTGCACGATCTCACCCTCATCGGCCTGCGTCTGGAGCTGGTGGTCGACGACGACGGGGTCCAGGTGCGCGGCCTCGATCTCCCCGCCGCCCCCCCGGTAGCGCCCCCCACGGGCGAGGCGTCGCCCCCGGGGGCGAACCCCATCGGCCCCTGGCTGCTGGCCCAGGGGCGTCTGCAACTGCTCGATAGCGAGCTGCGCCTGCGCCGTGCCGGGCACCTCCACACCCTGCATATCGAACGCATGACGGTGCTGCGCGAGGCGGCGCGCCACACCTTTCGTGGTGAGTTGAGCCTGCCCGCCCAGGGCGATCGGGTCGCGCTCGACCTGGCCCTGGAGGGGGACCCCTTCGGCGGCCACGCCTGGTCGGCCCAGCTCTACGCCGAGGCCCAGGGGCTGCACCCCGACGCCTGGGTGCCCGGCGCGCTGCTCGGCCTGCAGCTCGGCGAGGGGCGCCTCGACACCCAGGTGTGGGGCCACTGGGCCGAGGGGCGGCTGGAGCGCCTCACCGCGCGCCTCGCCGCCCCTGAGCTGAACCTGAGCGGCAACCAGCACCGCCTGACCCTCACCGACCTCGGCCTCACCGCCTTCTGGCGGCGCCTGCCCGATGGCTGGGAGCTGGCACTCGACGACCTCGCCCTGCGTCTGCCCGAGGAGGCGTGGCCGTCGGGGGATCTACGCCTGCGGCACGACAGCGAGGGCTACCAACTGCAGGCCGAGCACCTGCCCCTGGCCCCGCTGCAACACGCCCTGCTGCTGTTGCCCCAACTGCCCGAGGCGCTGCACGAGCCGCTGCAGGGGCTCGCCCCGCGTGGTCGGCTCGACCAGCTGCGTCTGGCCTGGCCCGGCAGCGGTTGGCCCCAGGCCCAGGCGCGGCTCGTGCAGGTGGGCAGCGATGCCTGGGGTGCCTACCCGGGGGTGAGTGGTCTCGATGGCGAGCTGCGCCTGGCCGAGGGGGTGGTGGAGCTGGATCTCGATAGCCACGTCGGCCAGTTCGACGCCCCGCGCCTGTTTCGCACCCCGCTGAGCCTCACACGCCTCGGTGGGCGTCTGAGTCTGGTGCAGACGGAGGAGGGGTGGCGCCTGGCCGCCGACCGCCTGGCGGTCTCCACCCCCGACCTGGAGACCCTGGTGCGCCTACGCCTCGACCTGCCGAGTGGTCAGACCCCCTATCTGGACCTCTATGGCGAGATCCTCTCCGCCGACGCCCGCGCCACCGGACGCTATCTGCCTGCCACCGTCATGCCCAAGGAGAGCGTGAAGTGGCTCGACGAGGCCTTCCTCGCCGGGCGGGTACCGCACGGAGGGGTGCTCTATCACGGCCCACTCCACGGGTTTCCCTTCCACGCGCAGCAGGGGCGCTTCGAAGTGCGCTTCGACGCCGAGGCGGTGGCCTTGCACTACCAAAAAGGGTGGCCCGAGTTGCAGGAGGTGCACGGTGAGGTGGCCTTCGTCGGTGGCGGCCTGCTCATCGACGCGCAGGGGGCGCGTCTGTTCGACAGCCCGGTAGGGCAGACGCAAGTGGCCATCCCCGACCTCGCCCACAGCCTGCTGCGCATCGAGGGGCACGCCGAACCGAGTGCCGAAGACCTGCAGCGCTTCGTGCGTGAGAGCCCACTGAACAAGAGTGTCGGGCGCTACCTCGGGCGGCTCGGCCTGAGCGGCGCCAGCGGGCTCGACCTGCGTATGCAGATCCCCCTCTCCAGCGAGGTGGCCAAGCACCACCCCATGCGCGTGGCGGGTGAGGTGACGCTCAAGGGCAACCGCGTCGCGGTGAGCGAGGGGGTGGTGATGGAGCAGGCCGAAGGGGTGGTCGCCTTCAGCGGCGAAGGGGTGCGTGCCGAGGGGGTGAACGGGCGCCTGTTCGGCAAGGCCGCACGGCTCGACATCGCCCGCGAGACGGATGGCCTGACCCATGTGCATCTGCAGGGTAAGGCGCTCGGTGAGCGCTTGGCCACGGCCCTTGGCATCCCGCCACTGCAGGAGCTCTATGGCGACATCGACTGGCACGCCGAGGTGGTGGTGGACCCGCTGCTCACGGGGGGCCCCGGTTCACTCCTGCACGTCACCTCCGACCTGCGCGGGGTGAGCGTGGCGCTGCCCGCGCCGCTGGCCAAGCGTGCCGCCGAGACGCGCCCGTTGCGCGTCACCCTCGGCCTCTCCGGGCCGCGTCAGGGGCAGCTCGCCATCGACTACGCCGGCAGCCTGCAGGCCCACCTGCACCTGGATGCCCAGAGCCGCCTCGACGGCGGCCTACTGCACTTCGGCGCGCAGCCGCCCGAGGGGTGGGGCGAGCCGGGGACCCTGCGCCTCACCGGTGCGCTCAACGGCCTCACCCTCGACCAACTCTTCGCCCTGCGCGGCGACGTGGCGGCGGTGCCCAAGGGCGAGGGGGGGGGCTCAGCGCCCGCCGTGCAGCGGTTGCAGGTCTATCTCGACCGCGTCCGCCTCCTCGATTCACGCCAGCCGGGCGAGGGCGCCGCCGCCCCCAGCGTATCGAGCCCCGCCCCCGCCCCCACGCGCCTGCCGGATGTGGACCTGCGGATCACCAATCTGGAGATGGGCGATACCGCATACGGCGCCCTGGTGCTGCGCCTGGTGCCGGAGGCGCAGCGCATGCGCCTGCGTGACCTGCGTCTGCTCGGCGAGGACTACAAACTGCACGCGCGTGGCGACTGGGACATCGGCCCCGGCGGTCGCACCCGGCTGGAGCTGAGCGGCGAGAGCGAGAACGTGCGCGACCTGCTGGAGCGCTTCGGCTACGCCTCGGTCATCAGCCGGGGCTATGCAGTGCTCAGCGGCCAACTGCAGTGGCCCGGCGCTCCGTACTCGCTCGATGCCGCCCAGCTGCGCGGCAGCCTGGAGCTCTCCATCGAACAGGGGCGTATCGAGACGGTCGACCCCGGCCCCGGCAAACTGCTCGGCATCTTCAGTATCGTCGCCCTGCCACGGCGCCTGGCGCTGGATTTCTCCGATATCTTCAACAAGGGCTTCAGCTTCGACCGCATCGGCGGCACCGTGCTGATCAACGAGGGCAACGCCTACACCGACGACCTGACCCTGGAGGGGGTGGTGGCGCACATCCTGGTCACTGGGCGCACCGGCCTGGTGGCGCGCGACTTCGACCAGCGCGTCAGCGTGGTGCCGCAGCTCTCCAACACCCTGCCGGTGGCCGGGGGGCTCGCCTGGGGCTTGCCGGTGGGCGCCGCGCTGTTACTGCTCAAGGATGTGCTGTTCGAAGACCTGGACAGCTCGGTGATGATCCAGTATCGCCTCCAAGGGGGCTGGGACGACCCGCAGATCACCCGCGTGGAACCCGCCCCGGTGTCCCCCGCCCCGGCGCCGTGAACGCTGGTCGCTCTGCGGGCAATGGTGGTATTCTGCGCGGCTATGAAACGCCTGTTGATCCTTTTATCCCTGCTGCTGCTCACGCCCCTGGCGCACGCCTGGCAGGGGAGCCTGAGCGCCGCCGAGTGGGCCCGCCCGCGTAGCGGCGCGGCACTGGTGCGTATGCCTGTGTTGCAGCAGGCGGTCACCGCCCTGAGGGCCCAGCCCGAGAGCCACCTGCAGCTGCGCTACCCGGGTGGCGACACCGGCAGCATGTGGGCCCAGGAGCTGAAGGCGTGGCTGGTCGCCCTCGGCGTGGTCTCCGAGCGCATCGAGCTGTTGCCCGGTGGCACGGACGCAGGGTCGATCGAGCTGAGCACCCGTGACGCTCGCTAATGGGCCTGCGCTAGGCCCGCTACAACAACAAACTCGGTAACGGCCAAGTCCCGATACCGGACAGGAGAGTGACAGTGAACCGTATTGCCGCCGTGCAGATGGCCTCCGGCCCCAACGTCAGCGCCAACCTGCTGGAGGCGGGGCGTCTCATCGCCCTGGCCGTCGATGCCGGGGCCAAGATGGTCGTCCTGCCCGAGAACTTCTCCATCATGGGCATGACCGAGCAGGACAAGGTGAAGGTGGCCGAGGAGCAGGGCAGCGGCCCGATCCAGAACTTCCTCTCCGAGCAGGCGAGCCGTCACGGCATCTGGCTGGTGGGTGGGACCATCCCATTGCGCGCCGAGAGCGAAGGCCATGTGCGCGCCGCCTGCCTGCTGTTCAACGACAAGGGGCAGATCGCCGCGCGTTACGACAAGATGCACCTGTTCGACGTGCAGCTCTCCGACGGCGCCGAGAAGTACACCGAGTCCGAGACCATCGAGCCGGGCAACGAGATCGTCGTGGCCGACACCCCCTTCGGCAAGCTCGGCATGGCGGTCTGCTACGACCTGCGCTTCCCCGAGCTGTTTCGTGCCATGGCCGACAAGGGCGCCGAGCTCATCGTGCTCCCCTCCGCCTTCACCGCCATCACCGGCAAGGCCCACTGGGAGACCCTGGTGCGCGCCCGCGCCATCGAAAACCTCATCTACCTGGTCGCCTCGGCCCAGGGCGGCTTCCACGCCAACGGGCGCGAGACCCACGGCGACAGCCTGATCATCGACCCCTGGGGCGTGGTGCAGGACCGCCTGCCGCGCGGCTCCGGCGTGGTGCTCGGCAACATCGATCTGCACCGCCTGCAGGAGATCCGCCGCACCTTCCCCTCTCTGGCCCACCGCCGCCTGCGCTGCACCCTGTGAGGCGCTAGGGCGTTACGCCTAGACACAAGGCCCCGTGGTTCGCGCCACGGGGCCTTGTGCGTTGTGGGCGCCGCGTCGACCCCCACCGTTGGCGACCGAGGTTCGGACCCTGGTCGTTGGCGCTCCAGTAGACTCCGGCACCACTCGTGCCCGCCGCCGCATATGCGCCGCGTGCTGCGCTCGCGGGGCCGGTGTGCCTCGCTCACCCCTGCAGGCGATGTTGGGGCCGGGGGTTGGCGTGGGGCTGAAGGGATCGGTATCTTGTCGCTTGAATCAGCGAGGTGGGCGCCGCGTCGCCGTTAGCGCCCCCTCAGGAGCGGCAGACCAGAAGGACCCCCATGAAGGCCAGCGAAGCAAAACTCCTCGAAATCCTGCGCAAGTCACCCCAGTTCGTCATTCCCATCTATCAACGCACCTACTCCTGGACGCCCAAGGAGTGCCAGCAGTTGTGGGACGACATCCTGCGCGCCGGTGGCAGTGAGGCGATCACCGGCCACTTCATCGGCTCGGTGGTCTACGTGGAGAAGGGGCTCTACTCCATCGCCGCCCAATCCCCGTTGCTGGTGATCGATGGCCAGCAGCGCCTGACCACCGTCACCCTGCTGATCGCCGCCCTGGCCGAGGTGATCGGCGAGGGCGAGCCGCCGCTGGAGGATTTCACCCCGCGCAAGCTGCGCAACTACTACCTGCTCAACCCCGAGGAGGAGGGGGAGCGCCACTACAAGCTGATCCTCTCGCAGACCGACAAGGCGTCGCTCATCGCCCTGCTGCAACAGGGGCCGAGACCCGAGCGCCCCTCGCTGCGCATCGAGGAGAACTATCGCCACTTCGTCGATCTGCTCATGGCGAACACGGAGCGGCTCGCGCAAGTCTGCCAAGGCATCGCCAAGCTGATGGTGGTGGATGTCTCCCTCGACCGTGAACAGGACAACCCGCAGCTCATCTTCGAGAGCATGAACTCCACCGGGCGCGAGCTGACCCAGGCGGACCTCATCCGCAACTACATCCTCATGGGGCTCGAACCCGAGCTACAGACCCGCCTCTACAACCTCTTCTGGTACCCCATGGAGCAGGCCTTCGGTCAGGAGGCCTACACCACCCATTTCGACGCCTTCATGCGCCACTGGCTCACCGTGCGCAGCGGCGAGATCCCGCGCATGAGCGAGGTCTACACCGCCTTCAAGGCCTACCAGCGTGCGCCCCAGGTGAGCGGGGCCGGGGTCGAGGCGCTGGTCGCCGACCTGCACGCCCATGCCGGTTACTACTGCGCCATGGCCCTCGGCAAGGAGCCGGACCACGAGCTGGCCCGCGCCTTCCACGACCTGCGTGAACTCAAGGTCGACGTCGCCTATCCGCTGCTGTTGGAGCTCTACCACGACTACGCCAGCGGCCAACTGTCGCAGGTCGAGATGCTCACTGCCGTGCGCCTTATCGAGAGCTACGTCTTCCGCCGCGCCATCTGCGCCCTGCCCACCAACTCGATGAACAAATCCTTCGCCCAGATGGGGCGCGCGCTGGACAAGGCGCACTACCTGGAGAGCCTCCAGGCCGCCTTCATGTTGCTCCCCTCCTACCGCCGCTTTCCGCGCGACGAGGAGTTCATGCGCGAGTTCAAACAGAAAGATATCTACAACTTCCGCAGCCGTAGCTACTGGCTGCGTCGCCTGGAGAACGACGACCGCAAGGAGCGCGTCAGCGTCGACGAGTACACCATCGAGCACATCCTGCCGCAGTGCGACAACAACCCGCTCAAGGTACCCGAGGCGTGGCACCAGGAGCTGGGCGACGCCTGGGAGCGCGACTGGGAGGCGCTGCGCCACACCCTCGGCAACCTCACCCTCACCGCCTACAACAGCGAGATGAGCAACCGCAGCTTCGCCGAGAAGTGCGCCCACGAGGGCGGCTTCGCCCACAGCCCGCTACGCCTCAACCAGGGGATCGCCAAAGAGACGCGCTGGGACGCCGAGGCGATCCGCCGTCGCGCCGAGCGCCTGGCCAGGCGTGCCATCGAGGTGTGGCGGCTGCCCCACCTCACCCCCGCCCAGCTCGAAGCCTACCGCCCGAGTCTGCGCAAAGAGGGCGGCGACTACTCACTGGAAGGGCACCGTTACATGGACAGGCCTCACGTCCGCGCCCTGTTCGAGGCCTTTCGCCAGGCCGTGCTGGCCCTCGACCCTGTGGTCACCGAGGAGATCCTCAAGCTCTACATTGCCTTCAAGGCCGAGACCAACTTCGTCGATGTGGAGCCTCAGGCACGACGCCTGCGCCTCACCCTCAACATGCCCTTCCCGGATATCGACGACCCTAAGGGGATCTGTCTCGACTTCACCCAAACCAGAGGCTGGGGCAACGGTGACATCAAGCTCTATCTCAGCGAATTAGACGAGCTGCCTTATGCCCTCGGCCTGGTGCGTCAGGCGTTGGAGCGGCAGATGGGGGCGGGGTCGGAGTAACGTGAAGTGAGTGGGTCATTCGATGCATCAGCCAAGCACCCGCTCCCGCAACCGTCCCAGGTAGGCCTCGCCACCCTCCTCCTGAAACAGGATGTTCCACCCATCCAGCGTCTCGCGGGTCAGCGTTTGGTCGTAGCCGCCCCACTGGGTCAGCAGGGTATCGGCGTGGGTGTTGGAGAGCAGGAAGGCGTGCAACCCGATGCGCCGGTGCGACGCTCCCCCCGCGTGCAGCTCCGCCTCGATCTGCTTGATGCTCTGGTGGAAGCGCACCTTGGGGTGACCGGGGGTGAGGTTGCGTAGCCCCTTGGGGTCGATGAAGACGATGCGCTGCTCCTCGCCCTGGAGCAGCCAGAGGATGAAGTCCGGGTAGAAGCCCCCCTCGGCGAAGAAACCCACCCCCTTGCCGCGACTCTCGTTGCGCAGCAGGTAGACCTCACAATCGCTAAACAGGCCGTTCTCCAGCGCCTGCTGTAGGTCGGTCACAAAGCGCTGTTCGCCGCCGTTGAGCGGAACCGGGCTCACCGCCAGCTCGACGGAGCTGCCGTGCTGGGCCAGCAGCGGCTGATAGAGGTGGCGCTCACAGAAGAGCAGCGAGAGCCCGCCCACCGGTAGACTCTCACGCCACTCGTCCACCCGGCCCGCCAGGATCGCCGTGCGCAGTGTGTCGAGCTGGCTCACCAAACTCTTGTCGCGTACCTGATCGAGGGTGATGAGGTAGCTCCCCTCCGGCGTCTCCTCGCCGACGCCGGGCAGGTAGTCGTGTCGACTCACCGGGATGTACTCCAGCTTGTCGCCCTCCCAACGGCGCTGACGCCATTGGTAGAACGCCTCGCAATACTTGCGCAGCAGGGCGGCGGCGATCGCCTGCCAGTTGTTCACCCCGTCGAGGGCCGCCGGGCGCAGGATCGCCTTGGGCACGTAGAGTCGGTACCAGGCCGGGGAGCGCAGGATCTCGGCGATCAGCGCGCGGTCGAGGGTGAGGTTGGACCAGCGCTTGGCGCGCTTGAAGTCGAGCAGGTCGTAGTAGAGGCGGTCGTAGTCGAGCAGCGCCAGGTGGAGCTCACCAAGCTCCCCCTTGTGCAGCACCACCTCGCCGCTCTTGGCCTGCTCGGTGGCGAAGCCGCGCATGCGCGGATACCAGTCCAGGGTCACGCGCGGCGAGTCGACGAAGTAGCGCCGCTCTTCAGGCGCGAGGCGCGAGAGCGGCAGCAACAGCACCTGCTCGGCGAGCTGGGAGAAGGCACTCCCCTCGCCCTTGAGCGCGCACCCGGCCACCGACGCCTTGAGGCGGATCACCTTGAGCGTCTCGCTCGGCACGCCCGGCATCGGTTTGAGCGGCAGGCGGTACTCCTCCAGCGCCTCGTTGAGCGGGATCTCCTCGTCTTCCAGCTCCTTACGGAACTGGGCGATGTAGTCCGCCTTTACGCCGAAGATGTTGAGCGTCTCCAGAATGCCGATCGGCTTGGGGCGATCCACGCCGTCCGGCAGCAACGGCACCAGCTCGGCGGAGCGCTTGAGCGTCTCGCCCCACCCCTTGAGGCGCACGCCGCGCCCGAACAGCTGGATGATCTGCGCCCCCTCGCCCTTGCCCACGTTCATCAGCGTCATGTTGGAGACGCGCCAGCTGCTCCACCCCTCGGTGAACTTCTTCGAGCCGATGAGCAGGTTGATGCTGGAGTCCGCGCGGTTGATGGTGTGGAACAGCGATTCGGCGAAGCGCCCCTCCTGGGTCAGCAGCCCCGACTCCTCGCACAGCTTGAACAGCTTGGCCTCGTCGCCGACGTTGATCACCCCGAACGGCGTGGTGGCGCTGCCGCCGTGCAGCGCCAGCTCGCCCTTGGCGCCGCTGATGTTCTCGATGTGCAGGCGCCCGCCCCGGCAGTGGAAGAGGCGTTCGAGCAGGTCGTCGTAGTGCACCTCCGGACTCACGGCCAGCCCCTTGAGCCAGTCGAGCCGCCCGGCCAGCAGGTCGTGGCCGCCGTGGGCCACCAGCCCCTCGCTGAGCAGACGGCGGATGGCCGCCACGGTGGCGGTTCGCTCGCTCAGCACCCGGTCGAGGAACTGCAACACCTGCACCGTATCCGACGCCTCGCCCGTGGTGAGGCTGGCAGTCACCTTGCTGGAGACGAAGATCCACAGCGGTGCCTCCAAGTTGAACGGCTTGAACGCCGCGCGCTGCTCATCGTAGAGCCGCCGCTGCTGGTAGAAGCTCAACAGCCCGGCGACCAGGTAAGCGTAGTGGTCCTCCTCGGTGAGGTTTTTCTCCAGGTTGAGGATCTGCGACTGCTTGCCGTAGCCGTCGGCGTAGAAGAAGCGGTAGGAGTAGTCGAACAGGATCGCCCGCGCGTACTGCTGGCGCAGGTCGTCGTGGGCCGAGGCGGCCTGGGCGAAGGTGGCCGAGTACTCGAAGGAGAAGCCCGCCTCGCACAGGGCATTGCGGTGGCGCAGCCACTCACCGCCGCCGCCCGAGGCGCCACGGTGCCCCTCGTCCACCAGTACCAGATTGTTGTTCTGCAGCGAGGCGGTGGCGATGGTCTTCACCCCGGCGGCGTCGCGGAACTTGTTGATGTCGATGACGATCACCGACTCCACCAGGCTGTCGCTGCGCAGATCCTTGCTGAACTCCGAGGCGTGGATGCCGGTGGCGTGCAGCTCCTCCAGGTGCTGGCGGGTCAGCCCCTCGTTGGGGGTGAGCAGGATCACCTTGTTCAGTTCGCGGCGGCGTCCGTGTTTGGCCAGATAGTGGCGGTACTGGAGGATGTTGGCGTGCATCAGCAGCGTCTTGCCCGAGCCGGTGGCGCTCCAGAAGGCCACCTTGTTGAGCTGGCGCCACGCCTCCTCACTGTCGTCGAGCGGGGCGAAGGGGGGCTGCTCCGGGTGGGCCGCGTTCCAGCGCTCCGCCTGGGCGTTGAGTACGGCGCGCAGCTCGCCCGGCGCGCGAAACAGCCAGTCGAGATAGATCTCGGTGAAGAGCAACATCAGGTACTGGAAGTACTTCCACTCGATGGGCGGCAGCTGGCGCTTGGCCCGCCCGCTGTTGAGCAGTTCAGTGATGCGCTGGATGTTGCGGTCGTACTCGCCCAGCGCGTCGTCGTCGATCCCCGGCAGGCCGTCGACGTTACGGCGCAGGGCGAGCACCACCTGGTGCACCCCGTCGGCGTCGCGCCCGGCGGTCTCGCCCTGCATCTGGTGGCGGTCGCGCAGCGCCTCGATGAGTGGCACCTCGCGCCCGTCGATGGGGATGCGCCCGTTGACCGAATCGAGGCCGATGAGCGAGAAGAGCCACTGGTTGAGCAGCAGCTGGCGGCTGAAGGGGAGCGGGGCGGGCTTTTTGCTACTGCCCTTGCGCTTGGCGTTCATCGGCGTGCCTCCCCGGAGGCGATGGAGTACACGCCTCGGCGTGTCACGAGGCTATCTGGGAGAGCAGGCACGTACACACCGAGGTGTGTACTCCAACGGGTGGGATCCGTGCTCGGGAGCAGCGAGCTGCCTTGGAGTACAGGCCTCGGCCTGTACGCGCTAGGGGTGTAGCCCGGATGCGGCGCAGCGTAGTCCGAGGCGATGCGTGACACGCCGAGGCGTGTACTCCAGAGGCTGGCACGGTGTCGGCAAGGCATCATGGCTGCTTGTCGTCCTGTTCGGGCCGTGGGGCGTCTTCGCCCTCCAGCACCGTCTTGCCGTCGCGCCAGAAGACCGCGTAGTGACCGAGGCGGCGCTTACGTTCCAGCGCCTTGTGGACGGAGGCGCGCAGGGATTCGAGCATCGCCAACCCCTCGGCGGAGGGCTGGGTGTCGCGGTCGTCGTGCTGGCGGCTCATGGGGCGGCCTCCTGTTGAAGGTGCTGGTAGTAATCGGGGTGGACAATGGTACGCCGCGCGCCTTGCTGCTCGAAGACCAAGAGCGGTTCCTCGCCGTGGTTCATGAAGCAGCGCGTACATGAGGTGCGTTCACCGTAGAGTGTCAGCAGGTTGTGCAGCGAGCGCGGAAAGCGCCGTTCGAGTGCGTCACGAGGGATGTCATGACCGCCGTGCCGGAAGCGTTCGGCGACGCGCGAGGCGGAGGTCTCCCTGTCCGGTAGGGCCAGGTAGATCAGCTCCACGCGCCAGCCGGCACGCCTGAGCCGCTCGATCAGGCGCAGGTAGCCGCGCCCGGCGAGGGTGGTCTCGAAGGCGAAATCATCCGCGCGTGCGGTGCGACTCTCGACCTCGCGCAGAAAAAGCCGACTGGCGCTCGCCAGCTCACGCTCCGGGGCCAGCGGGGAGAGGCCCGCCGCGATCAGGTCGGCATTGATGAAGTGGCTACAACCAGCGATGCCGGGTAGGTAGTCGAGGGCGAAGGTGGTTTTGCCCGCACCGTTGGGACCGGCGATGATCCAGCAGGTGGGCATGTTTATGTCCCCCTCACATAGGCGAGGCAGGGCACGCACACGCCGAGGCGTGTACTCCATCGGGCACGCTCCACTATCGGGGTGGGAGAGCCGCCTTGGAGTACAGGCCTCGGCCTGTACGAATTTGGATGGGCGCAGGCGGCATGGCTCATGCGTCGGCCTCGGCGAACATCAGCTGGTGGAAGGCCTCTTCGATGAGCAGCAGGCGGGCGGGCATGGGGTCGCCGTTGCGCCGACGGGGGATGGTGATGTT
>QKED01000107.1 GCA_003252455.1 Gammaproteobacteria bacterium
CCGATGTTCGTAGCTCTTGCCAGAGGCTGCGTCATCGCCACAGAGAAAGGCGCGTCGGACACAGCGAGAGACGACGTGGTAGTAAGGTGTGGCGTCGAGGGAGACGAGGGCTTTGCGTGGCTTGGGCATGACATCGGGTCCTTGTCGGCCATGTCCGCAGGACCTGTGCGATCCCTCATGGTCACGAGGCGGTGAGTGAGTCGTGAAGGAGGGCGTCATTGAGAAGCGTTTTCGGATATTTAACGTGACATTAATCACGCAGAGAGGATTCAAAGCGATACCCGCATGCTAATTTCAACCCTTACTTCAACGCGCATGGGCCGATTCGGGATGACAACACTACGCAGCATCGCCTTACTTCTGGGGTTCATCGGGCTGACCCCACTCTCGGCCCAGGCCGCCACCATCTATGCGGGTAACTATGCCGATCAGGGCGGCAGTAGTAACTGGTCAGGGGCCTACCTATACACTTACAAGGTCACTCTGGCCCGGGATGGGATACTCGACTTTGCCGGCTTTATAGGTAAGACCCAGGTGGGCAGCACTGGCAGTGTGGTGCTCGG
This sequence comes from Gammaproteobacteria bacterium, assembly GCA_003252455.1. Classification (GTDB taxonomy): domain Bacteria; phylum Pseudomonadota; class Gammaproteobacteria; order Thiohalomonadales; family Thiohalomonadaceae; genus SZUA-467. Next base: position 564 of record QKED01000107.1, read on the forward strand.
GATCTATGCCGATGACGGCGGCTCTGCAGGCGCACTAATCAGCGCAACCAACCCCATCTTTGTCGATGAAAACCTTCAACGCTATGAGTCCAGTTTTCTCAATCAGGTCGCCGTGAGCGCCGGGGAGTACTGGTTCGGGACCAGCGCCAATGTGTCGATCCTCTACAGTGGTATTAGCGCTGGAAGCGACTCATTGGATTACGTCATTCACGCCTACGACGGCACCCTCCCCGACCCTGCTCCCGCCATGTCCTCCATGTCTCTCGGCCCCCAAACATTCTATGCCGCCGTGACCGTCGCCCCTGAACCCAGCCTCGGGGCCCTTCCCCTCGCACTGGCGGGCCTCATCGGCACCGCCTCGTTCAGGCGTCGGCAGCGACGCCTTCGGGCAGGCGCTGGTATCACACTCGCCTGAGCCGAGGCCACCGACAGCCCCACGCAGCTGCCAGCGCCACACAATCAGCAGACTGCCTATCAACAAGACCAAGGTACCGGGCGGACTCGCCAACAGCATCCAGACCAGGGCCACCAGCGCCACCAGCGGCCAGAGGACCAGGCGCGTCCAGGCTCGGGTCGGCGGTGACCTGCCGCGCGATGGGTGGCGAGAGGGTGTAGTCGCGCGCCACTAACCAGCGGCCAGGGGCATGGTCAGCAGCAGGGGGGCGCGGAACTGGCGCAGCAGCACCACTTGCGGCTCTATGAGCGAGCCGTAGGTGGCGGTGGCGATGAAGCAGCCCTTGTCGCAGTTGTTGGCGCAGGCGGTCACATCGCCCTCACCCGGCACATCCATCACCACCGGCAGAGAGCCGCTCTCGTTGACGCTGCCATCTAGGGTACGGCAGCTGGCCAGGGCGCTGACGCGGATGCGTGAGCCATCCACCAGGGTCGGCAGGTCGAGGGGCGGCGCCTGTAGGCGGTGCGCCAGCTCGCTGTAACGCCCATCGAGCCCTCCAACACCACCACCACCCCGGCGAGCCCAGGCTGCGGCGGCCAGCCGGGGGCCGGGTCGAGGTTGGTCAGGCTCATCGCGCCAGGGTCGGGTGTAGTGGATGAAGCGCAGCGGCACCGGGGCGTGAGGGGCATCCCGGGGCCCGTTACCACTCCACGCGGGCTGCTGCCTGCCTGAGCCCAAGTCGACTGGTGTACCTAAAGTTCACCCGGCATGACAAACTCCTCAAGCTTGTCTTTGAGGTAGTCGAGGTCGATATCCACATTGACCCCTGTCTCGTCTTTGTAACGGGTGATCAGTGCGCGCCTGACTTTGGCGACAACGCCCTCATCGAGCAGTGCTTCCACCAGTCGGAGTGTGTGCATCGAGGCGGCTTGGTGGCAATGGCTCTCGGTGTCACCGCTAGACATCGAGCGTTTGCTAAGCAGGTACAGAAGCTCTGCGTCATCATCCGAAACGCCGTCGTCATCCAGAAGCGCCACGTCGAAGACCTCGATCAGGGCGTTGTTGTGGTTGTGGTCCTTGCCTGCCTTGAAGAAACGCCAGACGGCGCCATTGGTGATGACAGCATAGGGGGCGGAGACACCAAATGTGTATGAAGCTGCTTGGTCGACAACACGCTGGTTCAGTGGACGACGAATGTTTTTCGTTTCCACGACAATCAGGGGTTTTCCTTCGCTGTCAGAAATGAGTATGTCAATCTTGCGGTCATGGACCTTGCTCTCTGTGCAGATATCCGAATCGTCATAGCCGAGGCAGGATCTGAGTGCATCGATGGTCCAACGACGGATTTCCTCCTCACTCGAACTGGGTGTGCGGTCGATCTCTGACAGGCGGTTATGGAGGGCCCGGAAGCCGGAAGCTACCGTGTCGATGTACTCAGACCGAATCTCTGCCTTTGTGCGGCGACGCCTCCGCCGTTCCGCCTTATCCCTCTCCTCTTGATCGATGAGGGCCTTCTCTGAATCAGTCGGTGAGATCAACTGCACCACGAATCTTGCTCTGCACCGTTTGCAGGTGGCGGTTCTTCCGACGATTGAGGAGGCCTGATCAGTAGGCACCTTGTAGCGCTTGCCGCACTCCGGGCATTGCGTGATTGGCATGTTTCCTCCTCTTGGTCGCTGTTATTTCTGGTTGTTTGTCTATTCCGCCACACACTGGAGGCTTTGTCCAAGCAGACAGACACGCCTCCGTAGCCACAGCTCGGCCAGAGGTCTGTGGTTGTCTTGTACGCTGTAAGCATCGACGTATATCGTGGCAGCTTTGACTACTTTTCTGCTGCAGGCATCTGCATTACCTGTGCGGAAACATGAAGCAAAACCCTGTGTGATCGCTATACCCTGGAAAACGAGGGCACAGACCTCTACAGCCACGTCGATCTCGACACACCTCCAGCGAATTGGCAAGTACGCTACAACATGGTGCCGACTCAGCCGGTGCCGGTGATCTGCTATGTCGAGCGCTGTGAACCCGGAGTTAGGTCCTGAATCGCCACGTCCGGCCTCTAAATGGACACGTCCCAAAACCCGAACGTCGTGTGGTTCACCGATTTTCGACCACGGCCATCTAACCGCGATCATCGTCGGCTGAGCTTTGCGCCAGCCTCTTGCGCCGCTCCTTCGCCGTGGCTTTTTGCCATGCTTTCAAGTTGGTCAGGGCCTGTGGGCGAGGAACCTGCTGCCACGCGCCCCGGCTAAGACCGCTATGGCGGGCAAGGCAGTGTTCCACCAGTTCGAGCATGGGTGCGGCATCGATACACTGCCGATGCCCATCCGCGCGGTGGAACATCCATTCCTGGTGGATCATGTCGGTACGTCGCTCGATCCAGCCGCCATCGTCCAGAATGAAGCCTTTATCCTTGCGCAGCAGCTTGAACATCTCATAATCGTTTTCCCAATCGGTGAGTGGGACGGTTTCGTTTGGCTGATTTGCGCGTGTGGCCGTTCTCCATGCCGCGATCTCCTCCGGGTCGGTGCGACCGTCGCAAGATGGGCGCTGGTCGTTGGTGAAATGCTCGACGGGGGCCAGAAACACCCGCCGAGGGTTCATGGCCAGTAGGGCCTTGGCTACGGTCTGTGTGACACCCAACAGGTTCCCGTGGGTCTGCAGGCCATCCAGGTTCATGACCGGTGCGCTGGGTGACCATCCTGCCCGCAGCACGATTTTGCTCGGGTAATAGAGTGTGACGCCGCCCCTTACTCTGGGTGTCGACTTCTTTTTCCAGGCTTCGCACCGTTCGGGGTCGAACCAGTTGCTGGCGGAGGCTCGTGGCACGAGCAGGCTATGGGTCCAAGGCAGGTTCCCGCGTCGACCTTTGACCTGGATGCGGGCCGGGAAGATCAGACAGCCGTGGTCGGGGGCCACGCGATCGAGGGCTTGCAGCAAGTCGCGAGACCAGAGGGGCGGCAGGTAGACGCTCGGCACCATATCCGGAAAGACATCGTCCTTTTGCGCCTTGTAAAAGGGCCGCAGGCGGCGCTCGGCGTAGGGGTCGAGGGTGCCATCCCGGATGTCACCGTAGGAGGCACCGTTGTCGGCATCGTTCAGGGTCTCGTAGTGCGCGTCTACATCCAGGGCGGGGCCCAGTAGCCAGAGTCGTTCCATGTCACTCCCGCTCCAGTGGCCAGGCGTTGAATCGGTCCAGGGTCGCACGCTCCTCATCGTCGTGGGTGACGAGCTCGGAGTAGACGAATTCCGGCGGTGGGGCCCAATGGTGTATCAAGCGGGCCAGTTTGAGATCCAGGTAATGGCGTATGGTGTCCATCTCGTTCCGCGGTCTGAGAAAACTGCCCGTCGCGATGCCGTGCTCCCCGTCCAAATACGGGCAGAGGCGGTAATAATCCCGGCCTTCCTCATAACTGCGGAAGGGGGGCAGGAGGCGGATGCGACATTTGACGTCGAGGATGACCTTGCGGCGGTGAGTGGGGGCGAGCATGGTCTCTCTGGATGCAATGGATGGTCGGCTAACGGAGCGTGTGCGGTGAATAGTCGGGCATAGCGCTAGGGCCGAGCGTGGACGGCTATCGTTTCGAGCACCACGGCATCGCAAATCCTGACCCATGTGATTGGGCTGTCGTGTAGATTTTGCCCAGTTCGCCCACTTAGGTTGTGCGCACTCCGTAGCTGAGTTCACTGTACAGTTCGCGTGCTACTCGCGCCAGGCGCGATCTGCTCAAGCTTAGGATGGTCGAGTCTGGTTCCTATCGGACAGAGAGGTTCGATTTGCCCTGTCGTATTCGAGAGTGCGCGGGTTGGTTGGCACTTGCCCCGAGGCATGATCATGCTGAGTGCACTACGCAACTCGCTCGTCGTCACTCACTCCCCAGCCCTCTCTATACCAAACAGCAGTCCGTATCTCCCCGTAGTGCAGTGCCACGTAGTGCATGTTAGCCTGCGCACTCATCCTGTGCACACGGGTCAATGTAGTGACCTCCGGTCAGCTCGATCCAATGGGTGAGAACCGGTGTAACGTGGGCCGATCACGCAGTGGATACCATGGGCAATATGCAGCAGGGAACGGGGTTCGTGTTTCACCTGGACGGGGCGGAGACCGAGGCGATTCGTGCACTGGTCGATGACCTCGACTTTACCTACGGCAACGCCCATTTCGATCAGGTCTACTGGCAGTGTGCCCTGGCGGCGGCGGGTCTGCCGTCGCGTCTGCGCCGTGCTCTGTTGGAGATGAAGGCCCTGCTCAGCGCGCAGGAGGGGTACCTCGTGGTGCGTGGTCTGCCGCTCCCCCCCGAGCTGCCGCCGACCCCGCGTGGCAAGCCCGAGCCCGAGAATCAGGCGGTGGATTGGTGCCGCCTGCTGTTGGTCACCCTGCTCAGCCAGGTCGGTTTCGTCTACTCGTTCAAGGGGAAGGTAGACGAGAACTACGTCGACTCCATCTTCCCCATCGAGGCGGATGGCCAGCTCCAGGCCGGTTCCAACAAGACCTTTCTCGAATGGCACATCGAGGATGGCTTTCACCAGGCGAGTGCAGACTGGGTCTCGCTCCTCTGCCTGCGTGGTGACCCGGCGGTCGAGACCCACATCTTCCCTGCCTCGGCGGTCACTCTGCCCGAGGCGCAGATGGAGCAGCTCTATCAGCCGCAGTATCTGCTGCGCAGCGACTTCACCTTCGACGGGGCCAATCGGTGCGCGCGGCAGGTGGCGGTGCTGAGCCGTCATCGCTCCCCCGAGATCGTCTTCGACCCCGCCTTCATGACCAGCCCGACCCCGGAGGCGCAGGCGGCCCTCGATGCCCTCCATGCGCTGGTGAATCGGGAGAAGCGCAGCCTGGTCTTGGCCCCTGGTGACCTGCTGCTGTTCGACAATCGGCGCACCGTCCACGCCCGCAGTGAGTACGCGCCGCGTTACGATGGCAGCGACCGCTGGCTGCTGCGCGGCCTGGTCCTGGAGTCCAAATTCAAGGCCCGCGATTGCTTCCCCAAGGAGCCATTCCTCGCCTACTGAGGGCTGTTTCAGCGCCGCCTCTCGGCCACCTCACCCACCCACACGGAATGACCATGAGCGCCACCGCCCCACCGCCTATCGACCTGCGCAGCGACACGGTCACCCGTCCCACGCCCGCCATGCGCGAGGCCATCGCCACGGCCCCGGTGGGGGACGACGTCATGGGCGAGGACCCGACCGTGGCGCGGCTGCAACGCGAGGTCGCCGCGCTCCTGGGCAAGGAGGCGGCGCTCTTCATGGCCTCCGGGACCATGAGCAATCAGGTGGCGATCCGCAGCCACTGCCGACCGGGTGATGAACTCCTGTGCGAGGCGCGCTGCCACATCTACAACTACGAGCAGGGGGGCTTCGCCCAGCTCAGCGGCGTCTCGGCGCATGCGGTGATGGGGGAGGGTGGGCTCCCCTCCCTGGGGCAGTTGCAGGCGTGGCTTCGGCCCGACGATATCCATCAGACACGCCCCAGGCTACTGCTGCTGGAGAATACCCATGGCGACTGTGGGGGGCGCGTCCTGCCCTATGCGGAGGTCGCGGCGCTCTGTGCCCTGGCCCGCACGCAGGGGCTCGCGACCCACCTCGACGGCGCGCGCCTGTTCAACGCGGTGGTCGCGAGCGGCATCGCTGCCGAGCGCTGGGCCAGCCACTTCGACACCATCAATGTCTGCTTCAGCAAGGGGCTGGGGGCGCCCGTGGGGTCGCTGCTGGTCGGGTCGGCCCGGCACATCGAGGCGGCGCGGCGCCACCGTAAGCTGTTCGGTGGCGGGATGCGGCAGGTCGGCATCCTCGCCGCCGGGGCGCTCCACGCCCTACACCATCACATCCCCGACCTGGCCGATGACCACCGGCGTGCGCAGGCCCTGGCCGCCACGCTCACACGCTGCGACGGCGTCACCCTAGCCCCCGACGGGGTTGATACCAATATCGTCATCTTCCGGCTCGACCCGCGCCGTGGGAGTGCCCCGTCGCTCATCGAGCGCTTGGCCCAGCGTGGGATCCTCGGCCTCGCCTTGGACGACGCGACCATCCGCCTCGTCACCCATCGGGACCTCTCCGACACCGACATCGAGCGGGCTTGTGCGGCCCTCGTCGCCACCCTCGGAGGGGCCTAGGCGTGGAGCAGACGCGGCAGAAGTGTGTCGACCTCCCCGTCGCGCAGATCGCCCAGCTGCTCGGCCACTACGGGCTGTCGCTGAGCTGTGCCGAGCCGCTCTACCTCGGCATGGACAACATCAACATCAAGGTGACGACCCAGGGGCGCGGCGACTATGTGCTCAAGGTCTGCTCGGCGCCGGAGGCGATCGTGCAGCAGCAGTTGACCATCATGGGCGAGTGCGGCAGTCCTGACCAGCAACCGCTCACCACCCGCTCAGGTGGGAACACCTTCCGCTTCGAGGGGCGGGTCGGCTATCTGCTCCCCTTTATCGCGGGGGATGACTTCCTCGGGCGTGAGCTGAGTCTTGCGCAGATCCGCCAGGTGGCCGCGTACCACCGCGCGTTCGCCCAGCGGGTCGCCACCATCGGCGCGCGACCCGAGCCGAATATCTGGGACCTGGCCGACTTCTACACCCACCTCGATCGCTATACCGCACACCTGCCCACGGCGGTCGAGTTGCCCGAGGTCGACTTCGCCGGGCTGCCCAAGGTCCCGGTGCACAACGACTTCACCCGCTCCAACCTGCTGGAACTCGCCAGTGGGGGGCTGCACCTGCTGGACTTTGGCGATGTGGCCTACGGCTTCGAGGTCGTCGACCTCGCCGTGGCGCTCGCCCACTTCTGCTTTGAAGAGACGCCAAACGCGCGCGTCCTGGAGCACGCCAAACAGTTTTTGCGCTTGCCGGGTGAGGCGGGCGGCCCGACCGAGCGGGATGCGCGCCGCCTCTATCGCCTGGTCCGGCTGCGCTTCATCCAGGCCATCGCCCTGACACGCTACGAGGCGTCGCTCTTCGGCACCCACCCCCGTGGCGACTATTGGCTCGACTTCGGCTACGCGGGGCTGGCGCAGCTGCACGCCATCAGCGAGTCGCGGTTCATCGAGGCCGTGTGCGCCTAGCCGGGTAGAGGCGTATACCGCAGACCTTCACCGCCGGTCGTCCGCGTGAGCGTTAAGTGGCTCGCCGCTGCCGTACTCACCCTGGCACAGGGTGCCATCGACACACCATCACCCTCCCATCGACGGATAGTCGGTGTACCCCTTCGCGTCAGGGGTATAGAAGGTGTCGGGGTCGGGGGCGTTGAGTTCGGCACCGGCCTTGAGCCGCTCCGGCAGGTCTGGATTGGCGAGAAAGCCCGTGCCAAAGGCCACCGAGTCGGCCCGCCGGTCGCGGATCGCCGTGGCGGCCTCTTCACCGCTATAGCCCATGTTGACCATCAGATGGCCCTGGTAGTGCTCGCGGGCGATAGTGACCACATCACCCTGCTGCTGGCCAAAGAAGTCGGCGCGCATCAGGTGCAGGTAGGCGAGGTCGAAGCGGTTGAGGGCGCTGGCCAGGTAGCGCGTCCACGCCTCGGGGTCGCCCTCGCGCATGCTGTTGAAGCTGTTGAGGGGCGAGAGGCGCAGGCCGACGCGGTGGCTGCCGATCTCGGCGCTCACCGCCTCCAACACCTCCATCAGGAAGCGCGCGCGGTTCTCCAGCGAGCCGCCGTACTCGTCGTCACGCTGGTTGGCGCTCTCGCGCAGGAACTGGTCGATCAGGTAGCCGTTGGCGCCGTGCACCTCGACACCGTCGAACCCGGCGGCGATGGCGTTCGCCGCGCCCTGACGGAAGGCCTGCACGATGGCGGCGATCTCGGCCTTATCGAGCACCTCTGGCACTGTGTAGGGCTGTTTGCCCTCGGGGGTGTGGGTCTCGCCATCGATGGCGATGGCACTCGGGGCGACCGCGGGTTTGCCGCCATTGAGCAGCGGGTGCGAGGCGCGGCCACCGTGCCAGATCTGTAGGAAGATTCGCCCACCGGCCTGGTGCACCGCGTCGGTAGTGAGCTTCCACGCCTCGACCTGTTCGGCGGCATAGATGCCGGGGTCGTTGCCGAAGGCGGAGGTGTCTGGGCACACCGCCGTGCATTCGGCGATCACCAGCCCGGCGCTGGCACGCTGGGCGTAGTACTCGGCCATCAGGGCATTGGGTAGGTGACCGAGGGCCCGGCAGCGGGTGAGCGGGGCCATGTTGATACGATTCGGCAGGGTGAGGTCACCGAGTTTTACGGGCTCGAACAGGGCGTCGGTGGCAGCGGTCATGGGTTCTCTCCAGCATGTGAGTGGTGTAGTGATGTGAGCGGTGCGGTGCTCGATGAGGGGCACCATAGCGGGAAAACATGCGTGGATGATGTGGCCTATTGCCCATGAGATAAATGTGCCACGATGGAAATCATTGATCCGCAAATGGGACAATTAGCGTGGACCTGAACGACATGGCCCTGTTCGTCGAGGTGGTGAAGGCGAGGAGTTTTCGTCGCGCTGCCGAGGCGATCGGTATGCCCACCTCGACCCTCTCGCGCCGTATCAGCCAGTTGGAGAAGGCCCTCGGCCTGCGCCTGCTGCACCGCACCACGCGCAAGGTCGAGCTGACCGAGGCGGGGCAGCTCTACTTCGATCGCTGTAAGCACATCGTCGAGGAGGCGCGGCTGGCGCACGAGCAGCTCGGCGCGCTACATGCACAGCCGTGTGGCGTGCTACGTGTCTCGCTGCCGACGGATTTCGCCATCCTCATCCTCGCCCCACTCTTCGCGGAGTTCTCTGCCCTCTATCCGGGCATCACCTTCGACCTCGACTTGACGCCACGCACCGTCGACCTGGTGAGCGAACCCTTCGACCTGGCGATCCGCATCGGTGAGCTGTCAGACTCGACCCTCATCGCGCGCCTGCTGGCACGCCTCCCTGGCCACCTCTACGCCTCACCTGGCTACCTCGCCAGAGCAGGCGAACCGCGTCACCCGAGCGAACTGGTGCAACATCAGTGCATCGGCTATCCCAAGGCGCGGGTGTGGACGCTGCAACAGGGCGACGTAGAGCTGGAGGTGGCGATCGACGGGCGCTTCATGGTCAACAGTGTCGGTATGAACAAGCGTCTCGCCACCCTCGAACAGGGCATCATCCTCTTGCCCGAGGAGATGGTCGCCGCCGAGCTGGCCAGCGGTGCCCTGCGGCGCCTGTTGCCGCAGTGGCAGGGGGCGCCAGTGGCGGTCTACGCCCTCACCGAGACGCGTCTGCTGCCGGCGAAGACGCAGCGCTTTATCGAATTTCTACACGAGCGCCTGGCACCTTGCTGGCAGTCGCGCCGCACATGAGGCCCGACACCACGCTGATGGATGTCGGGCGACTCGTGCAACTGGTAAGCTCACCCTCCCTCGCCACACAGACAGGAGTAATTCGATGATCAAGCTCGGCGGACGCTACTCCCTCGAAGTGGTGAAACAGGTGGATTTCGGCTTCTTCCTCGATGGGCAGAACCTCGGCGAGGTGCTGTTGCCCAATCGCTATGCGCCGGAGGGGCTGGAGGTGGGCGACAGTCTGGTGGTGTTCCTCTACCTCGACTCGGACGACCGTCCCGTCGCCACCACCCAGACCCCCATGGCCAGCGTCGGTGAGTTCGCCTGCCTGCGCGTGGCGGACGTCACCCGTCTCGGCGCATTCCTCGACTGGGGGTTGGAGAAGGATCTGTTTTTGCCCTTTGCCGAGCAGCACAAGCCACTGCGCCAGGGGAACTCTGTGCTGGTCTATCTCTACCTCGACCCGCGTGACGGGCGCATCGTCGCCTCCAGCAAGATCGACAAGTATCTGGAAGAGCGCGACGACGGGCGCTTCGAGCCGCGTCAAGCGGTGGAGCTGATCATCGCCCACTCGACCCAGCTCGGGCTCAAGGCGATCATCGACCAGAGCCACTGGGGGCTGCTGCATCAGGCGGATATCTTTCAGCGCCTCAGTTATGGGCAGCGCATCCAGGGCTTCATCAAGCGGGTGCGCGAGGATGGCAAGATCGACCTGACCCTGCACGGTGGGCAGCAGACACGCGACGACAATGTCGAGACCGTGGAGCAGGCGCTACGCGATGCCGGGGGCTATCTGCCGTTGCACGACAAGAGCGACCCGCAGCAGATCCAGGATGCGCTGGGCATGAGCAAGGGGGCGTTCAAACAGGCGATCGGCAAGCTCTACAAGCGCCGGGCGATCACCATCGAGGCGGATGGGATTCGGTGGGTGGAGTAGGGGCCGAGGTGCTGGGCATCGACCGTGACCGCAGCGCGGCCACGGCGCTGCGTATAGGGATACCTCGGGTGTTGAGTGACCCCTATGTCACGGGCGAGATGCACGGCGCGAATGGCGTAATCTCAAGTGTATCGAGCTGCTGACGTGCCTGGTTTACTCAGGGGTAATAGTACATCTGGATGCCTTTTGAACCATCCGCCTGACCGACAATGCGAAAGCTTTGGGCTCTTTCGCGGATCGAGTGGGTAATCCATAGCGTTCGTTAGCCAGCATGAGCACAAGATGTTGTAGCAAAGGGTGATGCCGGTAGGTGCTTCAACTTCCCTGCGATCAGGTAGGCGACGACGATATAGTTCTCTGCC
>QKED01000099.1 GCA_003252455.1 Gammaproteobacteria bacterium
AGAGCCTGACCTATTCCGCCAACCTCTTCGGCGGCTCTAACGACATCGAAATACAACTGACGGGCGACGACTTCGACACCCTCCAGAAAGCCGCCGAGCGCTTGAAGGCCGAGCTCGCCACCTACCAGGGGGTGGGCGACATAGAGGACTCCTTCCGGCAGGGGAAGATGGAGGTGAAGCTACAGATAAAGCCCGAGGCGCAGGCGCTGGGGCTGACCCTTGCCGACCTTGCGCGGCAGGTGCGCCAGGGTTATCACGGCGACGAGGCGCTGCGCATACAGCGGGGCCGCGACGACGTGAAGGTGATGGTGCGCTACCCGCGCGACGAGCGCAGGTCGCTGGGGGATCTGGAAAATATGCGCATCCGCACCCCCTCGGGCGAAGAGGTGCCCTTCTCGCAGGTTGCGGTGCTCGACATGGGGCGCGGCTACGCCTCGATCAACAGGCAGGAGCGAAAGCGCGTCATCTCGGTCAGCGCCGACGTGGACGAGAAGATCACCGAGGGTACAGACTCGCCCAACGCCAAGGAGATTGTGGACAAGGTGGTCGCCACCTTTATGGGGCAGCTCATGGCCGACTACCCCGGGCTGGGCTACGCGATGGAAGGCCGCGAGAAGGACAGGGCCGAGTCGATCGACAGCTTGAAGGGGGGCTTCCTGCTGGCGCTGATCGCCATCTACATCCTGCTGGCGGTGCCGTTCAAGGCCTACACGCAGCCGCTGGTTGTAATGAGCGCCATCCCCTTCGGCATAGTGGGCGCGGTGTGGGGGCACGTGCTGGTGGGGTTGCCGATGACTATCCGCTCGCTCTTCGGCGTGGGGGCGCTCTCGGGCGTCGTGGTCAACGACTCGCTCATAATGGTGGACTACATCAACAGGGCGCGCGAGGCGGGCACCAGGCTGCACGACGCGGTGATGAGCGCCGGCGTCAGGCGCTTTCGGCCCATCATCCTGACCACGCTCACCACCTTCCTTGGGCTGACGCCGATGCTGCTGGAAAAATCGGTGCAGGCGCAGTTCCTCATTCCCATGGCCGTGAGCCTCGCGTTCGGCGTGGCCACCGCCACCTCGATAACGCTGTTGCTGGTGCCGACGCTATACACCATTCTGGAGGACGTGATGAAAGTTTTCGGCCATGAGTCCGACAGGTGGAAGGTAGATGACGATGACGGCGGGGGCGAGGGAGCCGGAGCCGGCGCGGCTCAACTACCGGCAGGGAAGCAGTCGGCGTAGTCGGAGGAGGGCACCACCTTGCCCGGTGGGTCGGGGTGGACGTATACCCACGCCGACACCTCGCGCCCGTCGGAGAGCCTTACCGGGGTGACGACTCGCAGGTACACCTCAGGGTGCTCTTCGAGCTCGTCGAGCACGGCGAGGCGCGCGGCGTCCACTTCGAAGAGCTCACCGCACACCGGAGCGCCTGAGCCCTCCTCTTCTCGTATGTAGGGAATTTGCGCTTCATCAACGTACATTACGAAGCACTTGGCGGTGAAGCCGCGCGCCTTGGGCGCAATCCCCTCTAGCAGGTGGCTGTTGGAGTAGCCCGAGCGGAGCGTGCCGTAGACGAACACGAGATGTGAACCGGTCCTCTCCAATTTAACGCCTCCTCCACATTGCCCGGCCGTCGCGCCTGTTGTCAGCGCGCGCCCATACGGTTAGAATCCGCATCATGAAAATCACCGAAGACGCATTATATCACGTGGCGATCCGCTACCCATGGGGCGAATTGAGCATCACCGAGCAGGTGCGCGTAACCCGCGACGGCTCGGGGTCGCTCCTGCTCGACGGCGGGGTGGTAGCCACCGGGCTCGAGCCCTCGGTGGACTGCATCATACAAGAGACCGAAGGGTGGATCATGGGGTGGCTTGGCGGCACCTGCGATACCCCCGTGGTGGTCTCCTGCGTTGAGAACGCCCCCCTACCCTGAATTTCAAGGCAAATTTCCATTGCCGGGGTCCAAGCCGAGGATTGGCGGTTGCATATACTTGACTATTGCGGTTGCAGTAGCTAGATTTATAAGCGATTGACCTGATACCGATACAGGAAAGGCGCAAATGAACGCTGCACGCGCAACACGCTTGATGCTCGCCGTATGGATGGTGATGGCCTCGGTCATTACCGCATCGGCGTCGGTGTGTTCCGCGCCGTGCTGTGTTGACGCAATGAGCGCCGCGCCGGCCCAACAATCAAAAGCCCCGTGCCACAAGCAGATGGCCTCCGCCGAGGCCGGGCACAACGGCATGGGCGCCATGGCCGGAAACGCAGACCACCGCCACGGGCAGCACGCCGCGGCCGGCACAGTTTCCGGTCAGACCGCTTTCGATTCCAGAATGCATTGCTACTCCACGCTCAAGGTCTCGGACCCCTGCACCACCGTCAAGGTGGCAGACAAGCCCGAGCTCCAGGTGGAGCAGACGATGGCGGCATGCGAGGTCGAGCCCGGCGGGCGAACCTATCGCCACCGCGTCGCCACCAACCCCTCCACGGGGCCACCCGGTGCGCCCCACACTCCCATATATATCTCCACGCAAAGTCTCCTCTGTTAAAAACCCGTTGACGATCCCGGCGACGGGCGCGTTCGTGCGCCGGTCGCGAGCCTTGCCCTAGGCGTATTTTTTCGTGATTGCAGCGGTTTTTTTGTTCGGCACCCTTGTTTTCGCCCATGGGCATGGTTGGTTTAATTGATCACTTTGCCAAGATCGCGCCCCGTCTAAACGGGTCGAGACCCTTGGCTGTGCTTGAACGGGTTTAACCGGGCACGCATCGGGCATTGACATCAAGCAACAGGTCGTGCGGGAGAAAATCCCCTCCCGTGGCGAAGGAGACAGGGTCATGAAGAACTTCAACATTTACAACTTGGCGGTTGCACCGGCCGTGGCTGTGCTGGCGCTGGCCATCGTGCTGCCGCAGGCATGCCGGGCGGCCCCTGAAGCGGCGACGATGAATGCAGCCGCCGTGGCGGCTCCGTCGCCGGACGAGCTGCTGGCATCCGGCCCCACAGAGGCCGAGCTTGTGCGGTACGCCTATGAGCACAACCCCTCG
>QKED01000103.1 GCA_003252455.1 Gammaproteobacteria bacterium
TAGGGCAGAGAACTATATCGTCGTCGCCTACCTGATCGCAGGGAAGTTGAAGCACCTACCGGCATCACCCTTTGCTACAACATCTTGTGCTCATGCTGGCTAACGAACGCTATGGATTACCCACTCGATCCGCGAAAGAGCCGGAATTACATCGAAGGATGTGATCTCCTGTGGCTGCGAAAACTGTCGCATTCCCTGTGATTATGTACCAACAAGAAGCTATCCTCTCCTGCTAGCTCATCTGATGCTCAGGGCGTTCACCGAACGAAGCGGTCAACTCCCCTGATACAGGGGGTGCTAGCGACCACGCAGTTCGACTGCGCCCAGTCACTCGAACAGACGCTCACGCGTTCCATGAAGCTCTATAACCACTCCATTCCACAACACCCTTGGGGCATGTCACGCCGATTCAGGCGATGAAGGCGTGGCATGACCAGCAGCCTGATGGTTCCAGAAGCGCATCTATAATCAGACGGGATTTGACACATAGTCTAAGCCTGTTGATTATAATGCACAAAATCAAGTCCGACGCGCGTTTGTGTTGCACCGAGCCGCTGAAGGAGATTGAGCGCATACTCATAGCGAAGTTGTGCAACGACTCTTGCATTACTTACCGGTGCGGTTAATTGGCCACTATCAGCACTGATTCTGACCAGAGAGATCACCGGATTGTCGCGTAGAAATCTCCCACTGCCGCCTGCAAACATCTGCTCGATTTTGGGGTTAGGTGTTGATTCGCTAGATACTGCAGTCGGTAAGAAGCTTAGAAACATAGGAGTACCATCAACATTAACAAATAGGTATACCCCGCTCGTTGCGCCCTTGAGTGCCGTATTGCGATTGCAATTGTGCAGTTCGACTGCCGTAAATGGCATATGCGTACCTAGTCGTTTTTGCCAACCCCTTTTCTGACCTGGCACTAGGTCACAGGCGGGAGACAGGCACAGCCAGTAATTATTATCTTCTGTTTTTAGAATATGACCTGTGGTCAGATGTGTACCATCGACCGGTTTGCTGCAAGCATAGGTATTCAAAGCCTCAACGACTTCATGACGGTGTTGTGAATGACTGTCTCTGAATGGTGAGAATCTTTCTAGCATTATCGACCGATCCATGGCAGCTACATGTGAGGATAGTCTGGCTGAAAATTCATCCATCCTTGGTTGTAAGTTGTCTCCAAGCCGTTCCCAATGCCGATTTAGTGTATTGCCAATTTTCCATCGGCGTTCACTATCCTCAGACCTCATCAAATCTTCTAACCATCCAGCCTGTAGGTAACGATTCTTAAGAACCTCATCCTCTGCAGTGACGCCGCACTCATCCAGTGCAGCGCGCATCTTAGACATCAACAATCTATGTGGCTGAGGATCCCACGCCTCAATAGCTCCTAATAGTTTACCTGGAAGCTCGGACGGTTGATGTGATTTACCCACAACGGTTATAAACAATCGTGATGTGCGAATCCAGTTTAGACCTTCTTCGTGTGCTTTAAATGAAAGTTGGCCAAAATCATCTATCGACAACTTTTCTTTCAGCAAATTCTGTCTATGATGCAGGGTCCATTTTAGAATATTTTTCGACTGAGAACTTTTGTTCCCATCATGTATCAGATCTTTTAGTCTGGCAAATTCTGGCGAGTTTAAGGTGGCATTCCAATTGAACGCATCAGGACTGAAACGTACCTTAAGAAAGGTCATTTCATCTACTGCGTTCATCAATTTGTCGACTATAGATTCGTCTTCATCCTCCCACTCTTCTATATCCTTCTCAGCCGCGCCCAATGCATGCGCATTCATTTCAAAACGGTCATCATAACTACTCATGCTTATCGCAATCTCGTTGACGACCCTACCGATGCCACCCCCAGGGGACTCATCTGCAGCCGTGTATACAACCACGAGATTGAAGTGCTCATTGGCAGCCAGCATGCGAAGTAAATTGATGGCACGTGTTCCATCAGTCTGGTCAACAGGGGTAAGGTGATAATCGAGGATTAGCAGATCGGAGTGATACAGGTGAGCAACACTGGCATCACACTTATAATCGGATTGACCGTCATGAATGTCGACCAGCCAATTACGTTCACGGCAAAACTTGATGAGATCTCGGGATTTTATCAGTGACTCCCTCTTCGTTGTTAAAGTGTTATCTGCAAGTATGCTATCGAGAAAAGCTTCCATTGTTGGAAACTCATCATCAACCACCACTACGGTACGTATCGGGTCGATAAAGGCTTCCCGAATCAGTTCCCCATACTCACTCTCCATCCTGTCATCTCCCTCAGTTGGATTCGGCACCGACAAAATCAATCACAAAATTTGCCCCCTGCAGCAACCTAAACCTGTCATCAGTCGCATATTCTATTTTGTGTCCACCTGCTGCCAGATTAGCTCTACAAAGATAAAGCCCGACACCCCGTCCCCCACGCACCTTACGTGTGAAAAAGAGGGTAAAAAGGTGATGTAAATCGTCTTCATCTACACCTGGACCACTATCTGAGACTACAACCTTATTATCCACCACATCCAGCAGAACTCGTTTGTCACCTTCACGTGTTCTTGTGACCCAATAGAAGGCATTATTTACCAGATTGATGAACACAGGATAGATGCGGGACGGGCGCTCAAACAGGGAAAAAGCCTTGAATTGATCGGTTGCAATTAACTCGATACTGCGTTCATCCAGTACATTTCCAAAGAAGCGAGAGATGTATGTGTCGATCATCTTTCCTGTGATTCGCGACTTACTACCGTCCCCGGATAACTTCAACGGAGACAGGAAGCGCAGCCGCTCAGTCAATGCCTCATGCGCCATCCTCACTGCAGTAAATGCCTCAGTCTGCTTAGCGATTTCTGGCAGCTCCTCCAACCCTTCGGTGACTGTCAACTCAAGTCCCTGGATTTCATGACCAATGATCTCAACCGTAATGCCGAGTTGTGCGAGCGAGTGTAAACGGTCGATCTCTTCACGCATCTCATCCACCGCATCCATCCCGTAATCGGCGAGTGTGGTGAGGTCGATGTTTTCCTGAAGGCTCCTCAGGGCAGCGATGTAGGGTTCGAACGTCTCTGCATTCTCAAAGTCCACGCGCTCCCGTTCATTATCCAATCGACGTAATACTTCACTTAGGTGGATACGCTCATTCTCAGCATCATCAAGGAGGGGCAAAGTTCGTTCGTGATAGATTTTATTTCGTATACCGATAAGCGTATCCACTCTCTGCTGCTCATCGAGCAGCAGTGATTTGGCTTCTTTGTTCCATTTGCGCAACCTTGCATGAATGTATGCGGCATGTCTGGAGAGTTCAGACTGTGCAACCTCGCGAGGCTGCTTAGGTGAAATACGTTCGTAGGCAGCGGATAAGGAGTCGTCCAACGTTTGGATTAGCTCGTCGATACGGCGTCTATTAGTTCGGTAGGAGATATACTCTACCTCGAGTGTACCAAGTTGTCTCGGCACTTCGCCCAATGAAAAATCCTTGGAATGGTTTTTGAGATCGGCGAGATGTTTACGGTATTCGGCAATTACAGCTTCTCCGTCGAGTGCGGAATCAGCAACCAGCTGCGCAAATTTCACCATCTCATCATGCAGATTCATGAGGCGCGGTGCAGTCGATCTCAGACGTTTACGAAATCCTCTTCGGAGCGAAGCTCTACGTTTCTTACGTTCCTCTTCCGCTTTTTCACGTTTGCGGGCCTCTTTGATACCAGGCAGTTTCTCTTTTTGTAACTCCGAGTTGGTACCAAAATAGCTTGAGGCCGTCTTTATCAAGATGTTTTCAACGAGTCCGCGAAAGATCTTTGCAGCCTTGTTGTCGATGATACCCTCTCGTCCTGCTTTATCCTTCAGGTTTGGATTACCTTCTCGTGTAATTAATACACGACCGAAAGTATTACGATTAGACCAAAAGTGTCGTCCAGCATGCAGTGTTCTACGCTTTTCTATCTCGAAGAAATCGTTATCCTCACGACCATACGGCATAACACGTAAGCCATTCCGGTACACCATTACACCACCATATTGGTTCGCTCTCTCTGAATAGACTGCATGTATATTTGGTGGATGTGTCGAGGAGTTCACATCCCGCTGATATGACCCAAGGCGAATATGAAAAGGTCCAACGATACTGTTTGAACGTGTCGGAACATCGCTCTCGGGCCTGATAACGACATCGCCATCAAGCCACTCCCCGAAAGCTTTTACTCTCCCTGTAAATACACCATTTACGTCGACAGCACCCTCGACAACATGCTCCAATTCCTTGAGATCTCTAAGGTCGAACTCACGCTGTGCGGCAATCACTGATTTTCGTAAAGTGCCTCGCCATGCTACAACCGAGTAGCCAAAATCATTCACTGCATAGCCGGTAACCACTTCGTCCTCATCGGCAAAGGGGTCTGTGAAGTTCGAAAGCGTTTGAAAGAGGCGCTCTCTGGCCACTTTTGCAGGTCCCTCATCCTCCGGAGCCACTAGCCCCTCAAGTTGCGCCACAAGGTCGAAGTCAATATCGGCTATCATTAGCGCAGTACCTTGATCCTCTTCACCTCGCCAGAGAGGCCACTGCTCTAGATGTCTTGGCTCAAAGGCAGCTTCAACCACGACCTCTTCTATGGCCCTTCGAGTCAACGGTCGTCCTTCATCATTTTCTAATGTATCTAGCGCCTTCCAACCCTGCTGAATCCTCTCATTCCTCCCCTTGTCTCTTTCCTTCTGATTACCCCAAATATTGCTCATCAGAGTGTCGAACATGTCTGGAAGGCGACTGAACAAATCCTGCTTTTGTTCAAATTCAATTACCGGAATTTCAATGTCATGTAGGTACAGAAATGGGTTTTCAAACAGTCGCCAATCGATGAATGCAGCCACGTATGGCGAATGACGACGCTTTGAGACGACCAATAAAAGTGGACCAAGAAAGGCGGAAGAGAGGCGACCAATCCCTTTCTGACCCTGCCGTAGTCTTAGGGCGAGACCATTCCGGTCCATCTCAGGTGTTTCGTACCCAGAGGCCTTCGACTCGGTTCCTACTACCAGCCATTTATCGATGAATTCATCACGATTCATACCGTGACCGTCGTCGACTATCACAGCAATCGGAACCTTACCGTCATAGATGTGTAGGGCGACCTTGTGAGCATAGGCGTCATAGGCGTTTTTCCAAAGTTCGGATATGGCAGTTGGGCAGTCGGCGATCTGTTCACGTCCGAGGTGGTCGATTGTGCGTGCTCTAGTCCTAAAGGAGACGGAATCGGCCATCTACTCCACCCCTTGTCCGAAGTTGTTATGCATCCTTGAGTCCTTTTACTATGGCTCTTAGTAGGGCTTCCCCTAACTTGATCGGTACAGCATTACCAATCTGAGCGCCGCCTGCGATAAGCCCACCTTCAAATATGAAGTCATCGGGAAAGGTCTGAAAACGGGCAGCCTGTCGCATGGTAATACCGTGATTACGGAGAGGATGCACGAAGCGTCCCTTTGATGGGTTGATACACGCCGTGGTCATGGTAGGCCCAGGCTCAGTAGGATTGATACGACCATAAACGTCTTTGTGACCATCGTGTGTCATGTGGCACGGTAACGTCCTCCCCGATTGATGGCGGCTACCACCATTAACAGGAGTTTGTTCGAAAGCCTTAATCAACTCGGGCGAATGGTTCATATGTCGGTTGTTGAGGTCGTCTTTGCCTGCTTCGTCAAAAACTCCGTAGCAATGCGCAGAAACCCATGGCTGCAGTCGAGGGTTCTCAGCTCGGGCCTTTTCATTCCCATGCGTGGGTAATGGTGGCCATTGCTCAGGGTCAAAACGTATCCCTCTCTTAATGCCTAAAATAAAAACACGCTTTCTGCGCTGAGGGACACCGTAATCTCGTGCATCAAGAGTAATTGGTTCATG
Organism: Gammaproteobacteria bacterium; assembly: GCA_003252455.1. Classification (GTDB taxonomy): domain Bacteria; phylum Pseudomonadota; class Gammaproteobacteria; order Thiohalomonadales; family Thiohalomonadaceae; genus SZUA-467. Next base: position 5,894 of record QKED01000103.1, read on the forward strand.
CACATGATATCCGGTATATTTCCCTTGTTTATAGAATTCATTAAGGAAGTCTGAATGGCGTGGCCAGAGTATTCCTGGGACATTCTCCATTAGAAAAACTCTCGGAGACAAGTGCTTTACGAACTCGAAATATCGAAGAACCAAAGCATTTCTAGGATCATTGACTCCTGCATCATTGATGCGGTGTGTTGAAAACCCTTGGCATGGTGGGCCTCCTAAAACAATATCACAGTTTAATTTGTCGGAAAATTTATCTTCTTTCAGCCTCTCAGGTTCTAAATCAAGAATATTTTCGGAATAGAGCGTTGTGCTTGAGCCTGGTACAGCAATGTTCCTGACGTAGGTACTACACGCATGCTTATCGAACTCTACCGCGGCGACCACATTTATTGAAACGTTTCTCGCTGCCAAGGAGAAACCTCCCGCTCCCGCGAATAGATCTACACATGTGAGACGGGAATCACCCGATTGCTCGCGAATGGACGGAGAACTACCGACATCTGATGTGTAGGGTTGACTGTGTGTAATTGAGGTTTCCATTACTTGCACAATTCATGATTGTTCATATTCAACAATAAGATATGATGATCGGGCCTACTGGCCCAGCCTCGTCATTTCGATGTTCGCTGAAGCATCCTATGCTCTTCGCTGAGCCCCATCAAGGAGTAGGTGTACCTCTAGATTATCGGTACCGACGTACCGCCTCTAATACCTCCCCCAGCCGCTTCACCGAGACCCGCTCGCGGGTCTTCAACTCCTGCGCGAAGAGCGACACGCGTAGCTCTTCGATGAGCCAGCGCGCCTCGATCAGGGCGGGGTCGAGCCGCTCGGGCGGGCGCTCTCCGGCCAGTTGCCGCCACTGCTCCTCCAGCTTGGCCACGTCCACCGCGTTCTGCCGGTCCCGCTGCGGGTTGCGCCCGCACTTCTCCAGGCGGATGCGCGCGGCGTCGAGCCAGACGGGGAGGCGATCGAGCCAGTGGGGGGGGATGCGCGAGGCGAAGCCGGGGCCGATGAGGGTGTCGAGCTGGGTGGCTATCGCCTTGGCGGTGTCGAGTTGGAAGGGTTTGATCTGCTTGAGCTGGCGGGCCAGTTGATGGTGGGCGGCGAGGGCGGCGGCGACGTGCTGGCCGATGGCGCTGGCGTCCTGCACGAGTTGGTTGCGGCCATGTTCGACGCGGGCGCTGAAGGCGGCGCGGTCGCGCGGCAGGGGCTTTTGCAGGCAGCAGTGGTCGAGGGCGGCCTGGAGCAGGTCGTCTTTGAGCGCCTCGCAGGGGCCGTGGGGGGCGTAGTGCAGGCACATGCTTTTGAGGCCGGGGAGTGACTTGCGCAGGTATTTGAGCTTGTCGGCGAGGGCGAGGCGCAGCAGTTGGCGCACCCCGGCGCGGTGGCGGCGGGCGGCCTCCTCTAAGTCGGGCAGGACGCGGATGGCGACGCTGCCGTCGCCCGCGTCGTCGAGGCAGGGGTAGCCGCGCAGGGTGAGGCCGTCGCGCTGCTCTTCGACCTGCGCGGGCAGGGCGTCGAGGTCCCACTCGGTGAGGCCGTCGCGCTCCAGCTCGCTGCCGAGGCGCTGCTGTTTGAAGCTCTTCTTCACCTTGCCGGCGAGCTGGTCACGGGCGGCCTGGAGGTCGTCCTGCAGCAGCAGCGGTTTGCCGCGCTCGTCGAGCACGGCGTACTTCATGCGCAGGTGGGGCGGCAGGGCGTCGGGCTGCCAGGCGTCGAGCGGCACCTGCACGCCGGTCATGCGTTGCAGCTGACGGCCCAGGGCCTCGCGCAGGTCTCCTTTAGCGAACTCCAGCCCCTGCAGGGCGGCGTCGGCGAAGTTGGTGGCGGGGACGAAGTTTTTGCGCAGCTGCTTGGGCAGCGAGCGGATGAGGGCGGTGACCTTCTCGCCGATGAGGCCGGGCACCAGCCAGTCGCAGCGGCGCTCGTCGATCTGCGCCAGGGCGGCCACCGGGACTTGTAGCGTGATGCCGTCGGCCTGCTGGTTGCGCGGATCGAAGTGGTACTCCAGCGGCAGGGAGAGGCCGTTGTTGTCGAGGTGGTCGGGGAAGTCGGCGGCGCTCACCGCCGCCTCCTGCTGCATCAGGGTGTCGAGGTCGAGGAACAAGAGCTTGGGCTCGGCGCGCTCCGCCTCCTTGCGCCACTTCTCGAAGTGGCGGGCGTCGCGCACCTGTTCCGGCACGCGGGCGGCGTAGAACTGGTAGAGCACCTCGTCGTCGACCAGCACGTCACGGCGGCGCGCCTTGGCCTCCAGGGTCTCGACCTCGGCGATGAGGTCGAGGTTGTGCTGTAGGAACGCACCACGGGTGGTCAGCTCACCGGCGACCAGGGCGCCACGGATGAAGATCTCGTGGCTCGCCTTGGGGTCGATGGGGCCGAAGTCGACTTTTCGCCGAGTGACTACCGGGAGACCGAAGAGGGTGACGCTCTCGAAGGCGACCACGCGCCCGGCGCGCTTCTCCCAGTGGGGTTCGGCGTGGTGGCGCTTGGTCAGGTGACCCGCCACCGGCTCCAGCCAGGCGGGGTCGATGGCGGCGGCGGTGCGGGCGTAGAGGCGGCTGGTCTCGACCAGCTCGGCAGCGACGATCCACTTCGGCGGCTTCTTGTAGAGGGCGGAGCCGGGGAAGAGTTGCAGCTTGAGGCCTCGGGCGCCGAGGTACTGCTTCTCCTCCTCGGTCTTCAGGCCGACGTGGGAGAGCAGGCCGGGGAGCAGGGCGCGGTGGATTGCATCGTTGGCGGCGGGCTCGGCATTAACGGATAGATTCAGCTCCTTGGCCAGGGAGAGGAGCTGGCCGTGGATGTCGTGCCACTCGCGCAGGCGCACGTAGGAGAGCAGGCGGTCGTGGCAGAGCTTGCGCAGCTTGCTCTGCGAGAGGTGGCGCGCCTGTTCGTGGTACCAGCGCCAGAGGTTGACCCAGGCGAGAAAGTCGGAGCGCCGCTCCTTGTCGTTGAACTCGCCGTGCAGGGCGTCGGCCTTCTGCTGCATCTCCTGCGGGCGGCCACGCGGGTCCTGCACCGAGAGGGCGCTGGTGATGATGAGCAGCTCGTCGAGGCAGTTCTCCTGCTCGGCGGCGAGGAGCATGCGCGCCAGGCGCGGGTCGAGCGGCAGGCGCGCGAGGGTGCGGCCCAGCTCGGTGATCTCGCGGTTGTGGTCGACCGCCTGCAGCTCTTGCAGCAGGCGGTAGCCGTCGGAGATGTAGCGTGAGTCGGGCGGGTCCATGAAGGGGAAGTCGGCGACGTCGCCGAGGCGCATGAGCGACATCTGCAGGATGACGCTGGCGAGGTTGGTGCGGCGGATCTCCGGGTCGGTGTACTGGGGGCGGGCGTCGAAATCCTCCTCGGCGTAGAGGCGGAAGCAGACGCCGGGGGCGACGCGCCCGCAGCGCCCGGCGCGCTGGTTGGCGCTGGCCTGGGAGATGGACTCGATGGGCAGGCGCTGCACCTTGGTGCGGTGGGAGTAGCGCGAGATGCGCGCCAGCCCCGAGTCGATGACGAAGCGGATGCCGGGGACGGTGAGCGAGGTCTCGGCGACGTTGGTCGCAAGCACAATCCGTCGCCCTCGATGCGCCTTGAACACGCGGTCCTGCTCGGCGTTGGAGAGGCGCGAGTAGAGCGGCAGCACCTCGGTGTTGCGCAGCCCCGCCTTGGTCAGCACGCGGTCGACCTCGCGGATCTCGCGCTCGCCGGGGAGGAAGACGAGGATGTCGCCGAGCGGGTCGTGGCGCGCCGCCTCGTCCACCGCATCGAGGATCGCCTGGGGCAGGTCGCGGTCGCGGTCGTCCTCGTCCTCGGCGAGGATCGGCCGGTAGCGCAGCTCCACCGGATAGGTGCGCCCCGAGACCTCGATGATCGGCGCACCCGAGAAGTAGCGCGCGAAGCCCTCGGTGTTGATGGTCGCCGAGGTGATGATGAGCTTGAGGTCGGGGCGCTTGGGCAGCAGCTGCTTGAGGAAGCCGAGCAGGAAGTCGATGTTGAGGCTGCGCTCGTGGGCCTCGTCGACGATCAGCGTGTCGTAGGCGCAGAGCAGCGGGTCGCGCTGCGACTCGGCGAGCAGGATGCCGTCGGTCATCAGCTTGATGTAGGACTCGGGGCGGGTGCGATCGGTAAAGCGCACCTTGTAGCCGACGTGGCTGCCCAGTTCGCTCTTCAGCTCCTCGGCGATGCGCTGGGCCACCGAGCGGGCGGCGAGGCGGCGCGGCTGGGTGTGGCCGATGAGCCCGGCGCTGCCGCGGCCCAGCTCCAGGCAGATCTTCGGCAGCTGGGTGGTCTTGCCCGAGCCGGTCTCACCGGCGATCACCACCACCTGATGCTCGGAGATGGCAGCGGCGATCTCCGCGCGCTTGCCGGAGACAGGTAGCTCTTCGGGGTAGGTTATCTCGGGGCGTGACTCGAAGCGCTTGAGGCGCGCGGCGACCGACTGCTCGATCGCCGCGCTCAGCTTGGGCAGCCCCTGGTCGATGGGCTGGCCCTGGCGCTCGCGGCTTTGCAGACCGCGCAGGCGTTTGAGCAGGCCGGGGCGGTCGCTGCTGAGGGCGTGGTCGATGGCGGTTTGGAGGGGAGAGAGCTGAGACACAGGCGATCGTCGTAGGGTCTGGCAAAGAGGGGGATCTTAGCGGATGGGGCGCGGTTGTGCGTGGTTGAATTGGGATTGGCTGATTTGGCGAGTGTCATCCAGGTAGCGCTCGCCAGGCCGCTCCGCCACCTCAGGCGACTCTTCGCCTCGCTGTGCGGGGCGGCACGGGTCACCAGGCCCGTGCTCCCAGCACCACCAGCAACGCTTGGCATGTGGCGCTTTCGCTCTCACCGGACCATTCGACAGCGATGGGGTTGGCCTCGGAGGCACGCAGGACACAGAGAGGTACAGGAGATGATCGGGTAGTTAGCACAGCCCTGCCTCAGTCAAGCTCACGCCCCTTTCTATACACTCGCACACGGTCTCTCTCCGCGTCCTCTGTGCCTGCGTGGCGCATTAATTCTTCCGGCCAGACGCAAAACGGCCCGACCGCACTGCACGGTCGGGCCGTTGGCTTCAGCTAAAGCTAAAAGCGCGGAGGCTTACTCCATCGGCGCGAGCAGCTTGGGGTTGGTCACCAGCTGGCGCACGCCGTGGGCGTGGTTCTCCTCGAAGACGTTGCCCTCACACCACTTGCTCAGGCTGTTGATGTCGACCTTGGCGCACTCGGGGCGCACGCTCCAGGTGACCTGCATCGGTGAGCAGGTCTGCTCGGTGTAGGAGGGGCCGGTGGTAGAGCCGAGGAACTCCACCGGGTTGCCGGTACCGGTGGGCAGCGCCTTGGGCTGGTAGTAACCGTTGGCCATGTGGCCGTCGTACATGAGGCTGGTGTAGTCGAGGGCGTTGGGGTCGTTGACCACGGTGAAGACCTGGCTCTCGACGCGCAGGTTGGGGTTGGCGCAGCTCTCGGAGAGGCAGGAGCCGAGGCCCTTGCCGGGCTTCACGTCGCAGGAGGTAAAGACCCAGTGCACCTCGATGGTGTCGCCGGGCTTAACCCCTTCGCAGTGGTTGACCTCAGGCATCGCCAACTCGGCGGCGCTCAGGTGCTGGCTCTCGTTGCACTGGTAGCCGCCACCATGGCCGTGCTCACCCTCACCGGCGTAGATAGAGAAGGCGGCGGCCTTGTGTTCGGCGTTGACGTGCAGATGGATGTTGCACAGGTTCATCTCGCTGGCAGGCGGGGCCATGGCGAAGGTGCGGGCATTCTCACCGGTATGGTTATCGATGTCGCGCGGGGTCTGCGGGCCGAAACCCTCGCAGGCCGGGCCGCCGGCGGCGGCGTGTTCGCTCAGGGTGCCGTGGTCGGCCGCGGCGCTGGTGCCCGAGGCAAGGGCCAGCGCGAGGCCAGCGAGAGAGAGGGCGAGTGAACGCTGAATCATGGAGTGACTCCTGTAGGTGGCGGGTTATTGCCGTGACGAAAGTGTGAGATTTCACACTTATTGGAGAGGCGCCCATTGTGCACCTTCACGGACCGATACGCCAAGGGCCCTCGCTACAACCGGCCCGTCCCTCGCGCACCGAGGTGCGGCCTCCGCATAGACCCCCCAACACGACGAGGCCCCCTGGGCCGCGCCGGTGGCGGGCACAGGGGGCCTCGTGAGGGCGATGGCCTACCAGCGACGGAAGGGGAAGCCGTAGCCCGGGTAGCCGTAACCGTAGCCCGGGTAGGCGTAACCGGCGCCGGGGTAACCGTAGCGCGGGTAGCCATAGCCACCGGGGTAACCGTAGCCCGGATGGCCGTAACCATAACCGGGGTGGCCGTAGGGGCCGTACCAGCCATCGTCGTCGTCGAACTCGTCCATCACCTCGTCGGCCCAGTACATGGGGGTCCAGACCGGCCAGGGGTTGTAGTTCCACCAGGCGTGTACGGCACTGCTCCCGGCCAACAGAAGCCCGGCTAGGAAGAGGCGGGAAAGGGCGGTTTTCATCGTCGTCTCCTTCTACTCGTGGATGGATGTGAAAACGGTACGCCTACGCCCCGCTCGCTGGCAACCCCCAGTGTCGACGAGGCGCGCGGCCGACCAACTCGGTCTGTCCGTTAGTTCTCACGCCGCGCGGCGGCGAGCACCCGATGGCCCGCACCCGACACCCACCGCCAGGGGCGACACTGAACCGAGGAGTCGCTCTAAAAACAGTGGGTTATAGGTAGTTCTACGGATTCCAGGGGGCGATTCACGCCCACAATCGCAGCGTAGAGTGTGAACTGCTGCCCCTCTGACAGTTGTTTTACAAAGATTCACGTACAGAGGATATTTGCCGCCTGGCGCGGGCCCTATACTGCTGATCAGAGAAGGTTAAGCATTCGCTTATACACCTAGGACAATCCCCGTGCTCGGCAACAAACTCCAGTCCCTCCTCAAGCGCAACCGCCCGCACTTCACCCTCCACACCTCGGCGAGTGACCACGAGGTGACCCTGACGCAGGAGGCGCCGCTGGTGACCATCGTCGGGGAGCACGGCTACGGCAAATCACTGCTCGCCATGCAGTTGGCGGAGCAGTTGCTGGCCCAGGAGTACGGCGTCACCCTGTTCACCACCACCCGCCGCTACCCCGGTGACCCGGGCTACCTGCACGACAAGGCCTCGCGCCAACTGCTACACCTGGAGACCGGCTACCGCGACGTGTTTCGCGTCATGCCGTGCAATCAGGTGACCACGGCGGAGATCGCCATGCAGCCCAAGCGCCAACTGGTGATCATCGACGATATGCGTCTGCTGGCTCAGGAGAGTGGCCTAGCCAGTGAGCTGATCCGCTGGGCCGACCAAAACGCCAGCGTGGTGGTGCTGCTCGCCTCGGCACCGCAGGAGTTCTACCGCATCGGCCTCACCGACAAGCACACCCGTGGTGTCAGCCTGATGCTCATCGGACGCCTCGACAGCCAGGCGTGCGAGCTGCTCCCGGAGCCGCTGAGCAACCGCCTCGGGCGCATCCGCTATCGCCCCGACAACTACGCCGAGTATCTGGCCATCGCGCCGATCGAAAACTGGAGTGATGTGGTCCGCGTCGACCTGCCCCAGGGGGTGTGGGGGCGTCCGAACGACCCGCTGCCGCAGGTGATCGAGTAGCCCCACCTCCCGACGCCCGAGCCGCCCCGCTTCGGTGCGTCGCTCGGCCTATTGCAGCTGCAGATAGAGCCCCTGACCACGCCGCTGGATATCCAGACGCATCTGGCTGCCGACCTTGGCCGCCGCCACCAGCTCGGCGAGGCGCGAGAGTTCGTGGCGATTGACGTGGGTGATCAGATCGCCGCTGCGCAGCCCGGCGTTCCAGGCCGGCGAGCCCCGCTCCACGGCACTCACCAGAACCCCGGCGGGCCGCCCACGGCGGTCCTGCGCGTTGCTCAGTTGCGCCCCCTCCAAGGTGCGGTGCAGCTTGCCGCCGAGCAGTTGCTCCGGCTCGGCCTCCTCCACCACCAGGGTGAACGCCTTGCGCTCGCCGTCCCGCAGGACCCCCAGGGCCACCGGTTGACCGACACGCACCAGGCCGACACTGTTGCGGATATCCTCGGAGTCGTGCACCGCGCGCCCATTGAGCTGCACGATCACATCGCCACTGCGCAGCCCCGCTTGGGCCGCCGCCGAACCGGCCACCACCTGGGTGATGGCCGTGCCGTGCGCCCCCTCCAGGCCGAAGGCGGCGGCCAGATCGGGGGTGAGGTCCTGCACCTCGATGCCGAGCCGACCGCGCCGCACCTCGCCGTGCTCCACCAACTGCGCCATGACCTCGCGCGCCATGGCGATGGGGATAGCGAAACCGATGCCGACATTACCGCCGCTCTCGGAGAGGATGGCGGTGTTGATCCCCACCAGCTCACCACGCAGATTGACCAGCGCCCCACCGGAGTTGCCGGGGTTGATAGAGGCGTCGGTCTGGATGAAGTCCTCGTAGCCCTCGATACCGAGCCCGGAGCGCCCGAGCGCGCTGACGATACCGGAGGTGACGCTAGAGCCGAGGCCGAAGGGGTTGCCGATGGCCACCACGAAATCCCCCACACGCAGTTCGCCCTGGGCCAGCGGTAATGCGCTGAGCCCTTCGGGGGCAACCTGGATCACCGCCACGTCGGTCTCCGCGTCGGCGCCCACCAGTTGCGCCTCCAGGCTACGCCCGTCGTTGAGATTGACGGCGATCTGCACCGCCTTGTCGACCACGTGGTGGTTGGTGAGGATGTAGCCCTTCTGGGCGTCGACGATCACCCCTGAGCCGAGGCTCTTGGAGTAGCGCTCTTGCGGTCGCAGGCCGAAAAATCGGCTGAAAAAAGGGTCGGAGAGGAGCGCGTTCTGCTGCTCCACCCGCGAGAGGGTGTAGATGTTGACCACCGCCGGTAGGGTCCGCTCCACCATGGGCGCCAACGAGGGCAGCGGCTGCCCTTGGCTATCGTGCGACGGCAGCGAGGCCCCCACCGGGGCGGCGAGCAGCAGCGAGCAGAGGGCGATGAGGGGGAGCAGAGGTCGGGCCATGGGGGTCTCCTTAGTGCGCGGTGGGGCCGGTGGAACCGAGCTATGGACCCGTGGGGCCGGGACACGGTTCCCTGTCGGGCGCTACTCCACGTTCACCTGGATGCGGCGACGGGCGCTACGCGGGGCGGCCAAGGCCAGATCGAGCACCAGCACCCCCTGGCGGTAGTTGGCGCTGGTGCGCTGCTCGTCGACCGGTCCGGGCAGCTCGATCTGGCGCTCGAAGTGGCCATACGCGCACTCCAGCTGGGTGATCTGCCCACCGACGAGCGACTCGGGTACGCGCTTCTCACCGCGGATCACCAACAGCTGTGCATCGATGAGACCGATGTCGAAATCCTCGGCCGCCATCCCCGGCAGCTCCAGGGTGACGCGATAACCATCCTCGAACAGCTGCACGTTCACCGGCAGCAGCGCATAGTCGGCACTCGCCTCGCCCACCTGCTCCACCAGACTCTCGGCGGTGGCGTTCTGGCGCATGGTCATGAAGTGGGTCAGCGCGTGCAGGGTGCGCTGGTAGAGGCGGTGCCACCCCTCGTTGTGCTGGGCCTGGGAGTGGATGGTGCGATCGAGGCGCTGCATGGGACTCTCCTGGTGGGTCACGTAAGGCGAAAAAGCTTGCGCCGACCGGGCGGGTCGGCGCAAGCGGCGGGGCACTACTCCTGATCGACGACGCTGATGCGCCGCGGCTGGCGCTGCGCCAGCTTGGGGATGCGGATCTCCAGTACCCCGTTGCGGCTCTTGGCGGTGATGCTCTCCAGGTCTGCCGTGTCAGGCAGCGTAAAGCGACGGAAGAAGCGGCCGCGCGAGCGCTCCACCCGCTTGTAGCCCTCGCGCGCCGCCTTGCCCTCGCTCTCGCGCTCTCCCGCGATGGTGAGCAGGCCGTTTTCGGTATGCACCTCGATAGCGGCAGGCTCTACGCCGGGGACATCGGCGAGGATGATAAAGCCGTCGGCCTCCTCACGGATATCCACCGCCGGGACCCAGTCGCTGTCCGTGGCGACCCCCTCCTCCGCGCCGGGGCTGCTCGGCGGCATACGCGCCATCTCGCGGCGCAGCTGATCCATGAGGCTCCAGGGCTGATAGCGATCGATGCTCATCATCTTCTCCTCTGGTGGGATGACACAGTGTTTGTGTGGTTGCATTGGCCTTCGATATAGGCCTCGCCGACGGGCAGTTCAAGGGCCCGCCGGGGCTGGCGCTTATCCTCGGGCAAGTGCCGACACGCCGACTGCCGATAGGTTAGTGTGCGCTCACTTCACACCGTTTACCGACACTTTATGCGCAACTTATCCACAACCCGCAAACACTACATCTTGTGGTTCACCCAATTGCCGCGCAACTCCTTGAAATCACCCCGGAAAATTTCTCACCATCAAGATAACATATTGATTTTATTATTGTAATACATTGTGTATTGGTGAGAACCATGCCCTTGACAGGAGCTGGCATGGACAATAGTCTTTCCGCCACGACCACAAGATGTAGTGGTTACCCCTGAGCGCCTGCAACAACCGGTAGAGATTGTCAACAACCGGTCACTGCGACACACAGGACCCGCGACGACCGCAAAATAGACCGTCCCACAGGCCCCTCGCACGCCTCTGGGCCACAACGGCAGAGATGGAGAAGACCCCAAGTGAGCAAAAGCAACGTGCAGTTGAAGGCCGTACCCACCAGCGTGACCGAGATCCCCTTCCAGCCCGCCTCCATGGACATCTGGGAGAAGAAGTATCGTCTCGCCAGCAAGGCCGGGGAGATCGTCGACCACAGCATCGACGACACCTACAAGCGCGTCGCCCGTGCCCTGGCCGAGGTGGAGACCAGCAAGGAGAAGCGCGAGGAGTGGTACGCCAAATTCCTGCACGCCCTGCGCCACGGCGCCATCCCCGCCGGGCGTATCACCTCCAACGCCGGTGCCTGGGCCTTCAAGCCCGCCACCTCGACCATCAACTGCACCGTCTCCGGCACCATCCGTGACTCCATGGACGACATCCTGCACAAGGTCCACGAGGCGGGTCTGACCCTCAAGGCGGGCTGCGGCATCGGCTACGAGTTCTCCACCCTGCGTCCCAAGGGGGCCTTCGTCGCCGGCGCCGGGGCCTACACCTCCGGCCCGCTGTCGTTCATGGATATCTTCGACAAGATGTGCTTCACCGTCTCCAGCGCCGGTGGCCGCCGTGGCGCGCAGATGGGCACCTTCGACATCGGCCACCCCGACGTGCTCGACTTCATCCGTGCCAAGCGCGAGGACGGGCGTCTGCGCCAGTTCAACCTCTCGCTGCTCATCACCCAGGAGTTCATGGAGGCGGTCAAGGCCGACAAGGTCTGGCACCTCGCCTTCCCCATCAGCGAGAAGGAGCAGGAGGTCGACAACCTCGACCTGCACAACCCCGAGCAGGTGATCTGGCGCGACTGGGCCAACAAGAACGGCTACATCGTCAACGCCGAGGGGCTGGTGGCCTGCAAGATCTACCGCTCCCTGCCCGCGCGGCGCGTGTGGGACCTGATCATGGCCTCCACCTACGACTACGCCGAGCCCGGCTTCATCCTCATCGACCAGTACAACGAGATGAACAACAACTGGTTCTGCGAGGAGATCCGCGCCACCAACCCCTGCGGAGAGCAGGGCCTACCGCCCTACGGCGCCTGCCTGCTCGGCTCGATCAACCTGACCAAGTTCGTCCGTCACCCCTTCACCGAACACGCCGAGTTCGACTGGGCGCACTTCCGCGAGGTGGTCGCCACCTTCACCCGCATGCTCGACAACGTGGTCGAGATCAACGGCCTGCCGCTGCCCGAGCAGCGCGCCGAGATCGAGTCCAAGCGCCGCCACGGCATGGGCTACCTCGGCCTCGGCTCCACCGTCACCATGCTCTGCATGAAGTACGGCGACGCCGCCTCCATCCGCTTCACCGACGAGGTGACCCGCGAGCTGGCCGTGCAGGGCTGGCGCACCGCGCTGGACCTGGCCAAAGAGAAGGGCCCAGCGCCGATCATGGAGCAGGAGTTCGAGGTCACCGGCGAGATGCTGCGCAAGCGCCCCGAGATGAAGCGCGACGGCCTCAAGGTGGGCGACCGCCTCAAGGGGCGCCAGCTGCACGCCAAGTACAGCCGCTACATGCAGCAGGTGGCCGAGGTCGAGCCCGAGCTGGTGGCCGAGCTGGCCGAGGTGGGCGCGCGCTTCACCCACCACAGCTCCATCGCCCCCACCGGCACCATCTCCCTGAGCCTGGCCAACAACGCCTCCAACGGCATCGAGCCGAGCTTCGCCCACCACTACGCGCGCAACGTCATCCGCGAAGGCAAGAAGAGCAAGGAGAAGGTCGACGTCTTCAGCTTCGAGCTGCTCGCCTACCGTGAGCTGATCAACCCCGAGGCGATGCCCTTCACCGACGACGAGGCCAAGCAGCTGCCCGACTACTTCATCAGCGCCGACCAGGTCACCCCGACCCAGCACGTCGACATCCAGGCCGCCGCGCAGAGGTGGATCGACTCCTCCATCTCCAAGACCGCCAACGTCCCCACCGACTTCCCCTACGAGGAGTTCAAGGACATCTACCTCTACGCCTACGAGCAGAACCTCAAAGGCTGCACCACCTTCCGCTTCAACCCGGAGGTGTTCCAGGGCGTGCTGGTCAACGAGCGTGACCTGGAGAACACCCTCTACCGCTTCACCCTGGAGAGCGGCGAGACCGTCGAGGTGAAGGGCAACGAGGAGATCGAGTACGACGGCGAGATCCACACCGCCGCCAACCTCTACGACGCCCTTAAAGAGGGTTACTACGGGCGCTTCTAAAAAGAGGAAATGCGTTTAACCACGAAGAGCACGAAGGGGATTTAGGTAGCGCGAGTGGATCGCCGAGCGTTGGAGCATCACCTTGGAGTACACATCTCGATGTGTACGAGCCAAACGCACAGCCCAAGGGCTGTACTCCAACCGCCTCTTCGCACTCTTCACCTTCGTGCGCTTCGTGACCTTCGTGGTTAAAATTTCTTCTCCAGGCAAAGTTACTCAAGAGGTGCCTCAACGCGCCTCGCACCGATGACAGGTACAGCAGACATGGCACTCAAGCTCGACAGCAAGATCGTCAACTACAGCGTGGTCAAGCCCGCCGACGAGACCCCATCCGCCGCCCTGGAGGCCACCGCGGCCACGCAGGAGCAGCACCTCAGCGAAACCACCGAGCGCCCCGAAATGCTTCTCGGCTCCACCTACAAGATCAAGACGCCGCTCTCCGAGCACGCCCTCTACGTCACCATCAACGATATCGTGCTCAACCCCGGCACCGAACACGAGCTGCGTCGCCCCTTCGAGATCTTCATCAACTCGAAGAGCATGGACCACTTCCAGTGGATCGTCGCCCTCACGCGCATCATCTCCGCCGTGTTCCGCAAGGGCGGCGACGCCACCTTCCTGGTCGAGGAGATGCGCAGCGTCTTCGACCCCAAGGGCGGCTACTTCAAAAAGGGCGGCAAATACATGCCCTCCCTAGTGGCCGAGATCGGCGACGCCCTCGACACCCACATGCGCATGATCGGCCTGCTCGGCGACGACGACCTCGACGAGCACCAGAAAAAGCTGATCAAAGAGAAGCGCGAACAGTACGACGCCACCCTCAAGGATGCCGAAGAGAAGGACCCCGGCGACTTCCCCGACGGCGCCCAGCTGTGCAAGAAGTGCCACACCAAGGCGGTGATTACGATGGATGGATGCCTCACCTGCCTGAACTGCGGCGACAGTAAGTGCGGATAACGGGGATTAGCCACAGAGGCACGGAGGACACGGAGGAGGTACGAGCCAAATCCGTGAGAGTCGAAGTCACGTAGACCGGATGCAGCGTAGCGGAATCCGGGGGGGCGAAGGCCCCCATCAACAACATTGCGTTATAGAGACAATTTCGATGAATGATCCCGATATCAGCATTGCCCCTCGTAGCTCTATCGTATAGCGCTAGCAATGACTTTGAGCGCGCCGCTGTATATGTGGCTTCACAGGCCATCATGCAGGAGTTTCTAGACCACCACCCAGAATTCAGCGGATACACACTAGAAAAAGTTCAAAATGTTGTTTGGGCAATCAAGGCAAAAGTCGGCTACGACATAGAATCCGACCGAAGCCCAACATTCTACATGGAGACAGTTTTAGACTTACAGACACAAGGAGAGCTGTAAATCCGTAGGATAGGCAATGCAACAGTGTGCCCATCAAGGCAAAGAGCTGTGGACACACAATACTGCGCAAAAGAACAAAGCCTGTTTTTCCTTGGTTCGCCCAAGCACTTGCTAATGATATGCACGCAGCCATGCCCTCTGGGCATATTCCTATCCTACAATTTTATCTGTTCAACAAATTCAAGCACAAGGGACCGCGCACCAATGGCACAGTACAAAAACCTGAGCGGCAGATCGAATGTCGAGTCGTATGAAATCCACGAAGACACCATTACTGTCAGATTTATGTCAGGCTCATTCAGGAACTACTTATATGACTCACGCTCACCGGGTTCCGTTATGGTCGAAGAAATGAAGCAACTAGCAGAGGCTGGCATTGGCTTAAACTCGTACATATCGACCGTGGTGAAATCAAGATATTCCAGAAAGTGGTGATATATCACTATTCAATCTATTAGGAAGTGCAAGAATTCAGCGGATCCAGAAGCAATTTCAACATAGTCAAACAAAAGCCGCTTGATCTACGTGTTATTGAAGTCTAGCCTTATCGCCACGACTCACCCCTAGTGACATCATTTGGTTGATTGTCACCTGGGGCGAAAAAACCGCCCTCGGGCGGTTTTTTCATTTCTACCGACGCAGTAGGGACACATGCCCACCATCGTCTATGTCGACGGGTACAACCTCTTTAATGGTTGTCTCAAGCACACCCTGTACAAGTGGCTCGACCTCTACAAGCTCTTCGCTGACCAAATTCTCCATGCCCAAGACCCCTCGATAGAGGTGGTCTCCATCAAGTTTTTCACCGCCCTCATCTAGGCCAACTTCGCCTCGCATGGGCAGCAGGCCGTGGCGGCTCAGGCCACCTACTACCGGGCGCTGAAGCAGCCTCGTAGCCCGGATGAAGCAGCGCGTAATCCGGGGCTGCGACACACCAACCCTCGCCCTCAGTAACTCACCCGCAGCGTGAGGTGCGCACGATGGTCGTCACCACTGTCGCTACTGCCGCTCTCCTTGAGCTGCCAGCCGTAGGCGGCGCGCAGGTCGACGGTGTTGCCCCACTGATAGCCGAGGCCGAGGCCAAGGCTGTGCAGCTCGACGGTGCGCTCGCTGGGGAGCGGGTCGACGTTCCACAGGCGGGCGTAGTCCTGGAACAGGAAGGGGTCGAGACGCCCCGCGCTACCCGCCCACACCGGCGCATGCAGCTCGTGGCTCAGCAGCACGCCGCTGTCTGCGTAGACCTCCCCATCCTCGTAGCCACGCACGCTGTTGCTGCCGCCGCCCTGGAACTGCTCGCTGCCGAGCAGGTTGGCCGAGGCGCTTTGGAACGCGGCGCGCAGCTGCCAGCGCATACCGCTGGCGAGGCCATCGAGCGGCATCTGGTGGGTGGCGCCGAGGTGCAGGTAGGCGTAGTCGGCGGTGGCGCCGCTGCGGCTCTGGTCGAAGTAGGCGTCGTCGTTGTGCCCGTCCGCCCCGCCCGGCGAAGCGGTGAGGGTGGCGTCGAAGCCGGTCGTGCCCCACGCGCTCTGCAGGCTGCCCGCGTAGGTGATGCGCGCCTGCAGGATGTGAGTGAGGTTGTCGCTGATGGGGATGGTGGCGAAGGCGAAGTTGTTGTCGCTCGACTTCACATCGAGGCCGTAGCTCAGCTGGTGGCTATAGCCTTCGCGCTCGGTGCGCAGCGGGGTGGTGTAGTCGGCGGCGATCTGCCACGACTCCCCCGCCAGGCTGAAGGGTGGCGCGACCAGCGCCTCGGTGCGCGAGTAGGCCGCCGTAAAGGCCAGGGTGTGGCGCCACGGCAGGTCGAGGCTGTAGGCGCCGGAGAGGCTCTGTAGCGCCTCGCCGTCTTCGCTGGTGGTGAGCTGCAGCGAGGCCTGGTGGCCGAGGCCGAAGGCATTGCCCCAGTTGGCCCCGGCGAAGAGGCGGTTCTCCTGGGTCATCCGCGTGCCGCTGTTGTCGCCACCGAGGTAGAGGCGCCGGGGGCGCGCCTCGCGCACCTGGAGCACCAGCTGGGTGGTGGCGGGCTCGGCGCCCCGGCGCGCATCGATGGTCACGGCGCGAAACGGGTTGCGATTGAGCCAAGCGACATCTTCACGCAGGGTCGTGGCGTTGATCGGCGCCTGCGGGTCGATGCGCAGCGCCTCGCGATAGAGCGCGGGGTCGAAGTAGTGCGCCCCCTCCACCTCGACCGCCCCCGAGGGGCGCGCGAGCAGCACCACCACCCGCACCACGCCGTCGGTGATCTCCTGCTCGGGCAGGTAGACCACGGAGAAGGGGTAGCCGAGGGCGTTGAGGTAGGCGCGTGTGCCGTCGGCGAGGGCGTCGAGCAGCGCTTTGTAGACCGGCTGGTGGAGGAAGAGGTCGAGCAGGGTGCGGAACTCCGGCGAATCGAGCGGCGCGACGCCGCTCAGCTGGTAGCCCGGCCCGACCACGCCCGCTGCCGCCGCCTCAGCGGAGGGGAAGAAGGCGAGGCCCTTGAGGTCGTCGATGAAGATCGGCGTCCCGGTGGGGGGCGGAGGCAGGGTCGCGGAGCTGGTCGGCGCACTCGCGGTCGTTGCGGGTGCCTCGACCTGGGGTGGGACGGCTGCGGGCAGCAGTTGGCGCAGGTCGTCGGCCTGTACCGCCAGGGGTACGAGCTGCAGCGCGATGAGGGCGAAGAGCGGGGCACGACGATACGGCGTGGGCGAGCGGTGGGTCATGGTTGTGTTTCTCATTGCCGGTTACCAGCCGAGCATGTTGTTCAACGTGGCGCTAAAGACCAGCTGGTCGATCATCGCCTGGAGTGACTGGTCGTTGCTATCGAGATTCATACTGCCGAAGGCGTGGTAGCTGTTGCCCGTATCGACCACGGCATCGAAGTCGCGGTGCTCGTTCTCGGCCTCGATCAACTCGATGGTGCGGATGACGGTCACGGTCACCACCACGGCCACCGCGACGCCGATCGGCCCTCCGACCGATGACGCAGAGGTCATCACCTTGGTAAACGGGAACAGGGCCGCATGGGCCGTGGCGGCGGCGATGGCCACCCCCGTACCAGCGGCGGCAACAGCGCCGCCAGCCGCCGCAGTCTTGGCGATGGCGCCAGCGCTAAAGGCCTCGACGGCATAGTCGCTCATGCCGTCACGGATGAATTCGCCATAGGGCTCGACCCCATCGTAGAGGTCGCTCATGCTGGACGCCCCCCCCTTCTGCGCATACCAGGCCTGCTGGGCGGCGAGCACCGCCTGGCCCAGGTCGCGGTACTGCTCGGCCATCTCCGCCTCGACCGCCGCCACCAGGTTCTGCTCCGCACCGCTGTAGGTGGAGGGGTCCTTGGCCTGGAGCGCCAGCAGGTAGGACTTCATCGGCGCCACCAGCAGCAGGCGCTTCTCCTCGTCGCTGGCGGCACCAGCCACCCAGGCACGGATCTTCGCCGGGTCCATCTCCCCCTCGCCGAAGAGCGCCTGGTAGAGCTCGTCGCTACGCGGGTCGTCGAGGCCCTTCAGGTAGTCGCTGATGATCGCCTCCGCCCGCTCAGCGTTGTCCTGCAGGTAGTAGATGGCGTTGCTGCGGTAGTCGCTCTGTGAGCGGACGACCAGCGTGGGTTGTGGCCGTGCCAGCATGGCGACCAGCTCGCTGTTGCTGTCACTGAGCTGGATCTGCTCGCGCAGGGTGAGGGTGCCGGGGCGGACCCCGGTCACCACGTAGTTGGGGTTCTGGCCCAGATAGTTGTCTAGGGTGATGCCGATCAGGGTCGGCTCGTGCCCGACGATCACGAAGCTGCTCGTCGACTTTGGCACAGCGAACGTGAGGGTGGAGGTCGGCAACTCGGCACTGCTGAGCGGGGCAAAACCGGCACTGAAGGCCTCCGCCGAGGGGGGCGCATAGGTGCTGGCGTAATCCGCGCTCACCACTGTGGTGCTGTTGGTGGTACTGAACAGCTCGTAGGTGAGCAGGGGGAAGAGGCTGGCGACGGTGTCACCCGGCAGGGCGCCCTCGACGCTGGCCCCGAAGGGGAGTTCACTGGTGAGGATGCTGCGGATGGGGTCGGCGCCGAAGGGATAAGTGACATTGAGTGAGTTGGGCACCAGGGTCACCGGACGCGGCAGCACCGTCATGACACCGGTCTGCAGTGAGTTGAGGGTGAAGCGCCTGGTGTCGAGTACCGCTCCCCGGTTGGTAATCTGGTAGAAACCCACGGGCGATCCGGCGTTGGTGTCGACCAGGGTGCCGAAGTTGAAGCTGACCTCCATGACGACCCCCTCCGGCAGGGTCGTATCGACCACCTGATAGGGGAAGAAGAACGGGTTCTCCTCGCCGTAGTAGCGCGTGATGTCATCGACCACCAGATTCACCGGGATTGGGTCGATGGTGAGCGTCCCCGAGGTCGCCGTGAGGCTGTAGTTCGCATCGAGCAGGGTCGCGGTGATCGGGTAGTTGCCGACGTAGGAGAAGCGCCCGGCGGTGGAGCTCAGGCTGACCACCTCCTCGACCGGGTCTAGCTCGGGCAGCAGGTTGCTGCTGCTGGCCAAGGTGAAGCTCGGGTTGTCGTAGCCGTAGAGGCGGCTGACATCCGCCACGCTCAGGGTGATCGGGCGCGGGGTGATGGAGAGGGTCCCGGCGCTGGTGACGAGGGCGTAGTTGACCGCCCCAGCGCCGCTGAAGTCGACCACGTAGTCACCCACAGCGGAGTCGGGCTGGGCGGTAGTCTGCCAGCTGCCGCCGCGGATTACGCTGGCGGCGGATTCGTTGAACTTGAGCCCGGTGAGGGTGTAGCTGAAGGCGGGGTTGGGGTCGCCGTAGACGCGCGTGGACGGGTCGACCTGCAACTGCAGCGGTGCCGGATCGATGCGCAGGGTACCGGCGACGAAGCTCACCGCGTAGTTGGGGTCGGCGTAGGCGCTCGGGGTGATGGCGTAACGGCCGATGTCTGAGTCGAGCTGGGCGCTGCTGGCGATGGTCACCAGGGCGGCATCGAATTCACTGGCGAAGATGCCGTCGTAGCTCACGCCGAAGCTGGGGTCGGCGTCGCCGTAGAGGCGCGTGGCGTCGAGCGCGGTGATGGTGGCCGGGCGCGGGGCCACGGTGAGCATGCCGGGCTGGTAGCTGATGCTGTAGTTGGTGCTGCCCCAACTGCTCGGGGTGAGGGGGTAGCTGCCGGCGTCGGCACCCGTGGCCAGGCCGTCGCTGGTGAGGCTGATGATGCCGAGGGCGTCGCGGGTATCGAAGCTGGCCAGCCCGCTGACGCTGGTGGTGACACTCGGCACGGCGTCGCCATAGGTGTAGGTCACATCGGGGGCGGTGATGGTCGCCGGGCGCCGGGTGATGGTCAGGCTGCCCGACTGGTAGCTGATGCTGTAGTTGGGGTTGCTGGCACCGCCTGGGATGAGGCTGTAGCTGCCGACATCGGCGTCCGCGGCGGCGCTGGTGAAGCCGAGTCCTATGATGTCGGCAGCCGTATCCCCCGCCACCAGGCCGCTGTAGCTGGCGCTGAAGGCCGGGTCGGCATCGCCGTAGCGGCGCGTGGCGTCGATGGCGGTGATGCGCAGCGCGGCGGGGGTGATGCTGTAGCTGGCGCCGACGTAGGTGTAGCTGTAGTTGGGGTTGTTCGCCCCCGCCGGGGTGATGCTGTAGCCGCTGCCGACGGGGGAGTCGACCAGCGCGTCGCTGGTCAGGCTCAGGCCGCTGATGTCGGCGGCGCTGTCGCCCGCCACCAGCCCGCCGAAGGTGGCGCTGAAGACGGGGTCGGCGGCGCCGTAGACGCGGCTGGCGGCGTTGGCGGTGATAGTCAAGGGTGCCGGGGTGACGCTCAGGCTGCCGCTCTGGTAGCTGATGGTGTAGTTGGCGTTGACCGCGCCTGCCGGGGTGATGGTGTAGCCGTTGCCCACCGGGGAGCCGACCAGGGCGTTGCTGGTGACGCTGAGGCCTGGGAGGTCGGCGGCGCTGTCACCGGCCACCAGGCCGATGTAGCTGGCGCTGAAGGCGGGGTTCGCCGCGCCGTAGCGGCGCGAGGCGTCGGTGGCGCGGATGGTCAGGGCCGCCGGGTTGATGGTCAGGGTGCCGTTGACGAAGTTCATGTCGTAGTTGGCGGCACTCGCCCCACCCGGAACGATGGCGTAGGTGCCCACCGAGGAGCCGACCACGGCGCTGGTGGTGAAGCTGACCGGGGTGGTCAGCACGCTGGCGTCGTCGCCGTTGACGAAGCCGAGGTAGCTGGCGCTGAAGGCAGGATTGGCCTGGCCATAGAGGCGCGCCAGACTGTCCGCCGTCACGGTGAGGATCTGGTTGCCGATGGTGAGCGTGCCGTCGACGAAGGTGATGCTGTAGTTGGCGTCGACCACCCCGCCCGGGGTGATGGCGAAGCTGCCGCTGGCGCTGCTGTCGCTCGCCTGATTGGTGAAGCCGAGGCTGGCGGCGTAGTCGCTCGCCAGGTCACCGGCGACCAGCCCGAGGAAGGTGGCGCTGTAGCTGGCCGGGTCGGGCAGCGGGTCGCCTACCTTGATGGCGGCATTGTCGGCGGTGATGGTCAGCGGTGCCGGGGTGATGGTGAACAGGTCGGTGCCCGGCTGGTAGCTGAAGGTGTAGTTGGGCGAGGCGGCGCCCGAGGCCGTGATGCTATAGCTGCCTACCGGGGAGGCGGACGTGCTGGCGCTGAGGTAGACCGGCGCCGTGGTCAGGTCGGCCAGGGCCTCGCCGTTCTTGAAGCCGACGATGGTCCCACTCAGCGCCGGGTCGAGCGCGCCGTAGAGGCGCGTCGCGGCGTTCGGCGTGATGCTCAGCAGCGCCTTGGTGATGGTGAGGTCACCGGCCACCCCGGCGAAGCCGTAGTCGTAGTCCGATAGGGTCAGGCCGCCCTGAGTGACGGTGATGGCGTCGGTGTAGCTCCCGGCGCCGCTGCCTGCGTCCAGCGTGGTGGCGAGGCTCGGGCTGCCGGCGTAGACCGCCGCCGCCGTATCACCCGCCACCAGACCGCTGACCTGATAGGTGAGCGTCGGGTTGGCCTCGCCGTATTCGCGCGAGAGGCTGTCGGCGGTGATGGTGAGCACCGGCGCCAGTTCGTAGAGGAAGCGGTCGCCGCTCTGGGTGATGCCGGTGGGGGCGTTCACAGCGTAGTGCTTGTTGTAGACCGGGGTGCCGAGCAGGCCACCGGCCACCAGACGCGTCGGTGTGGCCGAGTAGATCAGGAAGCGCCCGCTGCCCGCCGCATCGACCGCGTTGGCACCGGCGTTGTTGATGAAGGCGCCACCGCGTGCCGCCAGGGCGATATCCGAGTAGGGCCCGTTCACCACCCCGTAGTTATTAATACCCGTGGTGATGCGGGTGCCGCTCGCCAGCGTCAGGTCACCTTGGGTGACGATGTCGATGCGCGCCCCGGCATAGCCGAAGAGGTTGCCGGTCACGGTCAGGCCACCGGCGCTGTCGACGACCTTAAAATCCCCGCCGATGACCCCGCTGTCGGTCACCCCGCTGAGCACGTCGATCTGGTTGGCCGGGTTGTCGATGGTCACCGCACCGTTGATCCCCGAATAGCCATAGACGCTGGTGTTGTAGAGCGGATATTCGATCGCCAGGGTGCCGACATTCAGCGCCCCGGCGATGGCGATGCGGCCCGGGTTGCCGAGGCTGGCGTAGGAGCTGGAGGCGCCGGAGATGGTGCCCGGCTTGATGGTCAGCGTGTCGGCGGTGATCGAGGCCGCGGCGTCCACCACCAGCTCGGCGGCCCGTGCGGGGACGATACAGCTGACGATGATCTGGGTGCCCTCCTCCTCCGAGCCGAGGCCGAAGACGATGGAGCCATTGGTGCCAGCATCGATGTCGGCGTTGACGTAGATGCTGTTGCCGGAGTTGAAGGTGAGCGTGCTACCGGAACTCCAACTGAGCGGGGCGTTGACCTCGATGGAGCCGTCGGTCCACACCGTATAGGTGGTCGTATTGACGATATCCGTCAGGGTCGGGCCGGTGTCCGAGGTGTCGAGGATCACGCTGCTCAGCGCCAGCTGGGCCTCCAGGGTCGCGACCGTGAGGATCGAGGTGGTGGTGCCGTTCTGCTGGCCGTAGCTGACCGGGGTGCTGCTCAGCTGGACCCCGGCGGAGTCCGGTCCGGTGGCGTTGATCGCCAGGGAGGATGGGTCGAGCAGCAACACGCCGGTCTTGCCGTGCGGCGCCGTGAGGTCGACCAACCCCTGGTAGTTGAGCACCTGCTTGCCCGACACCTCCGCCAGACCGCCGTCACCGCCCTGCGCCCCCGCACGCCCGTCGATACGGCCCGCGAAGTCGGTCTGCTGGTCCGACCAGACCACCGCCGTGCCACCGTCGGCCTGCACCGCGGTGGCGGAGACATCGATCACCGCGCCGGCCCCGACCTGCGCATAAGCGGCATTGGCCACTTCTGGATTGGCGCCATGAAAGTCGCCGCCGACCAGCACCTCGCCACCACTGCCATCGGCATTGCGTGCCGTGATGGTGCCGTCGAGGCGCACCGTACCACCCTCGGCGGTGAGCACCACCCGCCCGCCCCGGCGCTCGATGCCGGTGGCACGCACGACCCCGCTCTGATTGACCGCCAGCGCATAGAGATTGCCGTCGGCGGCGAGCAACTGCGCCTGAGCGGCATCCAGCAGCCCGGCGTTATCGACACCCACTCCCCCCTGGGCATCACGCGGTGCGGCGATCACCCGAATCGCCTCGTCACCGAGCGGCGCGTAGACAAACTCGGTGGCTGCGGCCAGTGCCGCCGTCCCTGCGGGCGCCTCGATGCGCCCCTGGTTGACCACCCGCGACGCGACCAGGACCACGTCGCCCTCACTGGCGCGGATCACACCGAGGTTGACCACGTCGGCATTACTGCCGCCACTGAAGGTGAGCTCGCCCTGGGCCAAAAAGGCCGCGTTGTCGATGTTGGCCGTCGTCGCAACGAAACCGGCGGCGTCGATACGCGCATCGGCCCCCACCAGCACCCCGTTGGGGTTGACCAGGTAGACCCGTCCATTGGCATTCAGACTGCCGAGCAGGCGGGAAGGGTCGGCCCCCGTCACCCGATTGAGCAGCGCCGCCGAGGCACCCAGCTGGATCACCTCGACCCGCTCACCCGCCCCGATGGAGAAGTCAGTCCAGTTGACGATCGCCGCCGGTGTGCCCTGGGTGATGATCATCTGCGTGCCGCCGCCCTGTACGGTGGCATTACCGCCCACCACCTCGGCCCCGCTCGGCAGTGCCCACACCGGCGCAAGGTGGCCCAACGAGACACCGAGCAACGCCCCGCCAACGAGTCGCCCGCTCAGGCCACAGCCACTCAGGCGCATGGCCGCGACCAGTCGAGAGAGAGAGAAGTGATGTTGCATATCCGACCCGCCTCTGATTGTCCTGGTGCGGTGCTTCCCCGCGGACCAGACTGGAGAGATGTTTCAGCACCATGGCGCGAAGCGCGCTACACACGGCTGTTCTCCGGGGATTTTACAGGCCGAATAGATACGGAACAGTCCCTTTTTCGCAAAATCCGCCCCGTTCTCGACACTCGGCATCCTGTCTAGGCGGTCGCTTGACAGGGTTATGAGGGCAAGTAACAACCCCCGGTCAAGCCCAGGGGACCGTGACTTCAGTGGATGAGGCCTCGCATGTGGCCACCGATGGCAACCGCGGGTGATGCACTCGGGCAAATAGCCCCCACGAAGGGGGCGATGATGCTGGCGGCCAAGCTGAACCTCGGTGTGGTGCCCTCGTTCTGTCGGCCGAGGGCGAGCAATGACAACGCGTATGCCAAGTCACGATTTCGCACGGCGAACGACTGCCCAAATCGACCGGAGGAGCCATTCGCGAGCCAGGGGATGGCGCGCAGTAGTTCACCCCGATGGGCAGCGCCATAGCCACCTAAAATACGTGGCACCCAACCCGCGCCACCGGGAAGGCCACGGCGATCCATGCCCGGCGCCACGCGGTCTATCGCGAGGCAACGAGGCATCCAGAGTGTTGAATGGCGAGACAAGGAGTGGGAGCTTGATAGGTGACGCGACAACTATCTTGAACAACACCGCACCCCTCGGCGGTCGCCACGGCGGTGGTCCAGCGCCAGGGGCGCATCGCCGAGCAGAGGGCCTTGGCGAGCAAAAATGCACTTGATTGCACGAGGATTTGCACGGGGCAGACCAAAAAAAAGGGCCTGCATTTCTGCAGGCCCTTGATCTATTTGGCTCCCCGAGACGGACTCGAACCGCCGACCCAGTGATTAACAGTCACTTGCTCTACCGACTGAGCTATCGGGGAATATATCGGTTGAGGCGCACATTATAGCGGTGAATTCTGACGCGTCAAGCATCTATTCACAGCGGGTAGTGCTTTTTTCGCGCCGCCCGCAGCGCCCTCATCTATTTAGTGCCGAGCACCGCCTCAATGCGGTCGAGGGCCTTGGTCAGGTTGTCCTTGCTGGTGGCGAAGGAGAGACGCATGCAGCCGTCGGCGCCAAAGGCGGAGCCGGGGACCAGGGCGACGCCCGCCTCGACCAGGAGATACTCGGCGAACTCGACGTCATTACTCACGCCGTCGAAGTTGGCGATCGCCTCGCTCATGTCGGGGAAGGAGTAGAAGGCCCCCTGGGAGGGGAGCGCGACCACGCCCTTGAGGCGGTTGAGGCGCTCCAGCACGTAGTCGTGGCGCGCGACGAAGGCCTGCAGCATGACGTTGATGCAGCCCTGGTCGCCGTTGAGCGCGGCCTCGGCGGCCACCTGTGAGATGGAGGTGGGGTTGGAGGTGCTCTGCGATTGCACCTTCTTCATCGCCTTGATCAGCCGCTCCGGACCACCGCAGTAGCCGATGCGCCAACCCGTCATAGAGTAGGCCTTGGAGACGCCGTTCATCACCACGGTACGCCCATAGAGGTCGGGGCAGGCGTTGACGATGTTGCTGAAGGGCTCGTCGGCCCACCAGATGTGCTCGTACATGTCGTCGCTGGCGATGAGTACGTGCGGGTGGGCGCGCAGCACCTCGCCCAGGGCGAGCAGCTCGGCCTTGGTGTAGATGACACCCGTGGGATTGGAGGGGCTGTTGATCACCACCAGTCGGGTCTTCGCGTTGATCGCCGCGGCGAGCTGCTCGGGGGTGATCTTGAAGCCCTGGTCGACACCGGCGTGGAGGATCACCGGCACACCACCGGCGAGCAGGGCCATATCGGGGTAGGAGACCCAATAGGGCGCAGGGATGATCACCTCGTCACCGTCGTTCAAGAGCGCCTGGCAGAGGTTGTAGAAGCTCTGCTTGCCGCCGCAGGAGACGAGGATCTGGTTCGGGGTGTACTCCAGGGCGTTATCACGCTTGTACTTGGCGATGATCGCGGCCTTCAGTGACGGGGTGCCGTCGACGGCGGTGTACTTGGTGAAGCCACCCTTGATGGCATCGACGGCGGCACGTTTGATGTGCTCCGGGGTGTCGAAATCGGGCTCACCGGCACCGAGACCGATAATATCCTTGCCCTCGGCCTTGAGCGCCGCGGCACGCGCGGTGACGGCTAAGGTGGGGGAAGGCTTGACCGCCTGAACTCGCGCAGAGAGTTGAATTTCCAAGACCCGGGCTCCTCGACACACAGGGTAAAAACGAACAAAGTATTATACGCTTCTCTGTCCCGTTTGCCATCGTACAACTCCTTATGGAACGCCGTTTTAGACTCGACTCGAACTACACCCCCTCCGGCGATCAACCCGAGGCGATCCGCGCCCTCTGCGAGGGGCTCAACGACGGCGAGGCGGGGCTCACACTGCTCGGAGTGACCGGCTCGGGCAAAACCTTCACCATCGCCAACGTGATCCAGGATCTACAGCGTCCGACGCTGATCATGGCGCACAACAAGACCCTCGCCGCACAGCTCTACAGCGAGATGAAGGAGTTCTTCCCGGACAACTCGGTGGAGTACTTCGTCTCCTACTACGACTACTACCAGCCCGAGGCCTACGTCCCCGCCTCTGACACGTTCATCGAAAAAGATGCCTCGATCAACGAACATATCGAACAGATGCGCCTCTCCGCCACCAAGGCGCTGCTAGAGCGGCCCGACACCATCCTGGTCGCCACCGTCTCGGCCATCTACGGCCTCGGCGACCCCAAGCTCTACCTCGGCATGGTGCTACACCTGCAGAAGGGCGACGAGATCGACCAGCGCTTCCTGTTGCGCCGCCTCGCCGAGCTGCAATACACGCGCAACGACGTCGAGCTGCACCGTGGCAGCTACCGGGTACGCGGTGAGGTGATCGACGTCTACCCCGCCGACTCCGAGGTGGAGGCGATCCGCATCGAGCTGTTCGATGACGAGGTGGAGCAGCTCTCCTTCTTCGACCCGCTCACCGGCGAGGTGCTGCGCCGCGTGCCACGCCTGACCATCTACCCCAAGACCCACTACGTCACCCCGCGCGAGACCCTACTCGCGGCCATCGACCACATAAAAGAGGAGCTGAAAGAGCGCCTCGAATACTTCTACGCCGAGAACAAGCTCGTGGAGGCGCAGCGCCTCAAAGAGCGGACGATGTACGACATCGAGATGATCCAGGAGCTGGGCTACTGCTCCGGCATCGAGAACTACTCGCGCTACCTCTCCGGGCGCCCCGCCGGGGCCCCGCCGCCGACCCTGTTCGACTACCTGCCCGACGACGCCCTCTTGGTGATCGACGAGGCCCACGTCACCGTGCCGCAGATCGGCGCCATGTACCGCGGCGACCGCTCGCGCAAAGAGAACCTGGTCAACTACGGCTTCCGCCTCCCCTCCGCCCTCGACAACCGGCCGATGAAGTTCGAGGAGTTCGAGGAGATCTCGCCGCAGACCATCTTCGTCACTGCCACCCCGGCCAAGTACGAGCTGGAGCACTCCGGCGCCATCATCGAGCAGGTGGTGCGCCCCACTGGGCTGGTCGACCCCGAGGTGGAGATCCGCCCCGCCACCACCCAGGTCGACGACCTGCTCTCCGAGATCCGCATCCGCGCCAACAACAACGAGCGCATCCTGGTCACCACCCTGACCAAGCGCATGGCCGAGGACCTCACCGACTATCTAGAAGAGCACGACGTGCGTGTGCGCTACATGCACTCCGACATCGACACCGTCGAGCGCGTGGAGATCATCCGCGACCTGCGCCTCGGCCACTTCGATGTGCTGGTGGGCATCAACCTGCTGCGCGAAGGTCTCGACATGCCCGAGGTCTCGCTCGTCGCCATCCTCGACGCCGACAAAGAGGGCTTCCTGCGCTCCGAGACCTCACTCATCCAGACCATCGGCCGTGCCGCGCGCAACCTGCACGGGCGCGCCATCCTCTACGCCGACCGCATCACCGGCTCCATGCAGCGCGCCATGGACGAGACCGCGCGCCGCCGCCAAAAGCAGATCGAACACAACGCGGCTCACGGTATCACCCCCAAGGGGATCGAGAAGAGCATCCGTGACATCCTGGAGACCGGCGCCCCCGGTGCGGGCCCCTCACGCGGCAAGGGCGCACAGAAGGTGGCCGAGGCCCCCGCCGAGTACGCCCACATGACCCCAGCGCAGGTAAAGAAAGAGATCAAGCGGCTGGAGGAGCAGATGTACGCCCACGCGCGCAACCTGGAGTTCGAGGAGGCGGCCAAGGTGCGCGACGAGTTGCAGCGTCTACAAGAGTCCGTATTCGGACCGCATGGGTAAATGCGCCACGGAGGCACAGAGGACACGGAGAAGAGCCCTTGGAGTTGGGCTGTCACAGGCGTCACACCGGCCAACCACCTCCATTGCCGTGCCGCCACGGACTGGCTGGCCCTCCCTCGGCAACATAAAATGCCGTGAAACCTAGACCATCACTGGGAAGAAGATGCTTACCAACCTCAAGCTGAAGAACGTCGGCCCCGCCCCGGAGACAGAACTAGAGTTCAGTCCCCGTCTCAACCTCTTCACGGGAGACAACGGCCTAGGTAAGACCTTTTTGTTGGACGTGGCCTGGTGGGCGTTGACCCGACGCTGGCCACATGAGGTCAACCCCAATCTTGTCTCCGGCTACACCGCCAAACCGCGGGAGCCTAAGCAGGCTGCCACCATCGACTTCTCTGTGGTCGGTAAGTCGGGTAAGACTAGCCAATACACCGCAGCCTATATCCCACGAGACGAGGCCTGGGTCGGTAAGGCTGGGCGCCCGACCAATCCAGGGCTGGTGCTCTACGCCCACGCCGATGGCGGCTTCTCGCTCTGGGACCCGGCACGCAACTATTGGCTCAAGAAGGGCAACATCGACGTACAGGAGCGCATCCCGGCCTTCGTCTTCTCCCCCAAGGAGGTGTGGGAAGGGCTGGAGGTCGACTCCAACGGCAACTCGACCATCGTCTGTAATGGGCTGCGGCGTGACTGGAGCCGCTGGATCGACCAACAGGGCGAGAACAAGGCCCTGATGGAGCGTGTTCTGGAGACCCTCTCCCCGCCAGGCGAGACACTACGACCCGGTCCGATGCGCCGCCTCTCTCTCGAAGACGCCCGCGACATCCCCACCTTAGCGATGCCTTACGACCCAGCGGTGCCCGTACTCCACGCCTCCTCTGGCGTGCGTCGTGTCGTCGCCCTCGCCTACATGTTGGTCTGGGCCTGGAGCGAACACCTCCGGGCCGCCGAGCTACTGGGCGAGGAGCCAACCCGCCAGATCGTCATGCTCTTCGACGAGATCGAGAGCCACCTCCACCCCCGTTGGCAGCGCTCTATCCTCGCCTCGCTGTTCGAAGTGGCGAAGGCCTTCAATGACCAAGCCAATCTTCAACTGCTTGCGGCGACCCACTCCCCGCTCGTCCTCGCCTCACTCGAACCGCTGTTCGATGCCGAGATGGATGCCTGGTTCGACATCGACGTATTAGAGAGAAATGCCCATATAAAGCGCTGCACATTCAACGGCTCTGACGAAATTTCTAACTGGCTCTCATGTGTGACGAATGTTTATCGCCCTTATGATCAAGTTTTTTCCGAAGCTGGCTGAAAGGAACATTCTCAGCACCGTCGGCATCGTAGCGAAACCATGACTTTCATCAACAAAATTCGCGTTTTTTTACTGAGGCCGCGAAAAATACAACGGCAATAGCAATGACGCAAACCATTTCAAGCCTTGAAGGTTTTGTCCGAAAAATCAGAAATGTTAAGCCAGAACATGACGAAGTGCTGATCTACCGTGGTCATTCAAATCGCCGGACATACAAGCTAATCCCGTCACTACTTCGCGAGCAACGCTACAGAGATGCGGAGCACACGATTCTTAGAGAGTTGGTATCCACACATCCAGCAGACTTTGCATCTGACTCCACAACACTGGAACAGCTAGTCAGAGTTCAGCACTACTCGCTCCCAACCAGATTGCTTGATGTCACATGGAACCCTTTAGTTGCGTTGTATTTCGCAACCAAAAACGGTGATGGTCCTGCGGCAGAAGTAATCGTCTTTAGAGTAAAAAAAGATATTGTGAAGTTTTACGATAGTGACACAGCGAGCTGTATTGCCAACCTCGCTCACTTAAGTGCCAAAGAAAAAGAGCGCATTGACTTCGAACTTTGTGACGACGCCTTCAATACCCAGCAACCGATTGACCGGCTCCTTCAGTTTGTACGCTCTGAAAAACCATACTTCAGATCGGGGCTGGTTCCATCGGACCTACAGACTGCAATAGTAGTCAAGCCAAAAATGAATAACCGTCGCATTCTTGCTCAATCAGGGGCTTTCATCCTGTGCGGCATGATGGTCGACCTTGAAAAGAGTCCACCAAACGGCATTCACATTGAGCGAATAAATATTAATGGAAAGAAGAAGAAAGTCATCAGGAATGAACTGGACAGAATGGCAATAAATGACAGCACAATGTTCCCTGAGATCGAGAAGGCCGCACTATACATAAAAAGCAAACTATAAATATACCAAGTGGGAGTGGCTCGACTATTACGTATAATCTCACAACCATTAATGAGAATACTTTTCTCCACACCCAAACTGTCCCTATCCGATGGTAACGGCACTTCATGAACCGCACCACCAAATCCCGCGCCCAAACCCTGCTGCAACTGCGCGCCCACCACCCCGCCTGGCAGCTGCTCACAGCGCGTAGTGGGCCGTCGATCATCGCCACGCTCAAGCAGCTGTTCGACGAGCAGTTGCAGGGCATCGACCTCGACCAGGCACACCAGGTGCTGGCGGAGGTGTTGCAGTTGGCGCACGAGGCGGGCGAGATCGACAGCGAGGGCGACTACCTGGCCGAGGCGCGGCGCGAGCTGCGCGGCTGCATCAAGCGCGGTCTGCTGGTGGAGCGCGACGGGCGCGTGCTGGCCACCGACGCGTTGCAGGCGGCGTTTCGCTTCGTCGATAGCCTCGACAGCCGCATCATGACCTCCACCGCCTCGCGCCTGGCGCTGGTGCAGCGGGAGATCGAGACGCTGGAGTCGAGCCTCAACCCCGACCCGGAGCAGCGCGCCCGCGACCTGGAGAAACGCATCGAGGCGCTACAGCAGGAGCTGGAGGCGGCACGGCGCGGCGAGGTGCAGGTGCTGCCGGAGCGTCAGGCGCGCGAGGCGATCCGCGAACTCTACGGACTCGCCATGAGCCTGCGCCACGACTTTCGCCGCGTGGAGGACTCCTACCGTGAGGCGGACCGCAGGCTGCGCCAGAGCATCATCGGCGAGGAGCGCCACCGGGGCGAGATCGTCGACAGCCTGCTCGACAGCCACGACGCCCTGCTCGCCACCGAGGAGGGCCAGGTGTTCGACAACTTCCAGCGCCAGCTCGCGCAGCAGGTGGAGCTGGAGCAGATGCACCAGCGCATCCGCCGCCTGGTCAAACGCCCGGTGGCGCGCGCGGCGCTCTCCATCGAGCAACAGGTGGAGATGAGCCACCTCAAGTACCGCCTGGTGGTGGAGAGCCGGGTGGTGATCGACGCGCGCAGCCGGGGCGAGCGCGACGTGCGCGGCTTCCTCAAGACCGGGCTGGCCGCCGAGCACCACCGCGTCGGCCAGCTGCTCAACGCCATCCTCGCCGAAGCCGGGCGGCTCGACTGGCAGCCGCAGGCGCTGCGCCGTGCCGATGCCCCGCTGCCGCCGGTAGGCATCGGCAACCCCAGCCTGCCGCTGCTGGAGCGGCTGCGCTTCAAGGAGCTACAGGACGCGCAGGACCCGCAGCTCGACCTTTTAGAGCAGAGCGCCGACCTCGCCGACCTGGAGGATGACTTCTGGTCGGTGTACGACGCCCTCGACCGCCAGCAGCTCATTGAGCGCACCCGCGCCCTGCTCGACGCGCGCGGCGAGGCGCTCAGCATCGCCACCCTGGCGGACGAACTCCAGCCGGAGCACGACCTCGAAGCGCTCGCCCTCTGGCTCACCCTCGCCCTGGAGGCAGAGCGCCCGCTCGGCGGCGAGGAGCAGGTGGCGCTCACCGACGCCGACGGCCACCACCACCTCTTCACCCTGCCCCAGGTCACCCTCGACCCGGCGGCCCTCACCGACATCCAGCTGGAGATCTGATGGAGCCCATCGACCCCATCGTTGCCGACGCCAAAATCAGCGACGCCCCCAGCGACTCCGGCCCCAGCCGCGCGCTCAAGGACGCGGTGCAGGAGCTACTCAAGCTCGGCACCCTGGAGGCGGCCACGCGCCCCAACCTCTACCGCACCCTGCTCGCCCAGCCGCAGCAGGTGGGCGCCATCCTCGCCCCACTCGACCTGAGCCTGACGCTCGACGAGGTACGCGGCATCGCCCTGCTCACGGTCACTCCCGACTACAGCGACGCAGACCAAGACGAGTGGAACCACCCGCTGGTGCGCCGCCAGCGCCTCACCCTGGAGCAGTCGCTGCTCGTCGCCCTGCTGCGCCGCCACTATGTGGCCCACGAGAGCGAGTCGGGCATCGGCGCCGGGCCCGCCCAGCGCCACCTGGACGACCTGCTGCCGGAGCTCAACCACTTCCTCGGCGACAAGGGCAGCGACGCGCAGAACGACAAGCGCCTGCGCCAGCTGCTGGAGCAGCTGCGCGGCCACGGCCTGGTCTCCGAGGTGGACAACGACGGCGCCTTCACCATCCGCCCGCTCATCGTCCACCTGGCCAACCCGGAGAACCTCACCGCCCTGCTCGCCACCCTCAAAGAGCACGTCGCCCGCCAGGAGGGCCCGCGCGATGAGTGAACGCCCCGCCTATCGCCTGGAGCAGCTGGAGCTGTTCAACTGGGGGCCGTTCCACGGCCTGCACCGCGCCGCCATCGACCCCGACGGCAGCGCCGTCATCGGCCAGACCGGCAGCGGCAAGACCACCCTGGTCGACGCCTTCATGACGCTGA
>QKED01000105.1 GCA_003252455.1 Gammaproteobacteria bacterium
CGCCTATCGGCGCACGACCGTACTCTACTTTCTCGCCCCGCTGCTCACCGCGCTCGGGGTCCAACTCATCGAGCGCAGTAGCGACGCCTTGGGGCTCATCACCGGGGCGCTCTCCTTCCTCTTCCTCGGGATGCTCTACGCCAGTGCCGTGCGCATCGAGGCGGGCAATACCCAGACCATCCGCCTACGCCTGGAGGCGGAGGGGCGTCAGGCGGAACTGAACCGTGCACTGCTGCGCCTACAGGAGGCGAACCGCACCCGCGCCAACCTGATCGCCAACATCTCCCACGAGCTGCGCACCCCGCTCAACCACATCATCGGTCATGGCGAGATCCTGCAGCGGCGCGCTCTGGGGGGCGAGGCGCAGCACGACCTGGCGGTGATCGACCGCAGTGCTCGTCACCTGCGCCTGCTGGTCGATGACCTACTGGCCCTGGCCGAGGTGAGCGACGGTCGCACCGCATTGAGCCCCGAATCGGTGTCGATGCCGACCCTGCTGCATGGACTGCTCGAACCCTTTGCGGCCATGGCCCGACACAAGGGCTTGGTACTCGCGATCGAGGCCGCGGGAGAACTTCCGAGTGTGCTGCGCCTCGACCAGCGGGTGGTCAGTCAGGTACTGTCGAGTCTGCTCAGCAATGCCATCAAATTCACCCCCCGAGGCACGGTACGTCTGGGGCTGAAGCACCAGGGGTCGTGGCTGCAGATCGACGTCATCGATACGGGCGTCGGCATCGAGAGCGCGGATCTGGAGGGGATCTTCGAGCCCTTCAGCAAGCTCGGTGGGCGCTACCTCAAGTCGGAGGGGAGCGGCATCGGCCTCTCCCTGGCGCGCAGCCTCACCACCCTCGCCGGTGGGCGCCTGGAGGTGCATAGCGTGCTGGGGCAGGGGAGCCACTTTACCGTCTCGCTCCCGGCCAGCGCCGAGGGGGAGGGACGCTTCAACCCCACCCTGAGTGAGCCGGTGGCGCCGCTCGCCTGGGGGCTGGATGGGTTGTCGCCCGTGGCGCGCGAGCGCCTCGCCGAACTGGTGCAGTGTGGGCGGGTACGTGAGGTACTCGCCCTGGCCGAGCAACTGCAGCAGGAGATGGACGAGCCACCCAAGGTCCTCGGAGAGATCGCACGCCTCGCCCGAGGGTTGCAGATGCGTGAACTCCTCTCGCTGTTTGCGCCATCGACCGAACGATAACGTGTGTAAAAGGGGGAAAGCCGTCGCGTAAGCCGCTAGGCTAGAGGGTGGCGGAATAAGAACAGCGCGCAAGGGAGTCCTCACGCAGCATGCCGGTTGTCACCTCCATCAAGGGGCGGATCTTTCTCTGGTTCGGCTCTCTGCTTTTGCTGGCCCTCGGGGTGTTGCAGGGCATCACCCTGTTCGGGTTGCCGGCCACCCCCTGGAGCGGGGCGGTGGTGGGGGTCTACCAGAGCGCCCTCGACGACGCACTGAATGCCCTGCAGGCCGAGCAGCGCTACAAACGGCAGATGGTCGAGAGCTTTGTGCGCGAGCGCCGCCGAGACCTCTGGGGCATGGTCTACGACAGCCAGTTGCACCGCTATCTGCGTCAACGTTCGCGCCTCGTGGCCGGGAGCGGTGAGACGCTCGATGTGCTCTTCGCCCACGCCGACAACTTCAAGGTCAACGAACGCCTCTCGGTCTACAACGGTCTCTACGGGCTGCACACGAGCTGGCTGGTCGAGCTGGACCCGGGGCGTGTCGTGGCCCAGGCGGGGAGCAGTGCCGAACAGGCGCCTTCGCCCTCCGACACCTTTCTCGATACCCTGCGCCGCTCGGCGGATGCCGAGGCGATCCGCCTGGTCCATCGCGATTCGGCTCCCCACCACCTGCTGCAGTTGGGACGGCGTTTCGACTATCGGGATAGCGCGGGAGCGTCGCATAGCGCGGCCCTGGTGGTGATGCTCGACGTCGCCACCCTGCTCGGACCGTTGCTCAACTACGAGGTGGTCAATGCCCCCTCTGAGTTGATCCTGCTGGTGGATGCCGAGCAGCACCCTATCGCCTTGGTCGCCGCCTCCGGTTTCGATGGGCCGATCCCCGAGGTGTTACCCGCCTACTCGCGCGATCAGGTCGAGGTGGTGGCGCTAGGTGGGGGTGACGGCATTGCCAATGGCCTCGACCACCGGGGCGTCGATGTGCTCGCCGCCTACGGCCATGTTCGGCTGGGACCGGAACTCACCCTGCAACTGATCATCTCGCGCCCACGCCGTGATGTCCTCTCCCAAGTGTGGGGGCGCATGGGCCAATACGTGTGGGTCGATCTCCTGGCCCTGATCCTGGTGTTGCTCTTCTCCTGGTTGGCGGCACGTCGTCTGATGGAGCCGCTGGTGCGCCTCGGGGACGCTGTCGGACGCATGGAGCAGGGGGAGTTGAGCGCCCGTGCCCCACCACTCGGGCACGACGAACTCGGCCAATTGGCGCAGAACTTCAATGCCATGGGGGCACGCCTGCAGGGCTGGCACGAGGCGCTGGATGTGGAGCTGCGCGCGCGCACCCTGGCGCTGCGCGAGAGTGAGCAGCGTACCCGCCATCTGGTCGAACACATCAATGCGGTGACCTGGGAGTACGACCTGCAGGAGGGGCGCTTCATCTACTTTTCGCCCCACGTGGAGCGCATGCTCGGTTACCCAGTGGCGCACTTTCAGGGCCATGACGACTGGCTGCGCATCGTCGATGCGCGTGACCGCGAACGGCTCGCTGCCCTCAGTCGGCAGGCCCTGGGGCAAGGGAGTGGCTTCGACCACGTCTACCGGGTGCGCACCGCCACTGACGAGGTGGTCTGGGTGCGTGAGTCGGTGACCCTCTCGCGCGATGAGCAGGGGGAGCCGCGTGGCCTGCTCGGCTTTATGATCGACATCTCCGACAGCAAGGCCCGCGAGCGGGAGCTGTATGAGTCTCGCGCGCGCCAGCGGGCCATCTTCGATAACGCCGGGGCGGGCATCGCCATCTGCACCCTGCGCGGTCTAGTGGTCGAGGCCAACGCCGCCTACGCCAGCCTGGTACAGCGCGACCCGCAGGCGATGGCCGGGCTCGACACCGAGTCGCTGATCCACCCCGACGACCTGGCCAACGAGCAGTGGGACCGTGCCCGGCTCCTCTCCGGCGAGGCGGGGACGGCGCGCTCTGAGCGCCGCTATCTGCGCACCGATGGCAGCACGCTCTGGCTCGATCAGTCGATCAGTGTCGGCTTCGACCGTAGTGGCACGCCCAGCTTCCTCATCAGCGTGGTGCAGGATATCGACCTGCGCAAACGCACCGAGGTGGACCTCTATCGTTGGAAGCAGGTGTTCGAGAACGCCGGTTGGGGGATCGCCGTCACCCCCATCGAGAGCGACTGTCTGCTGCAGATCAACCCCGCCTTTGCCCAGTTGCACGGTTATCGGGTCGAGGAGCTCCTCGGGCGCCCCTATGCCGACCTGGTGCCACCCGAACTGCACGGTAAGATGATCGACGCCGGCACCCAATTGCGTCGTGACGGTGCGTTGGTGCAGGAGGGGGTGCATCTGACTAAAGCGGGGCACCGCCTGCCGGTGCTGACCAACTCGCGCATCGTCTACGACCCGCATGGCGCGGCGCTGCTGCAGGTGACCAGCGTGGAGGACATCAGTCCGCTGCGCCAGGTCGAAGAGGCACTGCGTATGCAGCAGCACAACCTCTCCGCACTGCTGGAGAACACTGACAGCAGCATCTGGTCGGTCGATCGCGAGCTGCGTCTGGTAATCGGCAACAGCGCCTTTAGTCAGGCCTGCGAGGCGCTCTACGGTCACGCCCCGGTGGCTGGCGAGTCGGTATTGGAGCTGGAGACGGAGCCGGTCGAGCGCGAGCGCTGGCGTGACTTCTACGCCCGCGCCCTCACCGGCGAGACCTTCGACCAGACCCTCTGGGTCGGGCGGCGTTACATTCGGTTTCGATTCCGGCCGATCCAGGGCGAGGAGGGGCATGCGCCGGTCGCCGGCGTCACCGTCGGTGGTGTCGACCTCACCGACCAGCAGGAGGCACGCGAGCTGCTGCGCCGGCACAACGCCCACCTCGCCCTGCTCAACCACTTCGCCCAGCGGGTCAACGCCACCCTGGAGGTCGACGAGGTGTTGATGGCCCTGCTCAGCGAGCTGCTCGACGCCATCGGCGCCGAGGGGAGCACCTTCTGGCAGGTCGACGCGACACAGGGGGAGGTGGTCTGTCGTCTTGCTGCGGGGCGTGCCGCCGAGCGGGTCGAGGGGCTCTCGCTGCCGCTGACCTCGGGCATCATCGGCTGGGTGATCGCACACAACGCGGCGGTGGAGGTGGCCGATACGCGCCTCGATGCGCGCCACACCAAGCGCATCGACCTGGCCACCGGCATCGAGGTGCGCTCGCTCATCTACAACCCGCTGCTGCGTGGCGGCCAGGTCTATGGTGTGCTGAGCGCCATGCACACCCGCCCCGGCGCCTTCGACAGCAGCGCCCTTGGGTTGATGCAGACCCTGGCCGCCACCGCCTCCAGCGCCCTCAACAACGCCTACTCGTTCGACCAACTACAGCGCCTCAAACACGACGCCGAGGCGGCCAACCGGGCCAAGTCCGCGTTCCTCGCCAACATGAGCCACGAACTGCGCACGCCGCTCAACGCCATGCTCGGTCATGCGCAGATCCTCGCCCGAGACCCGGGCCTCGGCGAGGGGCCGCAGCAGAGTGTGGCCACCATCCAACGTAGCGGCGATTACCTGCTGGCGCTGATCAACGATGTGCTCGACCTGGCCAAGGTGGAGGCGGGGCGCTTCGACCTCGACCCTAACCCCACCGACTTGCACGCCTTCTTCGACGCCATCGCGCGGCTCTTCGCCATCCGTGCCCACGATAAGGGGATCGCCTTCACCCACCACCCGTTCGGCCACTTCCCCAAGCGGGTGATGGTCGATGACAAGCGCCTGCGTCAGGTGGTGATGAACCTGATCGGCAACGCCATCAAGTTCACCGAACGCGGTGGCGTGACCTTGGAGACGGAGTTCGCCGAGGGGGTGCTGCGCATCGAGGTGGTCGATAGCGGTATCGGTATCCGTCCAGGACAGCTGCAGCGGCTCTTCCAACCCTTCCAGCAGGAGGGGTCACAGGCCTATCGCAGCCAGGGGACCGGACTCGGGCTGGCCATCAGCAAGAGCCTCTGCGACCTGATGGGCGGGCGCATCGAGGTGGAGAGCACCCCGGGTGAGGGGAGCCGCTTTCGCGTGAAACTGCCGCTGCAAGCGATCGAGGGGGAGGGGGCGACGGCGGCCGATACCCCACCGCTCTTCGTCGGCCAGCGCTATCGCCGACTCGACGGCAAGGGGGGGCGCTTCACCCTACTGGTGGTCGACGACCTGCTGGACAATCGCACCATATTGCGCGGTCTGCTCACCCCGTTCGGCTTCCAGGTGGTCGAGGCAGATGGGGGGGAGAGTGCCGTGCGTCTGGCACAGCGCGGGGGCATCGACCTGGTGTTGATGGACCTGGTGATGCCCGATATCAACGGTCTGGAGACGACGCAACGGATCCACGCCCTGCCTGGGCTGCGCTCGCTGCCGGTGGTCGCCTGCACCGCCAGCACCTTCCCGGAGGATCGACGCAATGCCGAGGAGGCGGGCTGTATCGGCTACCTGCCAAAGCCCGTGCGCCTCGAAGAGCTGCAGCTGGTGTTGGCGCAGTGCCTGCCACTCGTCTGGGAGGCGGGCGAGGCGCCTGCCGCTGCGTCCGATGCGCAGCGAGTGGCCCTGTGCGAGGCACAGCGCGAGGCCCTACGGCAATTGGTGAAAGTGGGTAATCTACAGGGGATCCGTCGCCTGCTCGCCGAGCTGGAGGGGGAGGCGGATGAGGAGTTGGTACAGCTGCGCGCGGCCTCCGCACGCTACGACCTACGTGCCCTGCGCGAGCTGCTGGAGCGCAGTTGAGGGCGCAGTGTCAGCCCCCAGTCGGGCTCAGAGGGTGAGGAGCCCGGCGGGGAGGAAGGAGAGGTCGACGTGGTGACGTTTGTCCGGCTGCTGCGGGTCGATGTAGACCGGTACCACGCCATCGCGGATGTAGCTGCCCGGGTCGTCCCAGACGTTGTCACTGACAAACTCATGCCATTGACCGCGCTCGTCGCGCCAACGGGCGCGAATGCGCCAGGGGTGGACATCGTTGACCGAGTAGTTGCGGCGCTCTACCTCGGTCACCTCGGCCATGACCAGCCGCCCGTGCTCCTTGAGCCAGGCGGCCTTCTTACGACTGCGACGACCGACTACCAGGGGTACGAAGCCCACGGCGCTGAACACGCTGCCGAGCAGTCCGAGGATCACCACCCCGCCCCAGAGGGAGAAGAAGCCGTTGAGCATGGCGTCTTGCGGGTTGCTCGGCAGGTAGAAAACATCCACCTGTTCACCGATGTCGTAGCTGGGCGGGTTGGAGCCGCTACTGGAGCGGAACTCGATCACCCGCCCGTCACGCTCTACGAAGCTGACCACCGGGTGGTAGGTGAGCGAATCGGAGGAGCGTGACACCTGCAGGTCGATCACCTCACCTTGGGCCAGGATCGCCTCCTGAAGAAAGGTGCGGGTGCTGTTGTACCAGTAGCCGGAGCCGACGAGCATCAGCAGGCCGATGACGCCGAAGATTGAGGTCATGTAGCGCATCTTGGGTCCTCCCTGTGTGTATGCGCCTCCAAGATAACCCACTCCCACGCTTCAGGCCATGGTGCGAGCGCCCCGCTAGGCCACTGGTGGCCGGTGGGAGATGGTGCGCTGGCTCAGTAGATGGGTACCAGATGGTAGCCCTGACTCTGCCAGCCGATGAGCGAGACGAAGCCGTCGGCCACCACGGTCATCGCCGGGGGGATGCTCGCGTCGTCCACCTGAAACACGCGGTTGGCGATGGTGCACACCTCCTGACGCACACCGAGGTCGGCGAGCGCCTGGATGCTCTGCTGGATCGAGGCGAGGGTCTCCTCGTGCTCCATGGCCAGCTCATCCTCCGGGTGGCTGCTGATGAAGCGCACGCTCGGCCCGATGTAGACCAGCACGAAGTCGGGTTTGACCCCCTGCTTGAGCATACCCGCGTGGGTGCCTTGGATGATCTTCAGGTAGAGGTCCAGCTTCTGCGGCTCGGCGATATCGAGCAGAAAGACCCCCTGGCCCTGCGTCACCCCCTTGAGCGCGGCGCTGTCGTCGAAGGAGTGGGCCGGAGTGAGGTGCAGGAGGGCGAACAGGCCGATGAGGTGGAGGAGGGCGCCGAGGCGCTGGGTGAGTCGGGACATGGTGGGCTCCTTGGGTTGGGGTAGAAAACGAGCGTTCGTTCTGGTTTTGTCGCGTAACTGGGGCGGCGCGGATGGGGGTGAACTAGGGGGCGATGGCGCGCCAGGCCGCCTGCCAACACTCCTCGGCGAGGCGCGGCAGGGGTTCGTCGAGCACCCCGTCGAGGCGCAACTGCACCAGGCGTAGGGGTCCACCGAAGAGGGCGGCGGCGGCGACCATGGGTGACATGCGGCGCACCTCGCCGCTCGCCATCCCCTCCACGAGCAGCTCGCGCATGCGGTTGAAGGGGCTCGACGAGCAGACCGGCGGTGAGTCGGGCATGAACTCCTGGTGGCGCGCCTGGAGGGCGAAGCCGAGGAGTCGGGGCTCCTCCTCGGCCAGTTCGAAGAGGGTGTCGATGAGGCGGCGACTGCGCTCGGTGACGCTGTAGGGGGCGCGGATGCAGTCGGCGACGACCTGGTCCAGGCGTTCGAGGATCTCGTTATAGAGTGCCTGGGCCACCCCCTCTTTGGTGCCGAAGTGGTGATAGAGGGCGCCGATGCTCACGTCCGCCGCGCGGCGGATGTCATGCACCGAGGTGTTGAAGTAGCCCTGTTCGGTAAACTGAACCAGGGCCGCGTGGAGGATGCGTCGACGGGTCTCGTCCGAGCGTGCCTGCATGAGAATCCCTCCACTCCTGGCAGAAAACAGAACGTACGTTCTAATATAGTGCAGGCACAGCAACACGGCAAACGACCATGGAGTTCTTTCGTACCCTTCCCGCCCCCTTCGACGCTGCGCAACTGCAGCAGCGGCTTACGGTCGCCACCCTGGCGGAGCGTTGCCAGCTCATCGACAAGGTACTGGAGGCCGACGGTGAGCGTGGCCGCATCTACTGTCTCTGGGGCGAATTCGAGGTGGAGCGTCAGCCCATCCGTGGTGGGGTGCGCTTCTCTATGCCTACCTGCCCCAACGCCTTGGCCTGGACGGTGACCACAGGTCTCGCCCCAGAGACGGGGCAGATGGTGGTGCACGCCACCATCAATCGCACCACGCACGACCCGGAGTTTATCGAATCCATCGAGCTGTTCATGGATGCCTGGCGGGAGGGGCTCTTGGCATGAGCGCGCGACGCCTGGCCCTGGGGCGCAAGCGCCCGCGTGGCGCCCCGCGGCGCCTGCGTGCCCTGCATCGCTGGGCCATGGCGATGGGCCAGGTGGATGCCGCGTTGTTCGATTTCGACGGTGGCTTTTACAACTGGAAGCTACCCCTCCTCTCCAGCCTAGTGGAGGGGCCGCACGCACGCGACGCCTGGCGGGTGACCGCCGCCCAGGCGCTGCTCGATGCCTGCGATGGGCTCTACCGTGCCCGCCCGAGTGGCTCGTCCATCCGCATCACCTGTGTGGTCTGCCTGCCAGACCTCTTCTCCAGCGAGGTGTGCCTCTATCGTGACCGGGTCGATCTGCAGAGTCAGGCATTCCCCGGCCCCGAGTGGGCCCTGCCCGGGCGCTCCTTGGTCGACGCGTGGGGGCTGCAACGGCCGACCTGGATGGAGGAGCAGGGGCAGCGCCTGACGCTGCCGCCCATGTTCGATGACGAACCGCCCTTCGTCGGCGAGCGCTGGTGGTTCGGCGAGCTGCGTTGAGCCGCAGCTAGCCCTGATTCGGTAAACAATGTTGAAGCGCACAGTGTCGTGCGGGTGATACAGTCTATAGTCCAGCGCTTATCCATAATCAGATGGACCGGCAACCCTGCCGAGCTCCACCACGGAGGCACCATGGCCATGCCGCGTCTCACCCGGGGGCTCTTCAACGACCTGGCGATCTGGATGATCGTCCTCGGGCTTACCACCGGGCTCGTCTTCCCGTTCTTCGTCCTGCTCCTCGGGGTGCCGGTCGAGGATGCCCTCTCGACGCGCTTCTGGCTCGCCTCACTCGGCGCTGGGCTCGGTGTCGCCCTGGCCAACTTCCTCCTCACTCGGCTGGTGGTGGGACCGCGACTCACCACCCTGGCGGACTACATGCGCAAGGTGGAGTACGCCATCCGCAACGCCACCTACAGTAACGACTGGCAGAGCTGCAACAGCGAGTTGTGCCAGGTGCCGGTAGACTCGGACGATGCGGTGGGCGAGAGTGCCCGCGCCTTCAACGACCTGGTGGACGCCTTGCTACAGGCCCACGAGGTGGAGGCCGCCAGCTCTGATTTCGCCCAAAGCCTATCGAGTAAATTGGAGCTGGAGCAGCTCTGTGCCCACGCCCTCGACCGCCTGTTGCTGCACACCGAGGCGGCGGCAGGGGCGGTGCTCATCGAGCGCGCCGGTGAGCTGCATATCGCCGCCCAGCGCCATCTGCAGGGGGTCGAGTCGCTCTACCACAGTGCCCCCCTGCGCCACTCTCTGGAGCGCAATCAGACCATCGAGCTGGAGCTGCCCGAGGGGTTGGCGGTGGACGCGGTGCTCTGCCAATTCCGCCCCAGCGCCGTCTGCATGGTGCCACTCAGCTTCAAGAGTGCCCCACTGGGGCTCTTCCTGCTCGCCGCCCCACGCCGCTTTACCCCCCATGCCCAACGCATGATGAAGCTCTTCCAGCAGAGCTTCAGCCTGGCGCTCAACAACGCCCTGGCCCACGACCATATGCAGCGCTTGGCCGCCATCGACCCGCTCACCGGTGTCTACAATCGGCGTTTCGGGCTCACCCGCTTGCACGAGGAGTTCCAGCGCGCGGTGCGGGCCGGGGCGCCGCTGGGTGTGCTGATCCTCGACCTCGACCACTTCAAGTCGATCAACGACACCTATGGCCACCTCACCGGTGACAAGGTGCTGGTGGAGGTGGCGGCGACCCTGCGTGGCACCATCCGCGAGGGGGATGTGGTGGTGCGCTATGGTGGCGAGGAGTTTCTGGTGATCCTCCCCGGTGCCTCGTGCAGCGACTGCCAACACCTGGCCGAGCGGTTGCGCCGGGCCATCGCCGACCTACGGGTGCAGAGCGGTAGTCAGCTACTCGGGCTCACCACCAGCATCGGCGCCACCTCCTACCCGCAGGATAACTGCGACGGCCCCGAGGAGCTGATCCAGCACGCCGACGAGGCGCTCTACGGGGCCAAGAACGGCGGTCGTGACCGTATCTCGATGGCCTCCTGAGCGCCGAGTGAACCGGTTCGGTACGTCACGTACATAAACTCCTTGACGACTGACCGACCGATTGGTCAGTATGCCCCGAAACAACCCAAGGGGCCCCCATGCGTGACACCCACGACGCCGTCGAGCGCATCCTCGATGTGGCCGAACGGCTCTTCGCCGAACGCGGCTATGCCGCCACCTCCATGACCGCAGTCGCCGCCGAGGTGGGGGGCAGCAAGGCCAATCTGTTCCATCACTTCGGCAGCAAGGAGGGGCTCTATCAGGCGGTGCTCGACCGTCTGCCCAGCGGGCATGTGACCCTGCTCGATCAGGCCATCGGTGAGCCGGACGCGGCGCGCGCCGCCATCCTGGAGCGCTTCCTGCGCGCCACCTTCGCGCAGGTGCAGCTCCACCCGCAGCGGACCCGCCTCTTTTTGCGTGAGCTGCTGGAGGCGGACCCGCAACGCACCGAGCAACTGGCACAGGCGGTGCGCCTGAGCGGCGATCTGGAGGCGCAGCAGCTGTATGAGGCCCAGCGACGCGGCCTCATCCGCGCCGACCTCGACCCGCTACTCCTACCGCTGCTGGTGCACGGCGCTCACCTCTTCTACTTCCTCGCCGCCCCGCTCATGGCGCGCCTCGACGACAGCGGCGCGCTGGGCGAGCCCGACCACTACC
>QKED01000002.1 GCA_003252455.1 Gammaproteobacteria bacterium
GCACAACCACTAGCAAAGGAACTAGGAAGAGCTGGAGGGACCGCAGGATCATTAGTTAATTCTGTTTTGCGCCCTTTAAAATCACTAGATACGACTTGGAATCTGATGTTTGATAATTTAGATTTCTGGCTTAATGAAAAACTAAAACACATTCCGAAAGAAGAAATTATTGAACCAAAACCTAGCATAGCTGGTAATGTATTGGCAGGCTTAGCGTTTGCTCAAGAAGAGCCAGTACTAAGAGACATGTTCTTAGAGTTATTGGCTACGT
Organism: Gammaproteobacteria bacterium; assembly: GCA_003252455.1. GTDB lineage: Bacteria > Pseudomonadota > Gammaproteobacteria > Thiohalomonadales > Thiohalomonadaceae > SZUA-467. Next base: position 272 of record QKED01000002.1, read on the forward strand.
CTATGATTAAATCGAAGCACTTGAAAGCTCACCCAAGTTATGCTGGTATTCTGAAGGAATTAACCCCAGATGAAGCCAGAATAAATAAATATCTGAGCAAGGCAGAAATAATCCCTATTATTCGCATACGGGCACGGATAAGAGACCATAAATCAATAGATAGTCTGCGAATCGCAAGGTGTAATCTTACAAGAATATTGGATAAAACTGGCGAGAGTAGTGACAATAGGAATACGGCAATGTGCAATGGCTACTGGGATTCCGTCTCTAATAACAAAAGAACAAGGCGAATAGAAGTTATATTACCGGTGATGGACGAATCTTTTCATAAGGAGTATTACGATCCAACTCCTTGGGCTGAGGAATTGCTAGCTACATCATTCCCAAAATCAGTAAGAATTGACCAACCGGAACATATACCACTATATTTGGATAATATAATAAGAAACAGGTTGGCGCATATATATCTTGATAATACCTTTTCTGACGAAGATGAATATAAACAAATTTACAAATGTGACACAGTAAAGGAAATTACTAAAAGATTTACTGAACAGGGACTTGATGTAACTACTTTACCATGTGTTATCTCGGTGACTAATTTCGGAAAAAGTTTTTATGAAGCTTGTATTGGAGAATAGTATCTAGCTATCAATCAGTTCCAAAGCGACCCATAAATCTACGCCACTTTTTATGGATTACGCTTCGCTTCATTTTCCCACAAAAAGTGGCGTAGATTTATGGTCGCCTGAACTGAACGTTAGCCATGCAAGAAACCGTCACCGACATTTCACCCGACGAATTCGAATCTCACGTCAGAGATTGGATTGCTTCAGCCCATGATGGCCCAATCGATTTCACTGTTACAAAAAAGCAAATGGTGGCCGGTGATGGCGGAGAATATGAAATTGATGTTCTCGCACGCTTCTCAATATTTGGCGGAGCAGAAGTCACCGTATTGATTGAATGTAAAAAATACAAAAATCCGGTCAAGCGAGATTTAGTCATGGTTCTGGAATCGAAACTTCGAGACACAAAGGCACAAAAAGCCATGTTGTTTTCAACATCAGGGTTTCAGTCCGGAGCCATTCAATTTGCGCAAAAACACAATATCGCGTTACTAAAAGTATCTGATGAATCCACTTCATATCTAACCAAGGCACAAAGCTTTGTCGTACCGCAACAAACAGGCAGCTATGTTGGGTGGCTAATCCATGAAACCGAAAACGAGTCAATTGGTATGCGCTTGGTTAGCAAAGAAGAACCTCACGCATTAAATGCTTGGCTAGCATCAGATGGCTAACAAGCAGGTCGTGTGGGACGTCGGCGCTATCGCGCCGCCGCCCCACACATTGAACGTTAGTCGTAATTTGGGAGAGTATAATGTCCACCCTATCCGTTAGATCAGAAGTTCAGAGAAATGCCGTAGCCAGCGAAGTGGCTGCATTGGTCGCTGTCGTCCGCCCTATTCTTGAGGGGCTCCTGTATAGCTTAAAGGCTGATGTAACGCATGAAGTAGGTGGTGTGGCGGGTGTGAAGCTCAAGATGCTGCCGCGCCTATATCGGCCTGGCGATGGCGACTGTGGCATTTGCTTCGAGTATGCGGTGCACGATGCGGTCATGCGCAAAGATGCGGATGTCCTGCAGCGCATCGAGGATTCGCTAAAGCAATGCAGGGTTCCGGGAAGCGCTTATCAATCCATCCTGTTTGGCGCGGAGAAAAAAGGCGCCAGTCAGCTGATTGCGACTGCAAAGGAGATTCTCACAGACGACTCGCGCCTGTTAACAGGAAAACAGTCACAGCCTCCAAAGTTAAAGGGTTATCTCAACGCCTTGGCTGCGGCGTTTCGGCGACCAACAACCAGGCTTTCGCTTCCAACGAGTATTAACGGTTTGTGGAAGGCTGACCTATTTCTGGGGACAGCGGACGGCGATAGATACGTAGGGACAACAGTCAAAATCAATCAAGCACAGCTTGAGGCGGCAAATGGGCTACGTGTCGGTATAGTGCCAGCAAGCCAGGGTGTTTCCGACCGAATAAGGAAAGACGAAAGGAAGAATCTAATAATTTGCCCGCTACCTTACGATCAGTCGTTTATGGAAATATTTTTTAGTGCTTGGGGAATAGTCCAGCAGGTTATCTTCGCGGATGCACAGCTCCCAAAGGACGTGGCATTGCCGATTCCATCACACCGACAGGTGGCTCGCGAAATAGTGTCCCGTCGTGAATTCCCCGTATTGGATGTCGTTGAGGCGCTAAAACCGATTGCGCAACCTGAACTGCTGGATACTGAACAATCAATTGAAACACAGACTTCGATTGGGTCCGGAACGGTTCTCCTTGATGGTTTGATTTCTCCAGTTCCGCGAAAGGTAGGCTGATGGCTAACAAGCCCATGAACTCCGACAGCCAAAAGCTACGCTCCTCGTCGCTTCGCTCTCGGCTGCGGGTTATGGGTGGCGTTGGCTCCACATGAATCTTAGTCCGCTATTTGGAAGTCTTATGGTGGCACTGCTGTGTCTCAGCGGGTGCGACTCTACGGCGCAAAGACAATCCAAAGTTGTCGAATCATGTTCACCTCAGTTTCTGCCGGAGACCGGAAACGTCCATCGAGCCGTGCTCGGGACAGACTCAGGGATGCATGGAGTCTGGAATCCAAAGGCTTTGGCGAATATTTGCGGCTACGAAACGTGGGCTGCGAACTTCCTCGATAATTCGGACATCGTGCAATTGATTCAAGCCGGCAGTTTCGTGCCCCTTTATGTCCATTCGGACGGTGCACCATTGATTGAAGTGCGTATTGGTACATCTGAGGAACGTCCAACTTTGTCAGATGAAGAACAACGCATTCTGGAAGCGAAGTCCGATCAATATCTGTTCGTGTCCGATGGCATTGCCAATGTCAGCGGAATTGAATATATCCAGGGGTTTGAAGATCCCGGCATCATGAGCATCAAGCTAGATGCAGGGCATTGGAAGATCGAAGTCGCTCTTCTCGACGTGGAGAAGGCCCCGGCCGAGGCGCGTGATGAAATTCCCGATCTCATCGTTCTTGCAACTCCTGCCGATGGCTCAAATTCTATGTATCGCCAATCAGTGGAGACTTTTACGTGGCCGGAGTAGAGGTGTGGCCCAATCGGGTAGCCGAGGGTATCTAGCCATCAACCCCCAGAACACCCTGCATGCGGGTCCGCACAGGGCATTTCATCAAGAGTGATGAAGTTTGACCCAGCCATCGCGCAATGAGTACAAGCCCCGAGATTTCAGGTAGTCGTTTGACAGCGCCTGCTGACCACAGGTCGGGATACACGGCCAAGGTGGCTTCGACCTCATTGGTCAGTGGCGACTTGGATTTCGCCTTTTTGGCCTCGGGCATTCGCCCGTTCGGGGATATGTACAGCCTGTTTGAGCGGTATTGCTAAGGCGTCACGCTGGGCCACCAACGTTGGCTCAGGGCCTTGGGGATGCGGTCGAAATGGCTCCCTGAGTGCCGCATATTGCCCACTTCGCACAGCCGCACACCGCCTCCTATGCCGTTCTGGCGCGCGATCCACTCCAGAAAATGTGGGTAGCCGCTGTAGGCATTGCGCGCTTAGATAAGGCAAATGCCGTATGCGAGGTTGGCCTATCATCCTTTAATATAGGTACGAATGGGAGGCGTTTACGCCTCTACGCTTGGTCGTACGAGTGGGGTGTAGGTATGCGTGGCCCGGTTGCCCATGTAGTGGTCGTGGATGATGAGCCGATCGTGCGTCGCCTCATGGCGCAGCACCTGGGTCAGGCGGGGTTTCGGGTCTCTGAGGCGGGCGACGCGCGTGGCCTGGAGGCGCTGCTTGCGCAGGGGCCGGTGGATATCCTCATCCTCGACATCATGCTGCCGGACCGCGACGGCCTCTCGCTCACCCGTGAGCTGAGCGGTCAGGGCGAGATGGGCATCATCTTGGTGAGCCAGCGGCGTGAGGATGTGGACCGCATCGTCGGCCTGGAGATCGGCGCCGACGACTATCTGTGTAAGCCGTTCGTGCCGCGCGAGCTGGTGGCGCGCGTCAGCGCCCTGCGCCGACGGCAGTTGCAGGCGGGCAGTCGGCGCGAGGCGGCGCAGTTTCTGCGCTTCGAGGGGTGGACCTTCGACCTCAACGCCCGCGCCTTGAGCGATGGGCAGGGTGGGGTGAGTCGTCTCACCGCTGGTGAGTATCAGCTCCTCGCCTGCCTGTTGCGTCACCCGGGACAGGTGGTGCGGCGCGAGCGGCTGCTGGGGCTCCTCTGCGAGTATGGCGACGGGAGCCTGCGCAGCGTGGATGTGCTCATCAGCCGCCTGCGCCGCAAACTCGGCGACGACCCCCGCCAGCCACGCTACATCGTCACCGTGCACGGTGAGGGCTACAGCTTTGCGCCGCAGGTCTATTGAGCGGGCATGGTGCCTGCTACTGCTGCTCGGGCTCTTCGCCCCGGCCTACGCCACACCGCTCAACCTGACGCCGGGGGGGCGCTATGACCTGTTCGAACGCGCCGAACTGATCCCCGACCCAGACCGCCGTTGGGACTACCGTGAGGCGCTCGACGCCCCCGCCGTCGCCCCGCCCAATCGTGACCGGCTGAGGAGCGACGGCGGGCGTTACTGGCTGCGCCTCACCCTGCGCACCCCCGATGTGGAGCAGGCGCTGCAGCTGCGCTGCGCCAACATGCTGTTCGACCAGGTGGACTTCTACGTGCTGCGCGATGGCGCGCTGCTCAACCACGCGGAGCAGGGGCGGCTGCGGCCCATGCCGGTGCAGCCGCTGGAGCTGAGCGCCACCTACAACCTGCCGTTGCTGCTGCCCGCCGGGAGTGAGACGACGCTGCTGGTAAGCCTGGAGACGTCGAACTTCTCCCCGCCCATGGTCGAGCTGCTGCCGCAGGCGCAGGCGTGGCACGAGGCCAACGTGAAGACGGTGATCACCATCCTCACCCTCGGCATGGTGCTGCTGCTGATCGGCTACAACCTCACCCTCTGGCCGCTGCTGCGCGACCCCTGCCACCTCTGGTACGCCCTCTACGGCGGCGCCTATGTGGCCTACTTCCTCTACTTCTTCGGCTACATGCCACGCCTGCTCGACTCCGGCAGCGAGGGCGGGCACTACTTCGCCCTGCTGCCCAATATCACCCAACTCGCCGGTCTGCTCTTCGCCCTGCGCTTTTTGCAGCTGGAGCAGGTGGCACCGCGCCTGGCGCGACTGTTCAAGCTGCTGGCGCTGTTGGTGGTGGTGCAGGTGCTGCTCTTCCCGCTGCTCGACCCCCACAGCTACACCAGCCTCAACCGCATCGGCCACCTGCTGCACGGCCCGCTGATCATCGCCGGGGCGTGGATCGCCCTGCGCCGTGGGGTGCGCCACGCCATCCTGGTGCTGGCCGGGTGGGGCATCATGACCCTGACCATCTTCTGGGCCATCCTCTCGCTGCGCGGGCTCTTCACCTTCCACCACTGGACCGGCCAGCTGGTGCTCATCGCCATCACCTTCGACATGTTCCTGCTCTCTTTCGCCCTGGCCTACCGCTACCGCGACGCGGAGACCGAGCGCCTGCTGCTGCGCCGCCAGGACGAGGTGAAGAACCGCTTCCTCGCCACCCTCTCGCACGAGGTGCGCACGCCGCTCTGCGGCCTGCTCGGCGACATCCGCCAGTGTGGGGTCGAGCGCCGCGAGCTGGCCCCGGCGCTGCACCGGCTGGAGTACTCCGGCCAGGCGCTGCTCTCGCTGCTCGACAACCTGCTGCTCTACAGCAAGGCGGCGCACATCGCCCTGCGCCCACGCCCCGAACGCTTTGACCCACGCCTGCTGGCCGAGTCGGTGGTGGCGCTGTTCCAGGAGCGGGCGCAGCGCCAGCAGACGCGCATCGACATCGAGCTGGACCCAGCACTGCCCGCCGAGCTCTACAGCGACCCGCTGCTGCTGCGTCAGATCCTCATCAATCTGCTCTCCAACGCGGTCAAACACACCCAGCAAGGCTGGGTGCGCCTGGGGCTGGGGCTGAGCGCGCCGGGGCAGCTGCGCCTAGTGGTGGCCGATAGCGGCGTGGGCATCCCCGAGGCGGAGCAGGGGCGCATCCTGGAGCAGTTCTACCAACTGGGGGATCGCCAGCACGCCGAGGGGCTCGGCCTCGGGCTCTACCTGGTGGGCGAGATGGTCAGCGCGCTGGCCGGTGAGTTCGCCCTGGTCAGCGCCCCTGGGCGCGGTACCGAGGTGACCCTGCGACTGCCGCTGGCGCAGGCGCCGCCCGTGGCGGTAGCGCCTTTGGCGGGCTATCGGCTGCTCTTGGTGGATGACGATGGCGCGAGTCTGGCCCTGCTGCGCGAGCACATGGAGCGCCACGGGGCGCAGGTCGAGGGGGTCGGCTCCCTCGCCAAGGCGCGCGCACGCCTCGCCACCGGGGGCTGGGATGGGGTGGTCAGTGACCTGCACCTGGACGACGCCCACGGCGCCGCGCTGATCACCGCGCTGCGCGAGGCGGGCGGTGCCGAGCTGGCGCTGCACGCCATGAGCGCCTCCAGCGACGCGCGGCTGCACGCGCAGGTGGAGCGGCTCGGCGCGCGTGTCTGGCTCAAGCCGGTGGCGCTGGCCCAACTGGTCGAGGCGCTTCGCGACCGTGCTACGGCTCAGGGGCAGGGCGTGCTCGACGCGGCCCTGCTGGAGGCGCACCGCGCGGTGTTCGAGCCCGCGGCGTTCGCGGCGCTGATCGCCGAGTACCAGCAGGCGCAGGCGGCCTACCTGGGCGAGATCGACGCCGCGATCAGCGCACGGCAGTGGGCGGCGCTGGCACGCCACGCGCACAAGTTGGCGGGGAGCGCCGCCGCGTTCGGCCTGCCCGAGGTGGGACACTGTGCCGAGCGGTTAGAGCAGGCGGCGCAGGCGGATGACAGCGCGGGGGTGGCGGCGGCGCACCTGGCGCTCAAGCGGGCAGTCGAGGCCAGCCGCAGCGCCTTGGCGCGGCACTATCCGCCAGCGTCAGACACGGGGGACGGTTAGCCTCGCCGAGCGCGCCGCCGCTGGCGTGTACCCGCCCCCAACAGCAGCCCGCACAGACCGACGCCGAGCAGGCCGGAGGTGGGCTCGGGGGCCGGGGTGGCGTAGGTGAGGTAGAGCGTCATGGTGCTGCTGGCCATGTAGGGGGGGACGAAGCCGCTGGTGTCGCTGGGCATGCTGCCGGTGTAGCTGTAGGCGGTGGAGATGTAGTTGGTCGGGGTGCTGGTGATACCCGCGATGTAGCTACTCGACGTGGAGAGCAGTAGCCAGTAGTCGCCTGCCAGGAGGGTGGGTTGGGTGAGGAAGTTGCTAGTGTAGTCGGTCTTGCTCAGCCCGCTGATGGTGTTGACGCCGGTGCTGGCGAGCAGTTGATCAGGGTGGCCTGCGCTGTCCGAATAGAGGCCGAAGACCATGTCGATCGGTGTGCTGTCCATGGCGGCGGCAAACACGGTGGCACTCACCAGGTCGCCCTGCTCACTGAGGGTGACCTGGTAGCCGCGCATATAGCCGTTACCGTTGTAGCCGGCTTCGGAGTCTGCGCCCGTGTTGCCCGCGGTGAGCAGGGCGGCCTGGGCCTGGCCGAGCGCGAACAGCAGGCAGACGGCGAGGGCGAGCGGCCTTAGGTGGGTGTGGATGGTGGTGTGCATGGGGCCCCCGAGAGTTGTATCGGCCTCAGTCTAGGGGGCGAAGGTCAACCGGTGGTTGCGAGTTGTTAACCGTGGGTAAACAGCCGGGCGGTGGTCGGCGTCTTTTCTCCTCGCACCCCAAGCCCGGTACAATCTTGCAATCCGTCGCCCCGGTGCCCACATAAGTGGTCACTGCGGCCATCGCCCCTATAGCCCCCTTGGAGAGACCATGAGCAAGCCCATCCCCACCGAGATCAACCTCCACTCCCAGTCGCGCATCCTGGAGATCAGCTTCGACACCGGCGAGACCTTCAAGCTGCCGGTGGAGTATCTGCGTGTCTACTCCCCCTCGGCGGAGGTGCGCGGCCACGGTCCCGGTGAGGAGACCCTGCAGGTGGGTAAGGAGGATGTGAACATCGAGAAGATCGAGATGGTCGGCTCGTACGCCATCGAGCCCACCTTCGACGATGGGCATCACACCGGCATCTACACCTGGGACACCCTCTACGACCTGGGCAAGCACTACGAGCGCAATTGGCAGGATTACCTGCAGCGACTGCAGGCCGCTGGCGTCGAGCGCAAGGCCAACTGACCCGGCGCCCACCGCCATCGCCGTTACCGCTGCGGGCTCTCCTCAGCGCTGCGGGCGCCCCTGGGCGTCGCAGCTGAGGTGGTGGCGGTCACCGTCCGCATCGGTGATCCAGGCCTCGGCCAGGGTACCGTCCTCCCGGTAGCGGTACTCGTGTACCAGCTCCACCTCCCCGTAGACCATCTTGCGCACCTCGGCGAGGCGCCCCTCGGCATCCTCTTGGGCGACGAAGAAAGTGTTGCGGTTGTCCACCTCCTCGGTGCTCAGCGGCGTCACCAGACGCAGCGGCAGCTCGACCCCGGTGTAGGTCAGAAAGTAGCGCTCTTGTAGCTCGCTCATCGCTTCTCCCCCTGTCGTGTTGTGCGGATCCACTGCGGGGTTTGCGACAATACCCCCACAATTCGAGCCACTATTGGCCCGGCGGGAGGGGATAGGCAAGATCCGCGCCGCTAGCCGCTACCCCTGCTCGACGAAGGTGCGGACCTGATCGAGGCCGGGTTGGCCGTGGGCGATGATGTAGTCGAGGGGGCTCAGGTCGTCGAACTGTGGCATCGGGGTGGTGGGCCAGAGGGCGGCCATCAGGGCGTTGTGCGGCAGCAGGATCGCCAGCTTCTCGGCCAGTGCCACCAGCCCCTCGGCGCCCGCCTCACCGAGGGCGAGTAGGGCGCGGCGCTGTTTGCGGTCGACCTGCCACTCCTTGAGTACCCGCTCCAGCAGCAGCCGATGGCTGATCGCCTCGCTCATTTACCGCGACGCTTGGGGTTGACCCCCAGGTCGTCGACCCAGGAGGTGGCCTCGGGGAAGATGGCGTGGGAGCGGCGCCCCTCGTAGTTGGCGCTGTGCGCCTTGGCCTCGGCGCGGCAGTCGGTGAACACCAGGCGGGTGATGATGAAGACGATGAACACCTCGGCCAACACCAGGGCGCCGAGCAGGATCGGGTTGATCAGCGGGTTCTGCTTCACCCAGGCGAGGATCTCGCCGGTGTGGGTGAGAAAGTAGAAGAGGGTGGCGGCGAACAGCCCGGTACCGACCAGCATCAGCAGGTTGGAGAGGGTGTGGTGCCTCTGGCAGAGGTTGCGAACGCCAAGACAAAAGTTCTTCATGCGGGGCCACTCCTGGTGAATGCCGTAGGTTGTCATCGTCGGGGGATTGTCGGATAAAGCCCCTATTCATCACACTGACATACATCAAGCATACCCGATCCCTTCGCCATGTTGCCCCCCATCGCCGATTGGCTCGACGCCGACCACTACGCCGCCCTGCAGGGGCTCGACCCCGCCGAGTGGGCCTGGCAGTTTCTGCGCCGTCACCCCGACTACCGCGCCGATTACGCCTGGTTTATCGCCCGCTGGCGCGCCCTGGAGGCGGCCTACGGCGTGCCGCCGCAGCGTGACCTGGCTGCCTGGAAGCGTGACCCGCGTGCCTACGCCCCCGAGGCGCAGGTGGAGGAGGGGGCCATCGGCTGCGTGGCGGAGAACGGGCGCACCCTGGTGGAGTGCTGGCTCGGGGCCAAGTGGGGCTTCTACAAATTCCCCGTGGACCCACAGCAGGCGCACCCGGCGATCCCCGAGACCCTGCTCTGGCGCGACCCGGAGAGCTACACCCCGCCCACCCTCCAGGCGGCGCCCCCCCGGGACCCGGCCCAACTGGCGCTGCTCTTCGACCTGGAGCAGCCGCTCAAGGCGCAGTTGGAGGCGGCGCGCCGCACGCTGGTGTTGGCACGTCGTGCCCTGGCCGCGCAGGCGGGGCGTCGCTTCGGGCTGGAGGGGGAGTGGCGGGCGCAGTTGCGGCTGCTCGATGGGCAGGCGGCGGGGGTCGAGGCGTCGCGCCTGAGGGCCGGATTGGGGCTCACGGGCGAGGCCTATGCCGCCTGTGACGCGGCGGCGCAGGCGCAGCTCGCTGGGGGTTATCGGCAGCTGGCCAGGCGCCACTGGGCGTGAGGCCACGTCGGCGGTGGGGCGGCGCGCGCCTCCGCCGCTGTGCGGCCGCCACGGCGCCCGATGCCTCGGGTGCGGTGGCCTCGGCACGCGTGTCCCTGCGTCCGCGCGGCAAACCTGCGACGCTCTGCCCTGCGTTTGTACTCGCGGCGGTCGGCTGTACCACCTCGATACGGGGTGTTAACCTCCTGGGCGTATCGGGATGGCCACGCGTGGCGAGGGAGGGCGTAGATGGAGCATAAGATCTACCGCGAGCAGGCGACCCTGGTCATCGACCTGCGCGGCGAGGGGGAGTGGCAGGGGGCGGTGTTGGCGGTCTTCGAGGCGTGTCGGGTCGGGTTGTGTGCCTGTCCTCTGGCGCGTGAGCTGTCGCTCGACAGCCTGCGGGTCGAGGCGCGCAGCGGCGCTCTACGGCTCACCCTGGAGGCCCCACCGGAGGCGCCCATCGACCTCGGGGTGATGGATCGCTGCCTGCGGCAGCGGCTCAAGCGCCTCCCCTGAGGGGTGCGCTGGGCAACAAAAAAGGGCCGACAGGGGTGACCCCGTCGGCCCTTTTGCTTGGTATGGCGGGACTAACCGGCCA
>QKED01000052.1 GCA_003252455.1 Gammaproteobacteria bacterium
CATCCTGACCCATCACGATCAGCCACTGCATAGAGGCTGTTGTTGGCCTCCCCCCCCTCGGCCAAGCGCCTTCGCCACCCGCATGTGAAAGGGTATCGACAACCTCTAGGTTCACCTACACAGCATGTTTAGGACCGATTTCGTATCCAATATCTACACCACCGAGGGGGCCGAGCGGCCACACACACCGAGGATGTTTCAATGGGTGCCGAACACCCGCCGCGATAGTACCGACCCAGAGTAGTGGAGCGGCACACCGCATGCAGAGAGAGACCGGGCACTAGAGTGGGCATACCGTTGCCGAGGCGTCAGGGCGCTGACGGCTGATCGACAGCGCCTACAATCCACCTGCGGTCACAATCGCTCTCTATCACGCACGCCATCCTCTCCAGCCATGCGGTTTAGGCGCTTGATCAGATTGCACACCGATTTTCTAGCGGCTAACGTTCCTCCTTAGGCTGACGGAATTACTGTTCTTGCGCCTAGGATTTGTTGCGTAGAAGGGGCTTGCATACCGACGAGGAGAGTGGCGCAGGGTCGCCGCCCAAACCTCGACGGAACACACCGTTCAGCCTTGCTCACCCTCTCTACCAACTGCGCTCGAACCCTCGGTGCCAGACATCCGGCGTCCTGTTCAGGGTCCAATCCGACCCAGCGCTCGATTTCACGACCCGAGGCCCACACCCCGCACCACACCACGAGGCGACCATGACCCAACACCTGACGACCCCACCCCTCTACTCCTACGGCGTGGCCAGCCTGCGCAACGGCCAGAGCATCAGCCTGAACGCACTCGACGCCGCTGAGGTCATGCGCGAGGACTGGACCATCGCCCTGCGCGTCCGACTGCGCGCCTACGCCATGGGTGGCACCCTCCTCCAGCTCCTCGATGGCAACCTGGAGCTGCGCCTTGGCGAGCCCGCCAGCTCAGGCGCGCGGCCCGATAATCAGGTCAAGGCGATCTTTCACGATAAGGAGGTGGTCGACTCCGAGGTGGGCCTCACCCTGGGCAGCTGGCACAACATCGTCGTCTCCGTGGCGCGCACGGGGAACAGCGGCGCCGATGTGATCATCTACCTCGACGGGGCGCCGTTCGGGCGCTTCGAGGAGGTGCCGGTCCCGGTGCATGTCGACCAGTACCACTACAACAACCGTGGCCAACACCCGATCCTCGGTGGTGGCGTCGACATCGAGTGCACCCGCGTCACCTTCTGGCGCGGGGCGCTCGACTACACCTATGTGCTCGAAAGCGCGCAAGAGGTGCCGGAGCAGGCGAGCCTGCTGCACGCCTTCGACTTCACCGCGCGCGTGCAGGACGAGAGCTACGCCCTGACCAAGGGCGCGGAGATCGCCTGCGCCATCCCCTGCCTGGAGTTCGGCCTCGGGGCCGCGCAGGTCTCCCCGCTCGATCAGCTCGCCCTCGGCGCCGATCCCACACAGCCGCTCACCCTCCAGACCTGGGTGCAGTCGAGCCCGCCCGTGGGTGAGCCCTCGCCACGTCTGATGACCCTCATCGCCAGTGGCGCACAGGGCGAGGCCGACGCCTTTCACTTCGGCCTGCTCTACAACGAGACCCGTAGCCACGCTCACTTGCAGGCGCAGCTGCCCGGCGCCGCGCCGCTGCTCGACACCACCGAGCTGCAACCGCATGTCGGCTACAACGTCGCCCTCACCTGGGATGGCGCGCAGCTCACTTTCTGGGTCGACGGCGTCTCTACCTCCAGCCACGCACTGACTCCACTGCCCACCACCAGCGCGCGCGTGACGGTGATCGGCGCCACCCCGTCAGCCGATAATCCAAGCGGCTTTACGCAACTGCTGATCGGTCGCATGCAGTCACTGGCGATCTGGCAGCGCGCCCTCAGCGCCACGGAACTGGCGAGCTTCGAGACGCCGCTACCGAGCCTCGCCGACGGCCTGGTCGCACGCTTCGATATGGTCAACCCAGAACTCGCCAACGCCATCAGCGGCCACCGCCTCTCCTTCCAGGGCCAGGTCAACCTGATCGAGGCGCTGGAGAGCAACGTCGCCCCCTGCACCGCGCGCGACACCATCCCGCCCCTGGACGCCGACGACTTCCTGTTCAACCTGGAGGAGCTGCACGCCTACGAGGCGTGCCTCGAACGCCTCAAGGACGAAACACCCAAAGAGGCCTGCCCCGGTGCCGTCACCTGGTTTATCCAGGGCGATGAACGCGTCTACCAGATGCACACCACCCGCGGCCCCGTCGAGATCCTGCGCACCGCCGCGAGCGCGGATACCGACTGCGGGGCGTGGCGCTTCAGCCTGATCGTCTCCGGCGTCGGCATCGTCCTCTCGGTGGTGGGCTTTGCCTTCTCCGCCAAAGCACTCGGACAGGCGCTCTACAAGGTCTGGATCAATAACGCCACCTTCCGCCAGCGGATAGTCGCCTTGGGGCCGGAGATCCTCACGGGTGAGGGCCTACTCGGCCTGATGCTGGCCCTCTACGACACCGGCGCCCTGGCCTACACCATCGAATCCGCCTTCTCCAGCATGAGCTGGTGGGAGCGCGGCTACGCCATCGCCTCCGCCGTGCTCTTCTTCGCCTCGATCTTCGCCACCGGCGGCTGGGCCGTAGTGGTACTGGTGGCTAATCTTCAGCTGAATATTGCGGCGATGGCGTATACGTATGGGATGGGGGTGAAGGCGGGGTGTTCGTTGCTGGGGTGAGGCTGAGGCCTCCCCGCGAAATCACAGGCGAAATTGCTAGTGAATCGTAGAGAAACTGAAAGTTAGGAGTGGAATTACAGGCTCTTTCGCGATCAGTGTGGGTAGACGCTAAGATCAACGGCTTACCACGACCACCACATCTTGTGTTGAACACGTAGTCAATCCCCCATCTGGACGATCCCATGAGCGACCCCACTACCGCACTGTTCACCCAAGCACTCG
>QKED01000014.1 GCA_003252455.1 Gammaproteobacteria bacterium
CCAGGGTGGCGCCGTTGCCGTCGCCTTCGACCAGCGTCGCGCCATCCAGGGTGACGCGGTAGGCGGCGACCCCGAGGTTGTCGCGCAACTGCACACTGAACTTGGCGGGCTGCCCCTCGTAGAGGCTGCTCTGCGGGGCGTTGACCTGCACGCTGGGGGCCTCGTCGTCGCCCAGCAGGGTGAGGGCGACACCGTCGGTCACCACCAGGTTCTCACCGCCATCTTCACCGCTCAGGTAGAGGGTGAAGGTCTCACCGGCGCGCGAGAGCAGTGTCTCGGGGAGCTTGATGCGCCCGCTCACCTCGACGTAGAAGCGCGAGCCGGTGACGATCTCACCGAAGGTGATGGGGTTGGCGCGGGTCACCTGTTCGGTGCGCTCCTTGCGCACCAGGGTCTGCCAGTCGAGGTCGATGCGGCTGCCGCTGGCGTCCTCCAGGTAGGCGGTGAAGCTGCCCAGATAGTGGTTGTCGTCGCCGCTGGCGCGTAGCTCGAACGCCTCGCCCGCCATCAGGCTGAAGGGGCCGTCGGGCAGGGTCAGCTGCAGCAGCGGCGGCTCGGCGTCGGGCTGTAGCTCGATGTCCACCCGTGCCTCGCCGGTCTGACCGGCGCTGTCGGTGGCGATGAGGCGCAGCAGCGGGGCGCTACCGTCCGCCGCCAGGGCGGGCAGGCGCAGGGCGTAGGAGAGGTAGCCGGAGCTGTCGAGGCTGGAGAGGGGGATCGACTTCTCACCCAACAGCGCGCCGCTGGCACTCTCGATGCGCAGCACCAAGCTGGCGAGGGCGCGGTCGTCGCTGACCAGGGCGTTGAGGGTGGTGGAACTCCCCTCCTCCAGGCGGCTGCCCGCGGCGGGTTGCAGCAGGCGCACGCTGGGGGCGGCATCCACGCCGATCAGATAGGGCCAGCTGAAGTGGGCCTGGTTACCGTAGTGGTCGGTCACCTCGCCGTCGATGGTGAGGCTGTCGCGCCCCTCGGCGGGGGTGAAACTGAAGCTGCCGCTGCGTTCGCCACTGCTGAGCCCCTCGACCTTCTGTACCTCGACGCCGTCGATGGTGAAGCGCAGGCTGGCGAGGCGGGTGTTGTCCACCGCGCGGTAGCTGAAGCTGACCGCCTCACCGGGGTAGAGCGAGCTGCCGACGGTGGGGCTGGTGAGGCTCAGGCTGGCGGCCTGGGTGTCGGGCTTGATGGTCAGGGTGGTGGTGAGCGGTTCTGAGCTGAGGCCACTGTTGTCGGTGACCACCACGCTCACCTCCAGGGTGGCGCTCGCGTTGGCCAGCGCCAGCGGGGCGAGGTCGAGGCGACTGCTCGCCACCACCTCGCTGCCGGGTTCGAGGCCACTGGCGGCGTCGAGGGTCTGCTCGGCGAGCGCCGTGCTGCTGCCTGCGAGGCGGTAGGTGACCACCAGCGACTCGACGCGACGGTCGTCGCGCGCCTGGAGCAGTAGCTCCACGGTTTGTGCCGGGAAGTAGGCGGGGCGCGAGGGGGTCAGGGTGACCAGGGTCGGGGCCGTGTCGCCCTGCACCTCGATGGTGAGCGCGGCGCGGTTCGCATTACCGCGCGCGTCGCTGGCGACCACCTCGATGGGGTAGCGGTTGTTCTCACTCGCGCCCAGATAGGCAGGCACGCGCACGATGCGCATGGCGGAGTAGGCGCGCAGGCTGCCGGGGATGCCCTGCGGGGCGAAGGCGTTGCCGCTGATCTGATCGGCGGGGTCGCCGGTGAGCAGCAGGTGGTCGCCCATGTCGCGCACACCGCTGAGCAGCAGGGTGTCGATGCCGACGTTGTCGTAGCCGCTCACCTTGATCACCGTGTCGACCTGCTCGACCACGCGGGCGATGCCCTGCCCGGCCTCGGTGGCGACCACCTCGGGGGCGACCAGGTTGAGCACCGGCGCCTCGCGGTCGGGGCCGACGGTGACCGCGACCACACTGCTCGCGCTCTGCTCGCCTTCGCGGTCGACCGCCACGCTGTAGAACTCCAGGCGCTGGTCCTGAGTCAGCCCGGCGGGGGCGTCGTAGTCGAGGGTGTAGGGGGCGGTGGTGTCGGAGCCGACCAGGCGACCGGCGGCGTAGAAGTCGACACGGGCGATGCCGAGGTCGTCGCTGGCGTTGGCCTCCAGGGCGATGGGCAGACCGGCGACCCACTGGCTACCGGCCTGGGGGCGCAGCATAGCGATGCTCGGTTTCTGGTTGCCACGCACCGGCAGCTCGACCACATCACTGGTGGCGAGGCGCCCGTGCAGGTCGGTGACCTGGGCTTCGAGGCGCAGGGTGGTGCCGAGCAGGTCGTCGTCCACCGCGATGGTGTAGCTGAGGGTGGTGCTCTGCAGGCCGCTATTGGCGGCGAAGCGGTTGTCCGGGTCCTGATAGCGTTCGCTGAAGCGGCTCTCGCCGTTGACCAGCAGCTCGACGTCGGCACCAGAGGCGAGCAGGTCGTCGCTCACCTCCAGGGTGACGGCGATCTGCTGACCGAGGGTGACGTTCTGCTGGTCCTGCGGGGCGCTGATGCGGATCGACGGCGCCTGGTTGGCCACCACGCGGATCAGGCGGCCCTCCATCTGGCCCACGGCGCCGTTGTTGCCGTAGACCTTGGCGCCCACGGCGAGGCTGGTCTCCTGGGTGGCGATCTCCGCCAGGGTGTGGTCGTAGTGCCAGACCATGGCGTAGGTGGCGCGCTCACCATCGGCGTTCTGTGCCGGGACCATGCGCTTCTCGACGCTGGGGAAGCGCGTCTCGCCGAGGGTGCGACCATCCAGGGTGAAGACCACGCGGCTGACATCGTTGGAGACCGCATCGAAGCTGTCGAACAGCTTGACCAGTTGCAGGCGCACGACGCCGCCCTCGACGTGGCGCTCCAGATTGCTCGGCGTCTCCCAGCTCAGCTCGGGGGCGGTGAGCACGGTTTTCTGCGCTACAGACAAGGCGAGCGGCGCGCTACGGGTGGTCTGCCCGGCGCTGTCGACCACCTCGGCCTGTAGCGAGAGGGTCTGGTTGACCATCTCCTCGGCCAGTCCCAGCTCCAGCTGGTAGGGGGCGGCGCTACGCCGACCGACCACGGCGCCATCGAGCAGGAAGCGCACCTCCTGCACGGCGACATCGTCCTCGGCGGCGGCAGAGAGGAGGAAGGTCCCCCCCACCTGGCGGCTGCCACTGCCGCTGAGGGTGACCGTGGGGGCGGCATCTTCGGCCAGCACCGGCAGGGTGAGCAGTGCTTCGTCGAGGTCGGCGACACCGATGGTCAGGCTCACCGGCGCCTCGCTACCGATGGTGGCGAGGGCGGTGAGGCCGCCCTTGGCATCGACGCTCAAGAGTGCGGCGGCGCTCTCCTCCACCCTGTAGGTGAGGTCGAGCTGACCACCGAGGGGCATACGACTGTCGTCGTCGAACACCGCCACCAGGGCGGGCGGGTCGACGCGGGTGTTGAGGCTCGGCAGCAGCAGCCTCCCCTCCCCGTCCAGACCCTCGGCCTCCAGCCCCACCAACTGCTTGTTGAGCGCCACCTCGACGGCGACGCTGACCGGCTCGACACCGGGATAGGCGACGGTGATGGTCACCGCGCTGCCTGCGGTGGCGGCCAGCGGCGTGACCAGACCCGAGGCGGAGACGCTGACCAGTTCCGGGTTCGAGGAGCTGTAGCTGAGACCGGCGCTGTCACCGGCCAGGGCGGTGAGGCCACGGAAGGCGAAATCCACCGAGGGGGTGAGGCTGGCACGCTGCAACAGATTGGTGAACAGCAGGGTGCTGGGGGCGACCTGCAGGGCATTGGCGCTCTCGACCACGTCGCTACCGGTAAAGGCGACGCGGGAGAGGGATTGGCGGTTGCCGCTGGCATCCACCGCCTCGATGTCGGCCAGCACCAGGCCGTCGTGGGCGATGGTGGCGGCGTCGAGGGTGAAGCGCACCGGCAGGGCGAGGGAGAAGCGCGTCTGGCCGTCGGCGCTCGGGGTGACGCTGACGCTACCGCTGCTGTCGGCGAAGTGGCCGCCGCTATTGATCACCTGGTCGACCACACCGCCATAGCGGCGCAGCTCGGAGGCGAGCAGGCCGACCACGCGGAAGTTGACGCGGCTGAGGTCCACGTCGTCCGTGGCCACGGCGCTGACCACCAACTGCTGCACGCCGCCCGTGGCGAGCAGCGAGACGCCCTCGAAGCTCAGCTCCGGGGCGCTCGACTCGATGGCGAAGGATTCGCTGTGCAACTGGCGACTCCCATCGCTGAACTGCACGGTCAGTTGCGGCTCGAAGCGACCCTCACCGGTGAGCACGAAGTCTCCCTCGCAGGCGAGGGGGGCGTCGGCCACGCGGCGCAGGTCACCGAGGGCCAGACTCTGGCGGCTCCCACCCGCCTCCAGGGTCACTGCCTCGACGCGCGAGCAGTCGTGGATGTGTGCGATGTAGTCGACGCGCTCGGCGTAGCTGCCGAGCGGGCTGGCGACGCGCAGGTCGACCTCCACCGCGCAGGCGCTACCGACGACGAGGCCGAGGGCGACCAGCCCGGCGGCACCGAGCCGATGCCAGTGGCGCCGCGGCCATGTCGTCCCTCCACGGGTGCGTGACGGGCACCACGACGACGTCGGCCGAGGCCGAGAGCCTCGGGCATGGGCGTGGCGCAGAGCCTGAAGAAGGGTACGCAGGGGGTTGCTGGCGTTGGAACTCATCGTCACTCATCCCGTCAAATGCACGATGCGCACGGGGACCGCCCCCGGAGCGCGTGGGAACGGGAACCCTAAGGATGAGAAGTTAAGGGTTTGTTACAGCCATATGGCGGGCGCCACAATTCTAGCTAATTGCATATGCAAATGACCGCCTGCGGCACATAGACACTAACGTCAATAATGCGCAACACAATATGCGTCGTGGTTCTAACCAACGCTAGGTGACTGATAACACTCAGATCCTCCGGGCCACCTAGGGCAAGACACCTAGGTCGAACGGTGCGCCCACCATCAGCGATATGAATAGGCTCCATCAGTCGCCGTTTATCAGAAATCGGAGCAAACACACTGTCGATAGGGTGGGATGGGGTGTAGGCAGTACCCGACTGCCGGGGTCATCTTCAGGCCCACAGCTCGGCGATGACCGATTCGCGACGCGGCGCCGCGCGGGTCGAGTGCGGGCAGAGGGGTGAGAATCGGAGTCAGGGCGCGGCCCGTACCGCCGCCCCGCGTGACATCGGTTCGAGGTTGCCCTCGGACACCCCAGGGCAACCGCATACTTTTGCCACAGAGGCACGGAGGAGACGCAGAGGCGGTATTCCGGCGCGGGTGTATATTGAAGTGCACCGCTCCACCTATTCGGGCAGCCACTCCCATGCACCCATAACGATTTTTCCGTCTCCTCTGTGTCTGCGTGGCTGATTTTCAGCCGTTCGGGCAAAGTATGCGCTGGCCCTATCGGACACCCCGGCGCCGGGGCCGTCGCCACGCGCACTCTGTTAGTATGTCGGCCTACAGCACGCGCCCTCCCCCCTACGAGCAGCCGACCGCCCCCATGTCACAGACCATCCCCCACATCGTGCTCACCGCCAAGCGCCTGGAGATCGACGAGCTGGCGCGTATCCAGACCCGCACGCACCTGTTTGGCGTGGTCGGAGAGATGATCCATGTGCTGCAACTGGAGCGTGGCGCCTCCAGCCTCTACCTCGCCTCCAGCGGGGTACGCTTCGAGGGGGAGCTGACGCAGTTGGTGCGCGAGACCGAGCAGGTGGAGCAACGGCTGCGTCAGGTGCTCGACGAGGAGCTGGAGAACGCCGCCCACTCGAATGCCAAGATCATCTCACTCATCGGTTGGGTGGTACTCGGCCTCGACGCCCTCCCCGAGCTGCGCGAACGGGTGCGCCACCACCGTCTACAGGGGCACGCCTCGGTGGCGGCCTTCAGCCGCCTCATCGCTGGGTTGATCGCCCTCATCTTCGAGCTGGCGGACGCGGCGGTGGACCCGACCATCTCGCGCCTGTTGGTGGGGCTGTTCAATCTCATCGAGGGCAAGGAGCTGGCGGGCCAAGAGCGTGCGGTGGGCTCCCTCGCCTTTGGCGCCGGGCTCATCGAGGGCTCGGTGCAGCAGCGCAGCCTGCATCTGGTGGAGGCGCAGCGGCGTAGCCTGCTGGTGTTTCAGGAGTTCAGCGACGCGGCCATCGTCGCGCGCTGGCAGCGCTTCGAGGCCTCACCGACCATGAAGACGTTGGAGCAGTTGCGTCGGCGCCTGCACAACGCCCGCGCCGGCGGACGCATCGATGCCGAGTTGAGTCAGAGCTGGTTCGACTGCTGTAGCGCGCGTATCGGCGAGATGTGGTCGATCCAGCGCGAGCTGGTGGAGGCGATGCAGCGTCACTGCGCCGCGCAGATCGAGGCGGCCGAGCAGGCCCTGGAGGATGCACAGGGGCTGGTGCGCAAGCTGCGCGAGAACCCACCGGCACGCGCCGAGGCGATCGACCACTTCTTCGACCCCGACCTGCCCATCGAGCAGTCGTTGGCGATGCGTAGCGAGGGTCAGGGGGCGATGGGACCGGCAGGGGGGGTGATCGAGCTGCTCCAGGCACAGTCCCTACACCTGGCCAAGGTGGAGGACGAGCTGGCGGAGGCGAAGCGCGCGCTCAACGAGCGCAAGGTGATCGAACGGGCCAAGGGCATCCTCATGGCGCGCATGAACATCAGCGAGGCCGAGGCGCACAAACAGATGCGCAAGCTGGCGATGGACAAGAACCAGCGCCTGGTGGAGGTGGGGCAGACGGTGCTGAAGATAGTCGGTCATCCCTGACCTGTGTGTATCCGCGTCGCGGTTTACCAACTCTTGTAGGGGAGGAATTTACCGCTCATGGTCACCTTGACGCGGTCGCCGGCGGGGTTCTTCTCCTTGTCGATGTGCATGGAGAAGTCGATGGCGCTCATGATGCCGTCACCGAACTTCTCGTGGATCAGCTCCTTGATGGTCTCGCCGTAGACGCCGACGATCTCGTACCAGCGGTAGATCACCGGGTCGGTGGGCACGCTCTTCTCCCAGCTCTTGTGCGGAAAGGCCTGCAGGGCGAGGCTCACCTCGCCAGGGAGACCCAGCACGGCACACACCTTGTCGGCGTACTCGGGCTTGAGGCTGTTCATGCCCAGGCACGCAGAGGTGAGAAACACGGGGGCGAGGCCCACCTGCTCGGCCAGTGCCTCCCAGCCCATGCCGGTAGCGCTCTTGGCCACCATCACGGCCTCGGTCATCTCGATCTTATTCATCGGCTTCTCCTCTCGGTCGGGGTTGTCATCGACCCGGCGCCAGCTCATGGCCAGCACCGGGGCGGCTTGCTTAGCGTAGGCGGCGCTAGCCGCCGGTAAAGTAGGGGTGGGTGCTCGCCAGCGCGATGAGCATGAGGAAGAGCAGTAGGGCGGTCATCTTCCACACCAGGATCGGGTGGCTCTCCAGCAGTGGTGGGCGCCCCTTGCGCATGAACTCGGCGTTGGGTGTGCGTAGGTCGTGGATGAACTCACTCAGCTCGTCTTGGCGCTTGTAGGGGTTGGGGTTGAGTGCCTTCTTCAGCGCCTCGTCGATCCAGGCGGGGATGGTGCGTTCGTCGTCCAGTACGCTTGCATAGACCAGGCGGTGTTGTGCGGCGCGGGTCGTCGCGCGGGCCACCTGGGTGCCGTAGGGGGTGCGCCCGGAGAGCATCTGGTAGGTGATTACGGCCAGTGAGAAGAGGTCGGAGCGCGCCGTGGCCGGCTCGCCGATGAAGTACTCCGGGGCAGAGTAGAGGGCAGTACCGAGGATCGGCGGCTGCTCGACCAGGTTAGTGGCCTCGGCGATGCCGGCCACGCGCACCGAGCCGAAGTCGATGATCTTCACCGTGCCGTGCTGGTCGAGCATGATGTTGTTGGGGCGCAGGTCCTGGTGCAGCATCTCCTGACGATGGAGCGCCTGCAGCCCCTTGGCCACCTGCTCGACGATGTTGCGCACCGTCTCCAGTGGCGGGTGCGGGTTGTCGGCCATCCACTGATTGAGACTCTTGCCCTCGATATATTCGCTGACGATGTAGAGGTAGTTGCGCTTGCGCGTCAGTGCACACGGCTTGAGCAGGTGCGCGCTCTCCACGCGCCGCGCCACCCACTCCTCCATGAGGAATCGCTCCAGGTAGGCCGCGTCGTGGCGCAGGTCCACCGAGGGCAGTTTGAGCACCACCGAGTGACCGCTCTCCTCGTCGCGCGCCAGGTAGACGTGGCTACGGCTACTGCGCTGCAGCTCGCGCAGGATCTCGAAGCCGTCGAAGCGCATGCGCGGGCTCAGTTCGGGGGGAAACGGCAGGCTGTCGAGCTGTGACTGCAGCTCACCCAACTGGTGGTTGGGCAGGCCGTCCACGCGCACGATCTGGATCGTCAGGTTGTCGCCACTGCCCTGTGCGTAGGCCTCCTCGACGACCGCCTGGGCGACACCGTCGAGGTCGTAGCGCTGACGGTTGAGACACTCGATGATGAAGCGCGGCTCGACGAACTCGTAGACCCCGTCGGTGGCGAGGATATAGGTGTCACCCTGCTCCAGAGGCAGGGCCCGATACTCCACCTCGACCCGGTCGCGCATACCCAGGGCGCGCGCCAGATAGCTCTTTTCGCGCGAGACCCACAGACGATGGTCCTCGGTGAGCTGTTCGAGGCTGTCGCCGACGACGCGGTAGACGCGCGCATCGCCGGCGTGAAAGATGTGCGCCGTGGTGGATTTGAGCACCAGGGCGGTGAAGGTGCAGACGTAGCCCTTATCCATGTCGTAGCGGTAGGGGCCATTGCGCGTCTGCGCGTAGAGCCAGGAGTTGGTCGCTTCGAGCACCTTGATCGCGGCACTCTTTACCGACCACGCCTCGGAGGTGGAGTAGTAGTCCTCCAGGAAGCCGGTCACCGAGGTCTGGCTCGCCTCCTGGCTGACTTGGCTGCTGCTGATCCCGTCCGCCAGCGCCACCACCACGCCCTTGGCGCTGAGGAGCGGCTCTTCAGGCACCATCACCGCGTGAAAGTCCTGATTGACGGCCTTTCGTCCCTTGTCGGAGTACTGGCCGATGGCGAGGTTGAGCTGGGCGGACATAGGGTCTCCGTAGCGTCACGCACCCGGCCCGTGGGGCCGGATACGTCGGGTCGTGCTCAGTGCTTGCCCTTGAGGATGCGCTCGGGGCTGGTGCGCACATGGGTGTAGTAGAGCGGCAGACCGACCAACACGAAGCCGCCGATCAGGTTACCCAGCGCGGTGGGCAGCTCGTTCCAGATGATGTACTCCATGAAGGTGAAACCGCCCCCCATGATCATGGAGAAGGGGAAGAGGAACATGTTGACGATGGAGTGCTCGAAGCCCATGAAGAAGAAGAGCATGATCGGCATCCACATAGCGGCCATCTTGCCGGTGGCGCTGGTGGAGATCATCGCGCCGACCACACCCATGGAGACCATCCAGTTGCACAGCATGCCGCGGATGAGGATGGTCAGCCAGCCGTCCACGCCGTGGGCGGCGTAGCCGAGGGTACGCGACTCACCGATCTTGGCCACCTTGGCCGCAATGGCGCCACCATCGGTGTTGTAACCATAGGTGAGGATGAAGGACATCATGAAGGCGACGGTCAGCGCACCGGCGAAGTTGCCGACGAATACCAGGCCCCAGTTACGCAGCACCTGACCGACGGTGACGCCGGGACGCTTATCGAGCAGGGCCAGGGGCACCAAGGTGAAGACGCCGGTGAGCAGGTCGAACTTCATCAGATAGAGCATGATGAAGCCGACCGGGAAGAGCACCGCACCGAGCAGCGGTGATCCGGTGTTGGTGGCCACGGTGATGGCGAAGACAGCGGCCAGGGCGAGGATGGCACCGGCCATGAAGGCGCGGATCAGGGTGTCCTTGGCGGACATGTAGACCTTGGACTCGCCCTGGTCGACCATCTTGGTTACAAACTCGCTCGGATCTAAGTAGGACATCGTCATTACCTCGGGTTGCTACTATCGGTATGGGTTGAAGCGCTCGGCCCGCCGCCACCACGACACCAACACCACAGAAGCGGAACCAAAAAAAAAGCCCTAAGCGCCGGACCGCTGGATACGGTCAGGTGCTTAGGGCTTCTTCACCCTCGACCTCGGCAGGGCCGGGTCGAACATGGGGGTCGGGTTGCCGCGAACGGCGCTGAGTGTCAGATGGCGGGCACGGCGCCATTACCGTGCGGCCTCTTGCTGGTATCGACACAGCAAAGGCTGGGCCAATTGGACGAAAGGGGCGCTGGAGTGGGCCATTTCCTACACTCGGCGACGCACATCGGGCGCCCCTGGCGAGCCTCTGTGCACTATCAGAGGGCAAGAGAGACGACACAGGGTGTGGGATTGCACCAAAGAGTGACGCGACCGGCGCCCTCGTGGCGGGTCGTGCGGGCACACCCGGTACCGGCCCCCTACATCCGGCGGCGCACTCTCCTGCCGACACGACTACGCTTAGAGGGTCCTGGCACCCAGACAAGGCACCTGCGCAAGAGTCCGCCTCAGGGCGGCACGCACCCCCAGGCGCCGTGGGTCGAGTGGTTGAACCTGAGCTTACCGGTCGTCCGGTGACGGCCAGCGCGCGAACGGGAACGATTCATCCCGCACAGAGGTTCAATGACTTACCCTATTCGGCCCCCATCATCGAGCGCGTGCGTCGCCGCCCTGAACATCGTCTAAGCTTGCCTGAGCAATGACACTCTGGTATTTATGCTCGCTTATTTTTTCGGTGCCTGGCCCTTTGACCCCGTTTCGAGGCAAAGTCCGCGCGTCTGGTGCCGACCACTTTCCGGCCTCGGGGTATCTCCGGACGAGGGATGAGGCCGGGTGAGAGCCAACAACCGCATGGCGAAATAAGGCATGAGTAACAATAGTAATAACGTCGCGTCCAGCAGCAGTGCGGACGGCTTCAGCAGCTTCACCCCCTACGAGCCCGTCTCGGGTGAGGAGTACATGAGCCGTCCTATGCGCGAGCACTTTCGTGGCCTGCTGCTCGCTTGGCGCAAGGAGCTGATGGAAGAGGTGGACCGCACCGTGCACCATATGCAGGACGAGGCGGCCAACTTCCCCGACCCCAACGACCGTGCGACTCAGGAGTCTGAGTTCACCATGGAGCTGCGTACCCGTGACCGCGAGCGCAAGCTGATCAAGAAGATCAACGAGGCACTCGACCTACTCGACGACCAGGAGTACGGCTACTGCGAAAGCTGTGGCGTGGAGATCGGCATCCGCCGCCTCGAAGCCCGCCCCACCGCCACCCTCTGCATCGACTGCAAGACCCTCGACGAGATCCGCGAAAAGCAGCGCGGCTGATCCTGGCCGCGCACGCGGCAGAGATATCGATGCAAACAAACAGGGGGCCTCACGGCCCCCTTCGACGTTCTGGACTACAGCCCGCCCCGGGGTTCCGGGTCCAGCTCCGGCACCGCCCCCTCCTCCATCGGCCCGAAGCCGAACAGCGAACGGCGCTGACTGGCGCGCTGCTGCTCGAACCAGCGCCCCAGGTCGAGACCGCCGTTCGGCGTCAGCATCCCACCAAGGCGCAGGATATCGTCGCTCCCCGCCCCCATCTGCGCGTCGTCGGAGTGGGCCAGGCTGAGTAGCGCCCCACGTCCATCGGGGGTGAAGACCAGGCCACCGACACGCGCACTGGGGTCGCTGGGCAGTAGCAGCGGTTCGCAGCCGTCACTCAGGGTGTCCGCATCCTCGCCGTCCGGCAGACAGGCCACTAGCCCTGCACCGGCGGTGTCGCCCCAGAGATAGAGCAGCCCCGAGGGGGCCAGGGCCAGTCCGGCGATACGCGCAAGGCCGCTGGCGCGGATCGGATTGGACCATCGGGGTGCCGCACCCGCCGTCTGCGTCACGCAGTTGACCACCCGCCCCTCGCCCCAGCAGAGGCCGAAGCCGTCGCTGCGGGTGATCGCCAGTAGCCCGCCGATCGCCTGCTCGCCCCCGGTCGGCGCGGGACGCCAATCGGGCAGAGGCTCCCAGCGCAACGCGGCCTCGGGACAGACCCCGGCACAGGGGGCGGTGAGCCCCTGCAGCTCCCCGTGACGCAACGGCGACTCCTCCAGGAGGGCGAGACGCCGTGCGCCCACATAGGGGGCCAGCGGGGCGAAGCGCAACAGGGCATCGCTACCCGGTTGACGCCGATCGAGGGCGTAGAGGGTGCCATCGGGGAGCACCACCACCCCGCCCCAGGCGAGGTTGGGTAGCCCCTGACGATAGGCGAGCAGGTCGCGGCGCGGGCGCCCCTCCTCGTCCACCACCAGGGCGTCACTCTGACCCTCGGCGGGGCGCACCAGATTGAGGTCGCTCACCGCCAGCGGGTCGAGTAGCTCGTAGAGGGCCCCGGTACCGTCACGGGTCTCGGCGATGAGCAGGGTACCCCAGGGGGTGGCCGCCTGGGCGGCGCAGCGGGCCAATCCACGCACTACGGTCTCGACCTTGCCGTCGAGCAGGTCGATACGCTGCAGCGAGGCGTTGTAGGCATCGCCCAGTGAGTAGAGGGCGGGCTCGCCATGGTCTTCGGTCAGCTGACGCGGCTGGTCGACGCACACCAGCAGGTGGGTGGGTTGGCCACCCTGGGGCCAGAGCAGCAGGGGTCCACTCCCCTCGGCGGCTTGGCGGGTAAGGTAGGAGAGACCGAGCCCCTGGGCCTTGCGTGCCAACTGTGCGGCCATCTGATCGGGGTGGCGCGCGCTGGCCTGGGCCACGGCAGTCAACGTGAGTAAGAGCAGGGTGAGGGACACCTGGGCCAGGGAGGGGAGACGGGAGGGGGGCATAGCGGCGTATCGCGGGTGGGGGTCGGGAATATGCAAATACACTACTATGCTAAATCAGATCGGCAGAAAAAAACCGCCAAAGGGCGGTTTCTTTGTCCTGCGTCACTCGCGCATCAGAGCCGATCGTCGCCCTTGGGTCCCCCCGTAATGAGAAACACCACGGCGGCGACCACTATGACCAGGATAATCAGTTCGATAAGCATGGGCTCTCTCCGTACCTCCGCCCCGATCCATGGCATGTGGGCTCCTATAAGGAACTGTAGGACATTATCACCTCTTCCGTAAGGAAAAGTGTATTCAATGTGTAAAGGCAGACACGCGGCAGCGGCTGACTCCCGCGTAATATCAAGGTATTGGGTTACCGTTACGTAACACTCACCCCACAGGCGCGGGCCAACGCGACGACACACGCCTCGGGGGCATCGGTGTGCAGGTAGTGCCCGCCGGGCAGCTCCACGCAAGCCAGACCACTGGCTGCCAAGCGCTCGGGGAGGTAGGCGCGTGACTTCACCAGACCCTCACTCGGCAGCAGCAGTAGCCCGGGCACGGTCAAGGCGCGTAGCTGGGCGAGCACCTGCTCCTCGGTGTGATAGTAGGGCGAGGGGAGCGTCAGGCGCGGGTCGTGACGCCACACCACGCCCCCCTCCACCGGGCGCAGGGCACGGGAGAGCAGGGCACGCGCGACCGCGTCGACGCCGGGCAGCAGGCCGTACTGGGCGCGCTGGGCCAAGGCCTGCTCCAGACCCTGCATGCGTCGCACCCCGTGACGCGCAATGGCGGTATGGTGGCGCAGTGCCTCGGCCAGACGTCCCCCTGCCAGCTCGGGCGGCTCGGTACGCGGGCCGAGGGCGTCGATGAGCAGCAGGCGTTCCACCCGTTGCGGGCGGGCGATGGCGAAGATCAGTGCCACCACGCCGCCGAGGGAGTGGCCGAGGAGGGCTACCTGGCGCAGGCCCAGGCGGTCGAGCAGGGCATCGAGCAGCGGCAAGGCATTGTAGAGGTGGTAGTCGGCGCTCGCCGGCAGGTGTTCGGAGAGGCCGTGCCCCGGCCACTCCAGGGCGATGATGCGTTGCCCAGGCCAGTGGGCAGCGAGCGGGGCGAAGCTCTCGCTGTTGTCGAGCCAGCCGTGCAGGGCGAGGATCGGCAGCGTCCCACCCTCTCCCCACTCACGCACGCAGAGGCGCAGCCCCAGCACCTCGACAAAACGCGCCGTCCCCTGCATCCCCCACACCTCTCGCGCTACCTTGTTCAGTTGCTATAGAGTCACATGCTCGCGGGTTGTCGTAAAATGGTCATGACCCCGTTCAGCAACGTCGGTGGCGGCCTTTTGCCTTCGGCCCCAGAGGAGTATGGCGCTTGACCCAGAGCATCTACTGGTACGACTACGAGACCAGCGGCACCGACCCCAGGCGCGACCGCCCGTTGCAGTTCGCCGGGCTGCGCACCGATGAGCACCTGGAGGTGATCGGCGAGCCACTGACGCTCTTCTGTCGCCCGAGCGACGACCAACTGCCGCAACCGGATGCCTGCCTCATCACCGGCATCACACCCCAACGCGCCCTCGCCGAGGGGCTTCCCGAGGTCGCCTTCATCCGCCGCATCCTGGAGGAGTTCGCCCGGGCACAGACCACGGTGGCGGGCTACAACAACCTGCGCTTCGACGACGAGGTGACGCGCCACACCCTCTACCGCAACCTGCTCGACCCCTACGCCCGCGAGTGGCGCAACGGCAACAGTCGCTGGGACCTCATCGACCTGGCGCGCATGACCCGCGCCCTGCGCCCCGAGGGGATCGTCTGGCCCGACTACGACGACGGCACCCCCTGCTTTCGCCTCGACCGCCTCGCCCCGGCCAACGGCATCGAACACGCCAACGCCCACGACGCCATGGCCGATGTCTACGCCACCATCGCCTTCGCCAAGCGCCTGCGCGCGGCCCAACCCCGGCTGTTCGACTACCTGTTCAAACTGCGCCAGAAGAGTGAGCTGGCACAACTCATCAACATCAGCCAGATGACCCCACTGGTGCACGTTTCCGGCATGTTCCCCGCCAGCCGCGGCCACCTGAGCCTGGTGGCCCCGGTGGCCCTGCACCCGCATTTCCGCAACGAGGTGCTGATGGTCGACCTGGCCAAGGACCCGGAGGAGCTCCTCAGCCTCGACGCCGAGACCCTGCGCGAACGCCTCTTCACCCCCGCTGCCGCGCTCCCCGAAGGGGTGCAGCGCCCGCCGGTAAAGGGCATTAACCTGAGCCGTTGTCCGGCCCTCGCACCACTCAGCGTGCTCACCCCGGCGGATGCCGAACGCCTCGGCCTCGACCTCGCCGAGTGCCGCGCCCATCACGCCCGCCTCCTGCAGAGCCCGGAGGTGGCCGGTAAGCTGCAGACGCTCTATCTGCGCCGTGAGGAGCATGAGACGCCCGACCCCGACCTCGCCCTCTACGGTGGCGGCTTCTTCTCCGATGCCGACCGCGAGCGCATGGAGTCGGTGCACCAGACCCCGCCCGAACGGCTCGGCGAGCTGCAACTGCACTTCGACGATCCACGCCTCGACGAGATGCTCTTTCGCCTACGCGCGCGCAACTGGCCCGAAAGTCTCGACCCCATGGAGCTCCCGCGCTGGGAGGCGTTTCGCCAGCAGCGCCTGAGCAACCTCGACGATGGCGCCAGCATCGATTGCCACCACTACTTCCAGCGCCTCGCCGAGCTGCGCGCCGACACCGGCTTGAGCGCGCAGCAGCAGGTCCTGCTGGATGAGTTGCAGGGGTGGGGCGAACGCCTCTGCCACGGCCGCGTCGAGTGACCCCGCTCACCCTGCTCTACCGCGACCCCTATCTCGTGGCGGTGGACAAGCCCCACGGCCTCCTGGTCCATCGCAGCAGCATGGCCGCCGAGGTACACGACGCCTACGCCGTACAGCTACTGCGTGACCAGATCGGTCAGAAGGTCTACCCGGTGCACCGCCTCGACCGCCCCACCTCCGGGGTACTGCTCTTCGCCCTCGACCCATCCACTGCACGCCAGTTGGGCGACGCCTTCACCCGCCACGAGCTACACAAGCGCTACCTGGCGGTGGTGCGTGGCTACACCGACGACGAGGGGGTGATCGACTACCCGCTGGTGGGCGAAAACGGCGGGGAGGCACGCCCAGCGGTAAGCCGCTACCGTACCTTGGGGCGGGTCGAGCTACCGATCCCGGTGGGGCGCTACCCCTGCGCACGCTACTCGTTGGTGGCGGTGGAGCCACTCACCGGGCGCTGGCGTCAGATCCGCCGTCACTTCCACCACATCTTCCACCCCCTGGTGGGCGACACCAGCCACGGTGAGGGGCGCCACAACCGCCTGTTTCGCGACCACTTCGACTCCCAGCGCCTACTGCTCTTCGCCACCGACCTGAAACTGCGCCACCCGGTGAGCGGCGAACCCCTGCACCTGCACGCCCCACTGGATGTGTCGACCCAGGCGCTCTTCGCGCGCTTCGGCTGGCAGGGGTTGGGCTGAGAGGGCGTCGGCTTCTTCTGCCAAGGTGGTCCGCAGGGCGCCGCGAAGGGCCCTGCTCGGGTCCGTGCGAGCCATTACCGTTCAGCAGGCGCGTACTTACGCGCTACAGCCCATGCCCCGTCTGCATGAGGCCGCTTTCTCTGGCCACCGGGCGTAGACGTTCGCGGGCTCCCACTACAGACACTGCCTTGGGCCGACCCGGCGTGGCTGGTATGATCGCCGCCCCTCCCCCCGAACAGGCCCCCAACCATGCCCGAAAACAAGAACTTCATGCTCGGCAATCTCGTGCTGGCCGTGGCACTCCTAGTGCTGCTCTATCTGGGCAAACTGTGGGAGCAGTTCGGCGCGCTGGCGATGGTCATCTGGGTGGCGCTGGTGGCGGTGGGGGTACTGTTGGTCTCCAAGGGGCAGGCGGGGCCGGGCGGCCCCGACTGAACACTCAGACCCCGGCCTTACGCATGGTGGGGTTGAAGAAGAGGTAGTCGTTGGGGCCGTGGGCATGTGCCTGCTGCATGGCGATCTCGGCACACTGCACCAACTCCTCGGGCCCCTCCCCGTCGCGCGGATAGAGGCTGATACCGACATTGGTGGTGACGAATAGGGTGTAGCCCTCCCAGCTGATGGGCTCCTGAAACAGGCCGATCACCTCCTGCGCCGCCATGTCCATGGAGTGGGCGTCGCCCACATCACGGTAGATGATGGCGAACTCCTCGCCACCGAGGCAGGCGACGGTGATGCGTTCGGGGAAGTGCTCGCGCAGGCGCTCGGCGACGCGTGCGACGAACTGCTCGGCCAGTTGCCGCTGCCCCTCACCGAGTAGTTCGAAGATCTCCACCTTAAGGCGCAGCAGCCCGGCCATGCTCTGCTTACGCTTGGCCGAGCGCACCGCCTCGCGCAGCCGCTCGGCGAAGAGGATACGGTTGGGCAGATTGGTCACCGCATCGTAGTGGACGATGCTGTGCAGGCGCTGTTCGCGGCGTAGGCGTTCGGTGATGTCCTTGCCGGTGGAGACGAAGTGGGTCATCTCCCCCTCGGCGTTGCGCACCGGGGTGATGGTCTGCTCGTCGTAGTAGAGGTCACCGTTTTTGCGTCGGTTGATGAACACGTCGGTATAGGCGAGCCCCGAGCGCATGCTCTCCCACATACGATTGTAGAAGCGCTCGTCCTGGAGGCCCGACTTGAGCAGACGCGGGTTGCGCCCGATCACCTCCTCACGCCGATAGCCGGTGATGCGCTCGAAGGCCAGGTTCACATATTCGATCTGCCCCTGGGCGTTGGCGATGAGTACCGCGTCGGCGGTCTGTTCCAGGGCGCGGATCATGGTGCGCATCTCCATCTCGGCACGCTTCTGTGCGGTGATGTCGATGGAGAGGCCGGCGACGCGGTAGACGCGCCCCTCACTGTCACGGATGGGGAAGGAGGAGGTACGCACCCAGCGCTCGGAGCCGTCGGGACGCTGGATCCGGTAGTCGAGATTGAGCCCGGCCCAGCCCTTCTCCTCCAGCCGCTCGCTGACGCGGTTGAAGTCCTCGGGGTGGACCGAGTCGAGTAGCGCGCTGATGTCGCTCTCCAGGGTGCGGCGCGGCAGCTCCCAGAGGGTCTCGTAGCTCTCGCTGAGGTAGAGGATGCGCATGCGTTCGCAGTCGATGAGCCAGAACACCTCGTCGATGTTCTCCACCAGTTGGCGGAAGCGCTCGCGCGACTCCTCCAGGGCACGCTCGGCGGCGGCGTACTCCCGATGCACACGGATCTCGGCCAACTCGCGCTCGATGGCCGGGACCAAGCGGTAGCGATTGCGTTTGGAGATGTAATCGTGCGCCCCGGCGCGCATCGCCCCGGCGGCCAACTCTTCGCCGATACCGGTGGCGAGCACGATCACCGGTAGGTCGAGCCCAGCGCCTTGGATCCAGGCGAGCAGTTCGAGCACGGTAAAGTCGCTCAACTGGTAGTCACTCACCACCAGGTCCCAGCGACGTTGCATCAACGCCGCGCGCGCCTCCTCCGCCTGGTGCACCACGCGATGGTCGAGGCGGTAACCCGCCGCCTCCAGTTGTTCGATGAGGCGGGTCACCTCATCGGGGTCACGCTCGACGACCAACGCCTTGAGCGTCTCTCTACTCTCAGTTGCCACTGTGCGCTCCTCCCTACTCGATCTCGGAGTAGGACGGTTACGTCGTGTCCCGGGCGACGTGTTCTCAGGGGGGTGCGGTGTGACGGTTCTATGACCGCCTTAAGGGCCCATCCTACGGATCCTCACCCGCCACGACAACCGGAAAAATCCCTATGACGACACGGCCCGACGATTGACCACAAAGGTTCTAAGTCATTGACCCCACAGCCTCGTCGGCGTCATCCCGACAGTGACCTACCTAGGTACCCTGCAAGACCCTGCAGACTCTATGTGAATAGACTGACAGCCGAGATGCCGTACACGCCTTGAAACGCGCGAGCACCACCTACGCGGCCCCACGCCCTGCGCTATAATCGGCGACCGCTCGCCTTCGAGCGCCCCTACCCACCTCGACAGCAGGATCCACGGAGCACCATGGCCCAGTACATCTACACAATGCAGCGCGTCGGCAAGGTCGTGCCGCCGAAGCGCGAGATCCTCAAAGACATCTCTCTCTCCTTCTTCCCCGGTGCCAAGATCGGCGTGCTCGGTCTCAACGGCGCGGGTAAATCGACCCTGCTGCGCATCATGGCGGGCATCGACACCGAGATCGAGGGCGAGGCGCGTCCGGCCAAGGACATCAAGGTGGGCTACCTGCCCCAGGAGCCGCAGCTCGACCCGAACAAGGACGTGCGCGGCAACATCGAGGAGGCACTCGGCGAGATCAAACAGGCGATGGACGCCCTGGAGCAGGTCTACGCCGCCTACGCCGAGCCGGATGCCGACTTCGACAAGCTGGCCGCCGAGCAGGCACGCCTGGAGAACATCATCCAGGCCGCCGACGGCCACAACCTCGAACACAAGCTGGAGGTGGCCGCCGACGCCCTGCGCCTGCCGCCGTGGGACGCCGACGTGACCAAGCTCTCCGGTGGTGAGCGCCGTCGCGTGGCGCTCTGCCGCCTGCTCCTCTCCGCCCCCGATATGCTGCTGCTCGACGAGCCGACCAACCACCTCGACGCCGAATCCGTGGCCTGGCTGGAGCGCTTCCTGCACGACTACACCGGCACCGTGGTGGCCATCACCCACGACCGCTACTTCCTCGACAACGTCGCCGGCTGGATCCTCGAACTCGACCGCGGCCACGGTATCCCCTGGGAGGGCAACTACTCCTCCTGGCTGGAGCAGAAAGAGAAGCGTCTGGAGCAGGAGAAGAAGCAGGAGGCCGCGCGCCTCAAGGCGATGAAGGCCGAATTGGAATGGGTGCGCTCCAACCCCAAGGGGCGCCACGCCAAGTCCAAGGCGCGCATGGAGCGCTTCTCGGAACTCTCCTCCACCGACTACCAGAAGCGCAACGAGACCAACGAGCTGTTCATCCCACCAGGCCCGCGCCTCGGCGACCTGGTGATCGAGGCCAAGGGGCTGAAGAAGGCCTTCGGCGACCGCCTGCTCTACGAGAACCTCAACTTCAGTCTCCCCCCCGGCGGCATCGTCGGCGTGATCGGCCCCAACGGCGCCGGCAAGACCACCCTGTTCCGCCTCCTGGTGGGCCAGGAGACCCCGGACGCCGGTGAACTGCGCATCGGCCCGACCGTGCAGGTGGCCTATGTCGACCAGAGCCGCGACGCCCTGGACGGCAAGAAGACCGTCTGGGAGGAGGTCTCCGGCGGCCACGACGTGATGAACGTCGGCAGCTTCGAGATCAACTCGCGCGCCTACGTCAGCCGCTTCAACTTCAAGGGCAGCGACCAGCAGAAGCGCGTCGGCGACCTCTCCGGTGGTGAGCGCAACCGCCTGCACCTGGCCAAGCTGCTCAAGAGCGGCGGCAACCTGCTGCTGCTCGACGAGCCGACCAACGACCTCGACGTGGAGACCCTGCGCGCCCTGGAAGAGGCGCTGCTGGAGTTCCCCGGCTGTGCCGTGGTCATCTCGCACGATCGCTGGTTCCTCGACCGCATCGCCACCCACATCCTCGCCTTCGAGGGTGACTCCGAGGTGGTCTGGTTCGAGGGCAACTACGCCGATTACGAGGCCGACCGTAAGCGCCGCCTCGGCGACGCCGCCGACCAGCCGCACCGCATCAAGTACCGCCCACTCAAGTAACCCCCACCAACGCCCCGGCCCAGGCCGGGGCGATTTGGGTCGCCTCGCAGAGCGGTCGTCCGGCGTCCTGCGTGGCGCCCCGCCCGCACGCCCCGCGCCCTCGTACTCCGACACACCACCTCGCGTGCGTGACCCCGTATAGCAGGTGACATCGATGTAGCAATGCGCCAGAGTGTGAAATTAGTCACGCCCTTTTTGGCCCGCTACACACATCATCTAAACCACTGTTTTTGTTGCCCTATTTTTAATAAATTGTGGATTTTGGGTGACAATTGTAAATCTCTGTGAGATCTGGCCGAAGCGAGGGAATTCCCCCGTTCACCTCGGCTCGAAGAGGTCGCATATTGTCCCTACGGGACGTGCGAAGGGGCCGCCCTCACACTGTCATAAGAACTCAAAGGAAGCCGACATGCCCGCCTGCCCCAACTGCAAACGCCCCATCGCCGCCACCCGGTTACGCGAGTACGCCACGCGCCGCCAGGAGGTGGTCTGCAGCACCTGTGGAGAGCGCCTGTTGATGCAGAGTTCTCCCAAGACCCAACTGAAGCTCTTCGCCGTCACCTTCACCATCACCGCCCTCTGGGTCGGGTTTGGCTTCCCCCCCTATCTGCTCTTGGCCCTGGTCGCCTGGTTCATCGCCCTACCGCTGTTGAAGTACCACGTCATCGCCCTGGTGCGAAATAACCAGAGTTCGAGCAACACGCGCGTCACGCGTGACGCGCCAAGCGCCTCCTGAACGGAGAACTCCCTTGCGTCAGCTGCTCAGTCTCCTGCTCCTCCTCGTCCTCGCCACCGCCCAGGCGGAGGTCTACCGCTGCACCGATACCAACGGCAAGGTGAGCTTCCAACAGACCCCCTGCAGTGTCAGTCGTACCCCCAAGTCCAACGAGCCCCAGCGCGATACGAACCAGAAACACATGCTCTGGCACGTCACCCTGCACGGCAACGGCGGCATCTACCTCGTCGGTTCGCTACCGTTCGGCGACAGCACCCTCTACCCCCTGCCCAAGGTGTTCGATGACGCCTATCGGGCCGCCGACGCCCTGGCCATCGACCATCAACTGGTGAGCCCCGAAGATGGCAAGCTCGACCCCGACTACAAGCGCTACTTCTACCTCCCCGGCGGTGAGCGTCTGAGCAACCTGCTCGACCAAGACAGCCGTGAAACCTTCGACCAGGTGGCACACAAGTACGCCATCGAACGCGGGCGCATCGAACTCTTCCGCCCCTGGTACGCCGCCCTGGAGATCGCCCGCGCGGCCATGCGCAACGCCGGTTACAACGAGAATTTCGCCATCGAGAGCTACCTCTCCACCAAGGCGATGAACGAAAAGCCGGTACTCTCCCTGGGCAAGCCCGAGAGCCTCATCTCGCGCTACGCCGGCCTCGAACCCATGCAACAACAGCTGCTGCTCGACAAGACCCTCGGCGATCTCAACACCGAGGTGCCCTACTTCGACCGCCTCACCCAGGCGTGGCGCGAGGGGCGCGTGCAGAACCTGGAGGCCTATCTCATTGGGCGGTTGACCCAGGTGCCCTCCCTCTCGACCCTCTACAACAAGCTCTGGGAGCAGCGTAACCGCGAATTGGTGGCGCTACTCGACGGTATGCTCAACGACAAACTGGTCTATCTGGTGGTGATCGACGCCAGCCATCTGCTCGGTACCGAGGGGATACTCAACCAGCTCAAGCGTCGCGGTTACGTGGTGGACCAACTCTAACGCTACCAGTAACGACGTGCGGGGCGCGAAGGTCGCACTCCGCGAGCTGCCGCACGGCCACGACGGGCGTACACCGCACCCCGCTCGACCATCGGTCGCGGCACGCAATTGACAGCCTCTCGGCCCATCCAGTAAAACCTGGAGATCCACCCTCCCGCGCCGAAGGAGTCGCATGTCCCGTCCCGCCCCCCTCGCCCCCGCTGCCCTCTACCACACCTGTGACCCTAGCCAGCTCGGTTTCGCCAGCACCGACGAACTCGAACCGCTCGATGAGCTGATCGGGCAGGCCCGTGCGCTGGAGGCGATCCGTTTTGGCGTCGGCATGCGCCGCAGTGGCTTCAATCTCTACGTCATGGGCCCCGCGGGTCTGGGCAAACACAGCCTGGTGGCACAACAGCTCGACCGCCAGGCCCGCCACGAGCCGACCCCGCCGGACCTCTGCTACGTACACAACTTCGAACAGCCGCACCGACCCGAGGTGCTGCAGCTCCCCCCCGGCGAGGGGGCGCACCTGCAGGGGCAGATGCAGCAGCTCATCGAGGAGCTGACCAACCTGCTCCCCGCCAGCTTCGACAGCGAGGAGTACCAGGAGCACCGCCAGGCACTGGAAGACGAACTCAAGCGCACCCAGGAGGAGGCGTTCAGTGCCCTCGCCGAGCGCGCCGCCGAGCACGATATCAAGCTGTTTCGCACCCCGAGCGGCTTCGCCTTCGCGCCGATGCGCGAGCAGGAGGCGCTCTCCCCGGAGGCGTTCCAGCAACTCCCCGAGGATGAGCAGACACACATCGGCCACCAGCTGAGTGCGCTGCAAGAGGAGCTGGAGGCGATCATCAAGCGCATCCCGCAGTGGCGCAAAGAGACCAAGGGCAAGGTCAAGGCACTCAACCGCGAGGTAACCATGGCCGCCGTCGGCCACCTCATCGGTGAGCTGCGCG
This sequence comes from Gammaproteobacteria bacterium, assembly GCA_003252455.1. Taxonomy (GTDB): domain Bacteria; phylum Pseudomonadota; class Gammaproteobacteria; order Thiohalomonadales; family Thiohalomonadaceae; genus SZUA-467. The sequence continues at coordinate 23,123 of QKED01000014.1, forward strand.
CCCAGTTCGCCGCCACCCCGCGCGTGCTCGACTACCTCGACACGGTGCAGCGCGACATCATCGACAACGTCAAGGATTTCCTCAAACCGGAGGATGGCATCGAACAACCGGGTCAGGGCGAACCGGACCCTACCGCCCTGCACCGCTACAAGGTCAATCTGCTGGTCGATCACGGCCAGAGCCCCGGTGCCCCAGTGGTCTACCTGGACAACCCCTCCTACCTCAACCTCATGGGGCGCGCCGAGCACCTGGCCCAGTTCGGTACCCTGGTCACCGACTTCACCCTGCTCAAGCCCGGCGCACTGCACCAGGCGAGCGGCGGCTACCTGCTGCTCGATGCGCAAAAGTTGCTCACTCAGCCCTTCGCCTGGGAGGGGCTCAAGCGCGCCCTTTACAGCAACGAGATCCGCATCGAATCGCTGGAGAAGATGCTCTCCATGGCCAGCACCGTGACCCTGGAACCGGCCCCGGTCCCGCTGGATGTGAAGGTGGTGCTGATCGGCGACCGTACCCTCTACTACATGCTGCACGAGTACGACCCCGACTTCGGCGAGCTGTTCAAGGTGGCCGCCGACTTCGAGGAGCGCATCGACCGCACCCCTGAGAACAGCCGCCTCTACGCCCGTCTCATCGCCACCCTGGCGCGCAAGGAGCGGCTGCTGCCGTTCGACGTGGGGGCCGTGGCCCGCCTCATCGAGGAGGGCTCTCGCCTGGAGGAGGACTCCGAGAAGCTCACCACCCACATGCGCAGCGTGGTCGACCTGATGCACGAGGCCGACTACTGGGCGCGCCAGAGTGGGCATGAGCGCGTCTGCCGCGAGGATATCCAGCAGGCGGTGGCGCGTGCCATGTACCGCGCCTCGCGGGTGCGCGAACGTCTGCACGAAGAGGTGGAGCGCGGCACCCTGCTCATCGACACGCGCGGGGCCAAGGTGGGGCAGGTCAATGGCCTCTCGGTGCTCGCCATGGGCAGCTACGAGTTCGGCCAGGCGAGTCGCATCACCGCCACGGTGCATATCGGCGAGGGGCAGCTCATCGACATCGAGCGCGAGGTGGACCTCGGCGGTACCCTGCACAGCAAGGGGGTGATGATCCTCTCCGCGCTACTCGCCGCGCGCTACGCCAAGAACCAGCCCCTCTCCCTCTCCGCCAGCCTGGTGTTCGAGCAGAACTACGGCTATGTCGACGGCGACAGCGCCTCCTGCGCCGAGTTCTGCTGCCTCATCTCGGCCATCGCCGAGGTCCCCATCTACCAGCACCTGGCGATCACCGGATCGGTCAATCAGCACGGTGAGGTACAGGCCATCGGTGGGGTCAACGCCAAGATCGAGGGCTTCTTCGACCTCTGTGTCAAGGCCGGCCTGAGCGGCGAGCAGGGGGTGATCATCCCCTACAGCAACATCAAGCACCTGATGCTCGACGAGGGCGTGGTGCAGGCCGTGGCCGCGGGGCAATTCCACATCTACGCCGTACGCAGCGTGGACGAGGCGCTGGCACTGCTCACCGGTCAGACCCCGGGCGAGGCGGACCCGGACGGCGACTACCCGGAGGAGACCCTCAACGGCAAGGTGCACGCACGCCTCACCGAGATGACGCTGATCCGCGCCGACTTCGTCGACCAGCAGAAAGAGAAAAGGAAGGGCAAGGGTAAGCGCAAGGGCAAGAAGGGCAAGGGCTGAGGCGGCGTGCCGGGCGCGCCGCCCGACAGGCTATTCGAGGGTGTCGATGGGGTTGTTCCAGTCGTCGTGATGGACCGGGGTCTCGGTGTCGCCGAAATCATCGCGCTCCAGGTCGTCGAACGGCCCGGACCAATCCTCCGGTGGCTCACGCGGGGTGATCTCCGAGTCGTACCACACCTCCAGGTCCATCTCCTCGATGTCGCCGTCGAAGTACTGGATATCCACGACACCGGCGCGCTCATCGTAGGCGACCACCTCGAACGGGGTCTCGCCCGGTCCCTGATACCAGCTGCCGACCTCGGGTTCGACTTGAGTGCTCATGGCTCTCTCCTCCTGGTTGGGAAGGTGCCCGCTGCGGGCACGAAGCAGGGGAACCTCTCCCCCTGACGGCCATCTTAGGATCAATCCCCCGCCCCGCCAACTGCCCATCACGGATCTCCGCCATGCCACTCGCCACCCACCTGCGCCCCCTCGCCCTGCTCCTGCCGCTGCTCTGCGCGCCCCTGCACGCCAGCGAGCTACCGAACATGGGCGACAGCTCCGCCAGCCTGTTGAGCCAGGCCCAGGAGGAGGCGATCGGGCGCAATGCCTACCAGCGCATGCAGTCCGCCGGCAGCCTGGTCGACGACCTGCAACTGCAGGGCTACCTGGCCCAGCTCGGCCAGCAGATCACCGCCCATCTGCCGCTCGGCGGGGGGCACTACACCTTCTTCCTGGTCGACGACCCGACCATCAACGCTTTCGCCATGCCCGGCGGCTACATCGGTGTGCACACCGGTCTGCTCATCGCCGCACAGAGCGAGGACGAACTCGCCTCCGTGTTGGCCCATGAGGTGGCCCACGTGCATCAGCACCACCTGGCACGCCAATACGAACAGGCCTCGCGCCTCAACCTGCCCCTGGCGGCGGCGATCATCGCCGCCATCCTCGCCAGCGGCAGCAACGCCCAGGTGGGCCAGGCGGCGATCTTCGGTTCCCTGGCCGGGGCGAGTCAGATGGAGCTGAACTTCAGCCGCGCCCACGAAGCGGAGGCGGACCGCGTCGGCATCACCCTGCTCTCCGCCAGTGGCCACGACCCGCTGGCCATGGCCGGTTTCTTCCGCCGTCTACACGACGAGGAGCGCTACCGCGGTGCCCCGCCCGCCTTTCTCAGCACCCATCCGGTGACCCTCGAACGCCTGGCCGAGGCGCAACAGCGCGCCGAAGAGCTACCAAGACCCAGCGACGCCCCCGCCAATCCCACCTTCGATCTGGTCAAGGCCAAGCTGGTGGCGAGCATGAGCAAAGACCCACAGGCGCTGCTCGAAACCCTGCGCCAACGCGGTGGCGACAACCCCGCCGACCGCTACGCCCAGGCCCTGCTGCTGCAGCGACAGGGCGAGACGCACCGCGCCCTCACCCTCCTGCGCGCCCTGCACGAGGCCGACAAGGGGCGTCTCAGCTACCTCATCTCCCTGGCCGAGGTAGAGGCCGACGCGGGCGAGGCGGTGCGCGCCGCACAGCGCCTCGACGCCGCCCTCGCCCTGCACCCCACCTACGTCCCACTCGTCACGGCGCGTGCCGAACTCGCCCTGCGCCAGGGCGAGGCGGAGGCGGCGGCACGCCTACTGCGCGGTTACCTGAGCCTCAGCTCCAACCCGCCACCGCGCCTCTTCGGCCAGTTGGCGCGCGCCGAGGATGGGCGTGGCCACCCGCTCGACGCCGCCCTCGCCGAGGTCGACCTGCGCCTCGCCCAGGGCCAGTGGGGCGAGGCGCGCCAACTGCTGGAGCGGCTGGAGCGTGAACAGAAGGCGAGCCGGGGTGAGTACTACCTGCCCCTGATCCAGGCGCGCCTGGAGCAGTTGGAGCGCGACCAGGCGCGGGAGAAGGAGATGGGGATCGAGTAGCTTCTTGACTATTTCACTCGGTTTTCTATAACCAAGGGTGAGCGGGGCGTCTGACCCCGTCCCCCACCAGAGGAGAACCGAGATGATCATCCGTAGCACCATGGACCCGATCACGCTGGTCGAAGTGCAAGACCCCCACCACGCCCCCTGCGTCTATGACGGTGATGGGGAGAACGGCTTGGAGGTCTACTTCGAAAACGAGGAGCATCGCCAACTCTATCTGCACATGGAGATGGAGGGGCACAAGGTGCTCAAGGGCGACGACACCGCCGACTACGTGGCCGAGGGCTGAGCCTCAACGCAGCGTAAACACCACCCCCAACACCACCTGCGACTGGTCGCCGAAGTGCGGCGGTGGGGGTGGTAAGGGCCCCGACTCCACCGCGGCGCAGGCGGCACTGCGTAGCAGTGCCGAGGCCTCGCTGCAGACCACGCCATGCGCCACCCCTGCCGCATCGATGGCAAAACGCACCTGCACCACCCCCTGCTCACCCCGCTTGCGCGCCGCCAGCGGGTAGCGCTGGCGCGCGGCAATGGCCTGTTCCAACACCTGCACATACGCCGCCTGCTCCACCTCGCTCGGCGCCGAGAGCGTTTGCGTGGGGCCCGAGGGCCCAGCGTGTCGGTCGGTCGTAGTCTGTGGGGCGCCACGGGCCATTGTCGGGGGAGCCGACGAGACCGATGGGCGCAGCGGGGACCGAGGTGGACCGGTCGGGGTCGGGCGTGGCGGTGCGGGGTTCGAGGGCCGCACCGTAGACGCCACGGGCGATGGCGTGTCGGATGGGGGGGGGGTGGCCAGAGGCGCCGAGGGCGGCGTGGCGACGGCTGGGGCTACGGGCAGTGGCACCGCCTCGGCCCGCGTCGGGGCCGCATCGGGACGGGCCCGAGCCACGGTGGGGCCGTGTGGAGTCGCATCGGGTCGAGCCTGGGTCGCGGCGGAGGTCAGGTGCAGGCGCACCGCGCCGGACGGCGCCGGGTCGGCCCCCGGGGTCGGATCGGGGTACTCCACCTCCATCAGCCCCAGGTGCAGTGCCACCGTCACACCGAGGGCGGCGCCCCAGACCCACGCCTCGCGGGCCAAACCTCAGCGCGCCTCGGTGAGCAGTTCCACCGACTCGGCCCCGGCGGCGCGCGCGGCGTCGAGGATTGCCACCGCCTCCTGCAGATTGGCCGCCTGGTCTCCGCGTATGCGCACCAGGCGCGGCGAGGTGGTAGCGAGCAGGGCACCGAGCCGCTCCACCAGCTCACCCATGGCCACCGGTTCGCCGTTGAGGCTGAGTGCCCCGCCCGCCGCGAGCACCACCTCGACCCCCTGCGACACCGCCGTCCGGGTCTCTGCGTGCTGCGCCTCCGGCAGGCTCACATCCAGCGCCTCGTCGCGCACAAAGTGCGAGGTGAGCATGAAGAAGACCAGCAGCAAAAAGATGATGTCGATGAGCGGTGTGAGGTTGACCACCGGCGCACTTCGACGATAGCCCTCAAACTGCATGGGTCCCCTCCCGATGGTGCACCGCCGCCACCGCCTCGTCGCCATCGTGCTCGCCCCCCGCCGAGTGCGGTAGTCGCTCGATGAGCAGCGAGGCGAAGTAGCGCATCCGCTTGGCGCGGTTGTCCGCCAGCCCCTCCAGCAGGTGCAGCAGCACCAGGGTGGGCAGGGCCACGCTGAGACCGACGCCGGTGGTGATCATCGCCTCCCAGATCCCCCCGGCGAGGGCCGAGGCATCCACCCTGCCGCCCGCCTCCTGGATCACCATGAACGCCTTGATCATGCCGAAGATGGTACCGAGCAGACCGAGCAGGGGTGCGGTATTGCCGATCAGGGCCAGGCTACGAAAGCCGCGCTCCAGGCGCTGCAGCTGCTCGGAGCCGACACGCACCGCCACGGCGTGGAGGTCACGCACACCGCTACGGTGAGCGGCGTAGATGGCCCGCAGCACCTCGGCCTCGGGGCCGCGCAGGGGCTCCAGCACGCGCTCGGCCTCGCCCTGGGCGAGCGCCTCGGGCAGGGTCTGTCCGACCCGCTTGGGCGTACTCGGCAGGGTGAGCAGGACGATGAAGCGCTCCACCGCGATGGTGCAGGCGAACACCGAGTAGGCGAGCAGAAACTGTACGACGATGCCGCCGTGCTCGAAGAGGATCTGGTGCAGGTCCATCAGGGGGTCAACCACACTCGCTGATAAGGCAGGGAGCGGATAGGGTACCACGCCTCCCCACCCGGGGCGGGTCATGCGGGTTCGCGGCACCCAGTGGCCTACCCTGTCGAACGACCGCCGGGGTCAGCGCTCCTGCTGACGCAGGCGCCGATAGAGGGTACTGCGGCTGACGCCGAGGCGGCGTGCCGCCTCGGAGCGGTTGCCCTCGGCGTCGGCCAGCACGCGCGCGATGGCGGCGTCGGACTGGGCACGCAGGTCGTCGCTGTGGACCACACCGTCGCCCTCGTTGGGGTGGCGCAGCTCGTCGCTCAGGTCGTCGGCCAGGTGGTGCCAATCGATGCACCACTCCCCTTCGTCGAGCAGCGCCACAGCGGTGCGCAGGGTGTTGGCGAGCTGGCGGATGTTGCCCGGCCACGGGTGACGGGCGAAGGCCTCGGCCAGGGCCGGCGCCAGATGCAGGTCGTCGCGCTTGGAGAGTTCGGCCAGTAGGCGGGCGAGCAGCAGCGGCAGGTCGCCACGCTCGCGCAGTGGCGGTAGGGTCAGGGTGAGGCCGTTGATACGGTAGTAGAGGTCCTCGCGAAACTGCCCCTCGGCCATGGCACGCTTGAGGTCGCAGTGGGTGGCACAGACGAGCTCGAAATCGACCGCCACCGGCTTGCCGGAGCCGAGGGGGGTGACCTGCCGCTCCTGCAGCACGCGCAGCAGGCGCGCCTGCAGGGCGAGTGGCATGTCGCCGATCTCGTCGAGAAACAGGGTGCCGCCGTGCGCCTCGCGGATACAGCCGGGGCTGCCGTCACGACGTGCACCGGTGAAGGCCCCGGGCATGTATCCGAACAGCTCCGACTCGATGAGCGGCTCGGGCAAGGCGGCGCAGTTGACCGGCACAAAGGGGCCGGTGCGACGCGGCCCGGAGTTGTGCAGTGCGCGGGCGAACACCTCCTTGCCGACGCCCGACTCGCCACGCAACAGCAGCGGGATGGCCTTGCCGAGCACCTTGCGCGCGCGCTTGATGGCCAGGCTGAGCTGGGTGTCGCCGGTGTCGATGGCGGCCAAGGCATCGTCGGGGAGCGGGCGACGCGCCATCGAGATGACCGGGCGCAGCGCCGCCTCCACACGCACATAGAAGCGCCGCCCATGGTGGTCGTAGAGGGCCATCGGCGTGCCCAAGGCGCGGCGCGACCAGTCGACGATGGCGGGCAGACTCTGGTCGAACACCTGCTGGATGCGGCACTGACCGATGTGCGTACACTCCAGCTTGAGCAACTGCAGCGCGGTGCGATTGGCGCCGATCACCCGCCCCTCCTCGTTCAGCGCCAACACCCCCTCGGCGAGGGTCCCCACCCCCTCCGCGTGGGGGTGAAAGCGCAGACGCAGGGCGGTGGCGAAGCGCGAGTCGAAGAGGCGATTCTCGATCATCTGCGCCGCCGTCTGCACCAGGCCGAAGGTGTGCGGGTGGTGCTCACGGTGGTCGCCGGAGATGTCCAGCACCCCCAGCAGGCGCCCGTCCGGGGCCACCACCGGGGCGGCGGAGCAGGTGAGAAAGCCGTTGCGTTCCAGAAAGTGCTCCTGCCCATGCACCACCACCGCACTGCTCTCCGCCAGGGCGGTGCCGATGGCATTGGTGCCACGCAGCTCCTCGGCCCAGTTGGCCCCGGGGCTCAGCGCCACACGCTCGGCCCGGTCGAGAAATTCGGCGTCACCGAGTGCCTGCAACAGCACGCCGCGGTCGTCGGAGAGCACCACCACGTGTCCCGACCCGCGCGTCTGACCGTAGAGGTACTCCATGGCCGGACGGGCATGGGCGATCAGCTCGCGGTGCTGCTCCACTGCGCGCGCCAACTGGCTGGCACTGAGTAGCGGGATCTCCTCACTGGGCCCCTGGGGCGAGAGGCCGTTGGCGGCACAACGACGCCAGGAGCGGGCGACCAGCGGATGGGTCAGACCCTCGGGGACCTCACCGGTTTCGAGCAGGTGTCGTCGTGCGACGAGGATGTCGCGCGTCAGGGGGGGCATAGGTTTTCTCCTCGGGGTGTATCTACCGCCCCCTCTCCGGGGAGCTATGACATTCAGTATAGATATCTAACCATTAGGTACAAGTTGCGCGATACGGTCCTTCGAGGTGTAGCAAGCTGGCACAGGTGTCCCGCTATAGTACGCGCCACGCCGCTGTAACGTAAATAAATTCTCCTTAATTTACAGCATGTTATGAGGTGGCACACGGACTGCAATAGGGAAGTCGGCCAGCGCGGCCAAACAACATAACGATGCACCCCAGAGGAGTCCGACCATGATCTACGCTGCACCCGGCGCACCCGACGCCAAAATCCAGTACCAGGCCAAGTACGACAACTTCATCGGTGGCAAGTGGGTGCCCCCGGTCAAGGGCCAGTACTTCGACGTGCTCACCCCGATCAACGGCAAGCACTACACCCAGGCCGCCCGCTCGACCGCCGAGGATGTGGAGTTGGCGCTCGACGCCGCCCACGCCGCCGCCGACGCCTGGGGCAAGGCCTCGCCCACTACGCGGGCCAACGTCCTGCTCAAGATCGCCGACCGCATGGAGGCCAACCTGGAGCTGCTGGCCTACGCCGAGACCGTGGACAACGGCAAGCCGATCCGCGAGACCCTGAACGCCGACATCCCCCTGGCCGCCGACCACTTCCGCTACTTTGCCGGCTGCATCCGCGCCCAAGAGGGCGCCATCAGCGAGATCGACGAGAGCATGGTCGCCTACCACTTCCACGAGCCGCTCGGCGTGGTCGGGCAGATCATCCCCTGGAACTTCCCCCTGCTGATGGCCGCCTGGAAGCTCGCCCCGGCCATCGCCGCCGGCAACTGCGTGGTGCTCAAACCCGCCGAATCGACCCCCATCTCCATCATGATCCTGATGGAGCTGATCGCCGACCTGCTCCCGCCCGGCGTGATCAACATCCTCAGCGGCTTCGGGCGCGAGGTGGGCATGCCGTTGGCGCAGAGCCGACGTATCGCCAAGATCGCCTTCACCGGCTCCACCTCCACCGGTCGCGTCATCGCCACTGCCGCCGCCAACAGCCTCATCCCGGCCACCCTGGAGCTGGGCGGCAAGTCACCGAACATCTTCTTCGCCGACGTGATGGAGAAGGACGACGCATTCCTCGACAAGGCCATCGAGGGTCTGGTGCTGTTCGCCTTCAACCAGGGCGAGGTGTGCACCTGCCCCTCCCGCGCACTGATCCACGAGTCCATCTACGAGCCCTTCATGCAGCGCTGCCTGGAGCGCATCGCCGCCATCAAGCAGGGCAACCCGCTCGACACCGAGACCATGATGGGCGCCCAGGCCTCCATGGAGCAGATGGCCAAGATCATCTCCTACCTCGACCTGGGTCAGGAGGAGGGTGCACAGCTGCTGTGCGGCGGCGAGCGCGCCCACCTCGACGGTGAACTGGGGGACGGCTATTACATCCAGCCCACCGTGTTCAAGGGCCACAACAAGATGCGCATCTTCCAGGAGGAGATCTTCGGCCCGGTGCTGGCCGTAACCACCTTCAAGGACGAGGCCGAGGCCCTGGCCATCGCCAACGACACCCTCTACGGCCTCGGCGCTGGCGTCTGGAGTCGCAACGGCAACGTCGCCTACCGCATGGGCCGCGCCATCAAGGCCGGGCGCGTCTGGACCAACTGTTACCACGCCTACCCGGCGCACGCCGCCTTCGGCGGATACAAGGAGTCCGGCATCGGCCGCGAGACCCACAAGATGATGCTCGACCACTACCAACAGACCAAGAACCTGCTGGTCAGCTACGCCGAGCAGAAGCTGGGCTTCTTTTAACCACTGACAAGGGGATTCACCTCCTCGCCACGTAACGTGGCTTTCGGGGGCGGAGTGCCCGCCCCCACTTTTTTCATTTGGAGAGACATCATGGTCGAGAAAGTGATCGCAACACCGATGGCTCTAGTGCTCATCGGCCTGCTCAAGGCCAAGCACGGGGAGCTGCTGTTTCACCAGTCCGGTGGCTGCTGCGACAACAGTGCCCCCAACTGCTATCTGCCCACCGATCTCTGCATCGGCCCCGGCGACGTCCTGCTCGGACGGATCGGCGGCGTCCCCTTCTACATCAGCGCCTCCCAGTACGAATACTGGAAGCACACCCAACTCATCATCGACGTCATCGACGCACAGGGCGGCGGCACCTTCTCCCTCGAAGGGCCGGAGGGTAAGGCCTTCATCACCCGCTCACGCCTCTTCTCCCGGGGTGAACTCAAGGAACTCGGCATCGAGGCCCCCGTGCCCGGGTCCCAGGTCTGCGCCGCCAACGTCAAACGCGGATAATCGCCCAGCGCCTCCATCCAAGAAAAATCGAGCACAGATAACAATACCCCCGGCCTGACCGGGGCTTTTTTCGTCGGACCGAAGGAGACGCAGAGGTCTCGTGCCATCGCCCTTGGGCGCCACGCTGGCGTGTGGTTCGTCGTAGTGTGCGGAGAGCTGTCGGGCCAGCACCTACACACCGAGGCAAGTCAGTGCGGGAAACGCCCGCCAGGTGAGCCTGATTTGCTAAAGTAGCGCCCCAATTTATCGCACGACGGAGCCCCCCTTGGTCAACACCGACGCCACCCGCCGCCTCTGGGCCGCCGCCGACCAGTTGTGGGCCAACACCGGCCTGAAACCCTCAGAGTTCTCCACCCCGGTGCTCGGGCTCATCTTCCTGCGCTACGCCGAGAAGAAGTACGCCGCCGCCGAGGAGAAGCTCGGCCCGCTCGGCTCCGGCGGGCGGCGCAAGGTGAAACGGACCGACTTCCTCGCCGAGGGGGTCATCTTCCTGCCCGACCACGCCCGTTTCTCCTATCTGCTCGCCCTCACCGAGGGCGACAACATCGGCAAGGCGATCAACGAGGCGATGAAGGCCATCGAGGAGGAGAACCCCGACCTCAAGGGGGCCCTGCCGCGCAACTACACCCGCCTGGAGAATTGGGTGCTGCTGGAGCTGCTCAAGCTGCTCGGCCCGGTCGACCTCAGCGGCGACGCCTTCGGCAAGGTCTACGAATACTTCCTCGGCAACTTCGCCCTCAGGGAGGGGCAGAAGGGCGGCGTCTTCTACACCCCCGAGTCCATCGTGCGCCTCATCGTCGAGGTGCTGGAGCCCTACCACGGGCGCATCTACGACCCCGCCTGCGGCTCCGGCGGCATGTTCGTCCACTCGGCCGAGTTCGTGCAGCGCCACCACAAGACGGCGATGGACGAGATCTCCATCTACGGCACCGAGAAGGACCGCACCACGGTCAACCTCAACAAGATGAACCTGGCGGTGCACGGCCTCACCGGCGACGTGCGCGAGGCCAACACCTACTACGAAGACCCGCACCTGGCGGTCGACCACATCGGTGGCCGCTTCGACTTCGTCATGGCCAATCCCCCCTTCAACGTCTCCGGGGTGGACAAGGCGCGCCTGGAGGGGGACCCGCGCTTCCCCTTCGGCCTGCCCAAGCCGGACAACGCCAACTACCTCTGGATCCAGCTCTTCTACGCGGCCCTCAACTACCAGGGGCGCGCAGGTTTCGTCATGGCCAACTCGGCGGGCGACGCGCGTGGCAGCGAGCAGCTCATCCGCCAGCAGCTCATCGAGAGCGGCGCGGTGGATGTCATCGTCTCCATCGGCCCCAACTTTTTCTTCACCGTCACCCTGCCCTGCACCCTCTGGTTCTTCGACCGCGCCAAGGAGGCCGACCCGGAGCAGGCGGACAAGGTGCTGTTCATCGACGCCCGCCACATCTACCGCCAGATCGACCGCGCCCACCGCGACTTTCTGCCCGAGCAGGTGGAGTTCCTCGCCAACCTCGTGCGCCTCTACCGGGGCGAGGCGCTGGAGACCGAGCAAGGCAGCGCCGCACTGCTGGCCGAGCAGGGGCTGGCCGAGGGCTACGTGGACGTACCGGGGCTGTGCAAGGTGGCGACCCGCGCCGAGATCGCGGCCCAGGGCTGGTCGCTCAACCCCGGACGCTACGTGGGCGCGGCGGCACGCGACGCCGACGGGGTGGACTTCGCCGAGCGGCTGGAGGAGCTGAGCGAGGAGCTGGAGGTGCTCAACGCCGAGGCGCGCGAGCTGGAGGAGCGCATCGCCGGGAATGTGGCGGCGCTGTTGGGGGCGGTATGAGCACCATGGCCCAGCACACACCCCGTACAACGACCCCACGTAGGATGGGCAAAGCGCAGCGTGCCTATCAGAGGCTTGGGGGCATTCCGAGAGATGATGGGCACGCGAGCTTTGCCCATCCTACGCCAGCGAGGTATCCACTCTAATGCTGGCTTTAGCTCCCGAAGGTTGGCGTAAGGTCCGACTTGAAGATGTTTGTGACAAGATAACGGTCGGTCATGTTGGCCCAATGGCCAATGAATACGTCGATGACGGAATTCCATTTCTACGTTCCCAAAACATCAAACCATTCAAGATAACCCTTGAAGACACCAAATGGATTTCTCCAGAGTTTCACCACAAGATCAAAAAGTCAGCGTTGCAACCTGGAGATGTTGCAGTAATAAGAACTGGTTACCCAGGCACAGCGGCAGTCGTACCACCATCACTTCCAATTGCAAACTGTGCTGATTTAGTGATCATAAGACCTTCGGCCGAAATTGATCCGTGGTTCCTCTCCAGTTTATTCAATTCAGTGTGGGGACAGGGGGCCGTAGCTGGCAATCTCGTAGGTGTTGCACAGCAGCACTTCAATGTAGGTGCGGCAAAGAATCTTGCAGTGTATCTCCCACCTATCGGGTTACAACGCCGAATCGCCTCCGTCCTCTCCGCCTACGACGACCTGATCGAGAACAACACACGCCGCATCGAGCTCCTCGAAGAGATGGCGCGGCGGCTGTACGAGGAGTGGTTCGTCCACTTCCGCTTCCCTGGGCATGAGGCAGTGAAGTTCAAGGAGACAGAGCGAGGGAGGATTCCATCTGCGTGGAGTTGGGAAAAGCTAGGAGATGTCGCCGTATTCCTGAGTAGAGGAATCTCCCCAAAATATGACGACTCATCGTCCTGCCGCGTTATCAACCAAAAATGCATCCGTGATCAGCGACTTCATATGGCTCTGTCTCGTAGGCAATCGAAGAAAGTGCCCACCGACAAGTTCGTTCAGTTCGGTGATGTCTTGATCAACTCAACAGGAGTCGGAACCCTCGGCAGGGTAGCTCAGGTCTACGAGGCACTTGATGAGGTCACTGTAGATAGTCACGTGACTATCGTAAGAGCCGGGGACGACGCAGATATAGATTTCTTCGGCCTCAGCCTACAGTCGCTGCAAACACACTTTGAGGCGCAGGGAGTTGGTGCTACTGGTCAGACCGAACTTTCACGTACTAGTGTGGGTGACACCGTTGTTTGCTGGCCATCCACTGAAATACAACGTGAGTTTGGGCATATCGTTAGGAGAATGCGAAAGGCATGTGTTTTGTATTCCAACAAGAACACCAACCTCCGCAACCAACGCGACCTCCTCCTGCCCAAACTGGTCTCGGGCGAGATCGACGTCGCCGACATCCCCCTCCCCGACACGCAAGGAGGCGCCCCGGCATGACCCCACCCAGCCCCAGCCACGCCTACGCCGAGGACACCCTGGTCGAACAACCCCCCACCCTACTGGTTCCCACGCTCCGGCGTGGGAACCCATCCGGCGACGCTCCTGCGTCGCGTA
>QKED01000088.1 GCA_003252455.1 Gammaproteobacteria bacterium
GTTCAGCAGTTCACACGTTGGTATAACGATGAGCATCGCCACAGCCGCCTAAAGTACGTGACGCCCAACCAGCGCCACCGGGGTGAGGCAGCGGCCATCCACGCCCGGCGCCACGCGCTCTATCAGGAGGCTAGGTCGAGGCATCCAGAACGCTGGAGCGGCAAGACGAGGAACTGGGAACTGGAGCCGGTGGTTCGGTTGAACCCGGAGCGAAGCGAGCAGCGGCTAGAGAGCAAAGCCGCTGCTTGATAGGTGACGCGACAACTATCTTGAAAAACACCGCCTTTTGCGTGACCCCTTTTGCGTGAGACCTGACCCCTTTTGCGTGAGACCTGACCCCTTTTGCGTGAGACCTGACCCCTTTTGCGTGTGATCAGCTCTGGGGAGCGGTGATAGAACTTCGCGATCTGGCGAACGGCGCCGATGTAGCTCTCTTGCGTGCGTGCCGCGAAACTGCGTAGCTGCATCGCGTCGATCATCTGTTGGCGTAGAGGGGTCATGGTCGTTTCTCCTGTGGGGGAGGCTCCGGATGGAGTCCCTAGGAGAAGTGTTGACCATGTAGATAGTCAGGGTAGAAGACGGAGCTAGCGGAGGGGGGCTACCGCGAAGCGGTTTAGTTCAACGCCTTGGTCACGGGACCAACGTAGTGGAACAAGCATGTGGTAAAGTCAGCGTAGCGAACCACATGCTTGTGGAGCGTAGTTGGTTCCCGTGCACCAAATTGTTATACATTTTCTATATCTCAACCCAGTTTATACCACAATCAAAATCGCCCTTTTCATAGAATGCCTTCACCGCAGAAATCGCAGCCACTAAGTTTACGACTGCATTCCTTGGATAGATTCCCTCTTGACCACCAACCACTAACGATACATCGGATTTCGAAGAACCACATACTAGAGTTGGAAAATGTTCGTTGTTGATAGAACCGGTTACCAAGTATCTGCCTCCACCGCCCCCGACAGCCAGGTATGTTTCGGGATTACTTTTTTTCGGATGCAGATAAATATCGTTTAAGTTCATACCGTTCAAAGCTAATAGCGCTTCGCAAACCTCATCCCAACTCGGCGCTTTAATCGTGGATGTGCTAACAGTCGCACCATTCCATTCACAGATTTCAATTGATTCTATAGCCAATTGGATAATCTCGTGCTTGTATAACAGTGTGTTTATAAGACTGTTCTCTATTCCCAATAGTAAACACTCTTCCCAACACACTATCAACAGATCACATGCAAGAATCTGAGCCTCAAAAACAACAAACCCCTCACAAGGAGGGGTCTGTCATGAAGCCGAGTCGATAAGCAGGCTTACTTACCAGCAATCTCCTCAAGCCTAGCAGCACGAATCATCTGCCCATCCAGCGCCGCTTCCTTAGCGCTCTTACCAAACGCCACAGACATCAGGGTGGTGTAGTACACCACCGGGATGTTGAACTTGGTACCGAACCGCTTGTTGATGTGGTTCTGGTAGACCTCGACGTTCATCTGGCAGACGGGGCAGGGGGTGACGATCATGTCGGCACCACCGTCGTAGGCGGCCTCGATGATGTCCTTGACCAGGGCCTGGGACTTCTCGGGCTCGGAGAACATCAGAGCGCCGCCGCAACAGCTGGCCTTCTTCTCGTACTTCTCGACCGGTTCGGCGCCGAGAGCGGCGGTCATCTTGTCGAGATACATGGGGTTCTCGAAGGACTCGCCAGCGATACCGAAGGGGCGGTTGGTCTGGCAACCGACATAGCCGGCGATCTTGAGGCCAGCCAGCGGCTTCTTCACCTTCGAGCCGATCTCCTCCAGGCCCACATCTTCCATCAGTACTTCGACGAAGTGACGGGTCTTGGGCATCTGGCTCTCGACCTTGAGGCCGATCTCGCCGAGGGCGGCGTCGATGCCGCTACGGATCTTGGCGTGACCCTCGATGCGCTCCTTGGCCTCGCGGGTGGCGAGCCAGCAGGCGGCGCAGGTGGCGACGATGTCTTGCTGGCCGTGGGCCTGCTGGGAGAGGGCGATGTTGCGCGCGCTCAGGGAGATACGCGGCAGCTCACCGCCACCGGCGTAGCCGATGGAGGCGGCGCAGCAGTTCCAGTCCGGGATCTCGTTGAGCTGGATGTCCAGCTCGGAGCAGACGGTCTGGGTGCTGCGCAGGTAGTTGATGGAGGAGGCCCCTGACTGGGAAGAACAGCCGGGGTAGAAGGAGTATTCGCGCTTTGCCATGGTCTAGCTCCTCAGCCGTTGTTCTTGATGTTGCCTTCTTCGATCTCGAAGGCCTTGGCGAGCATCTTGCTGAACCCGGCGGTGTCCTTGATGGAGTGACCACCGAGGATCTCCATCGGGTTCATGCGCCCAGTCTTCATCATGCCCATGCCGACGTCCTGCATCTCAAGGGACTTCTTGATGCCGGGGCCGATGCCGTTCATGAAGTAGAGGGCGAGGCCGAGCTTGAGCTCGTTGACACGACCCTTTTTGCTCAGGTTATCCCAGAACATCTGGCCGAACTTGGCGGTGGGCTGCTCCTTCGGCACCAGGCCCAGGCGCTTCGCGTAGGTGGCGAGGCCGTGCATGATGTGGGTGATGGGCAGGCCGCGCGGGCAGCGGGCGATGCAGTTGTAGCAGGAGGTGCACATCCACATGGAGCTGGAGGAGAGGACCTCCTCACGCTTGCCAGCGCGGATCATCATGAAGATCTCCTGCGGCGGGTGCTCCCAGTGGTTCTGCATCGGGCAGGAGCCCGAGCAGACGCCACACTGCATGCACATTTTGACCATATCGCCTTCTTCGACGTTGGCCTCGACTTCCGACAGGAAGCTGCGACGGTACTTTTCGATCTGATTGCTCATTGTCAGCCTCCTAGAACTTGAACGGGCTCATGCCGATCTTCTCGATCGTGGACGCCATGTCATCGAGAATCTGCGGGATGCGATCGATATCGGCGATGGAGACCTCGTAGGTCTGCACGCGCTCCTGCTCCAGGTTGAGCGACTTCAGGGTGTCGTCGATCTTGCTCATGCGGATGTGCGCGATCTCGGAGCCCTTGACGAAGTGGCACTGGTAGTTGTCGCCCTTCTGGCAACCGAGCAGGATGACGCCATCGTAGCCGCTGTTCAGTGCGTCGGTGATCCAGATGGTGTTGGTGGAGCCCAGGCAGCGGACCGGGATGATACGCGTCCAGGGATTGTAGGTGTTGCCCTTGGCGGCGGCCATGTCGAGCGCCGGGTAGGCGTCGTTCTCGCAGGCGAGGACGAGGATACGCGGCTTCTCGGAGAACTCGTCGGGCATGTCGACGGCCTTCAGCTGCTGGCCCACGGTCTCGACCGAGTAGTTCTCGAAGGAGATGACGCGCACCGGGCAGGCGCCCATGCAGGTACCGCAACGGCGGCAACGGCCCTCGTTGTACTGCGGGTAGCCCTTTTCGTCCTCGTTGATGGCGCCGAAGGGGCACTCCACGGTGCAGCGCTTGCACTGGGTGCAGCCTTCCTTGCGGAAGCTCGGGTAGCTGAGGTCACCGGAACGGGGGTGAGCGGCACGACCCAGGGCGGCGTTCTCACAGGCCTGGATGGCCTTGAGGGTGGCGCCGGTGGCATCTTCGACGGCCTGGTGGGCGTCCATCGGACGGCGCACGGGGCCGGCGGCGTAGATGCCGGTACGACGGGTCTCGTAGGGGAAGCAGATGAAGTGGCTGTCGTTGAAGCCGTGCTTCAGGTGCGGCAGGTCGGTGCCCTGACGGTACTGCAGGTTGAGGATCGAGGGCGGGGCCACTTCGATCTGCTTCTCCAGCACGGCGACCTGGGCGGTATCCTCGGCGGCCTTGGCGGCCTCCAGGTCGAGCGCCAGATAGGGGTTGGGACCAGAGTTGGCGACCATACCGGTGGCCAGCACGACCAGGTCGGCCTCCATGGCGGTCTCTTCGTTGAGGATCAGGTCCTTGAACTTGACTTCAAGGCCACCGTTGGCGGCAGCGACGCCGGAGACCTGGCCCTTGGAGAAGGTCACGCCCTTCTCTTGACCGCAGCGGTAGAAGTCCTCACCGGTGGCACCGGGGGTGCGCAGGTCGTCGAACAGCACCACGGCGGTGGCGTCGTTCTGCTCGCGCAGGTACATCGCCTGTTTGATGGAGGTGGTGCAGCAGTGACCGGAGCAGTAGTTGAGGTGACCGGGCTTGTCGGAGCGCTGACCGGCGCACTGGACGAAGGCGACGCTCTTCACTTCCTTGCCGTCGGAGGGGCGCTTGATGGCGCCGCCGGCAGCGGCCTTGGCCAGGGCCTCGAAGCCCATCTGGTCGACCACGTCGGCATTGCCGGCGCCGAGTTCGGGCAACTGGCTCATGTCGTAGGGCTTGAAGCCGGTGGCCTGGACGATGGCACCGACGCGCACGTTGTTGGTGGAGCCGCTCTCGGTGGCGATCTCCACGTCGAAGCGACCAGGGGCGCCCTCGGTCTTGCTCACGGTGCTGTTCAGGTGCACGGTGATGTTGGCGTCGGCCTCGATGGCGGCGACCATCGCGGCGATGCCGGTGTCAACGGGACCCTGCAGGCCGTTCTTGGTCGGCACGCGCTTGTACATCTTGCCGACCATGCCGCCGAGCTCACCGCTCTTCTCGACCAGCTCGACCTTGTAGCCGGTCTTGCTCGCCTCGATGGCGGCGGTCATGCCGGAGATACCACCACCGACGACCAGCAGATGACGGGTCAGGTCCTGCTCGCCGGAGCCGGAGGGGATGCCCATGTACTTGATCTCGGCGCAGGCCATGCGCACGTAGTCGTCGGCCATCTCCTGCGTGGTCTCGGCGTGCTCGGGCGCATCGGGACGCACCCAGAGGACACCCTCACGGATGTTGGCGCGGGTGATGGCCACGTTCTCGAAGCTGAAGGCCTCGGTCTTGGCGCGGCGCGAGCAGCCGACGATGACGACGCGGTTGACGCCGTTGTTGTCGATATCGTCCTGGATCAGCTTCACACCCTCGGCGGAGCAGAGGAAGGGGTGATCCTTGACTTCGTTGGCCTTACCGTCGCGCTTGGCGGTATTGACCAGTTGGTTGACGTCGAGACGGTCGCCGATGCCGCAACCAGAACAGACGTAGGCTCCGATCTTCTTCTCAGACACTGTTTAACCCTCCTGAGCTGCGACTTTGGTGACCACCTGGATGGCGCGCAGGGCGGCCGCGGTGGCGTTCTGGGCGGCGCGGTTCACGTCGAGCGCGTCGCTGGAGCAGCCCGCACCGAAGATGGCGCCGTTGCTCTCTTCCAGATCGATAAAGCCGTGCTCGTTGATCACGGTACCCTCGGGGAACACGCCCTGCGGCACGGTGGACTCCATGCCGGTGGCCAGCACGACCAGGTCGTGGTCATTGGCGTAGCGGTTGTAACCCTCGGTATCCACACCGTTGAGCACCACGTTACCGTTGCTGCCGGAGACGATGTTGGCCACCTTGGACTTGACGAAGCTGACGTTCGGGTCCTTCTGGACCTTCTGGTAGAAGTCGTCGATGCGGTCGATGGCGCGGATGTCGATGTAGTAGACGGTCGACTTGCAGGCGTCGCCCAGTTGCTCGGCCACATAGGTGGTCTGCTTCAGCGAGGCCATGCAGCAGATGCGCGAGCAGTGCTTGAGGTGGTTGCGATCACGCGAACCGGCGCACTGGATGAAGGCGATGTTCTTCGGTGCCACGCCGTCGGAAGGACGCACGATCTTGCCACCGGTGGGGCCGAAGGGGTCGAGCATGCGCTCGAACTCGACGTTGGTGATGACGTTGTCGTAGCGGTCGTAGCCGTAGGGCTGAATCTTGGCGGCGGGGTAGGGCTTCCAACCGGTGGCCCAGACCACGGCGCCGACGTTCAGCTCCAGGGTCTCTTCCTGCATGTCGAGGTCGACGGCGTTGTACTTGCAAGCGGCCTTGGCGCGCTCACCGTCGTCGGTGCCGACGGCACGCGGGTCGAGCACATAACGCTGCGGGTAGGCGAGGTTGTACGGGATGTAGGCGGCCTTGCGCTTCTTCATGCCGTAGTTGTGCTCGTCGTCGTACTCGCCCTCAACGGCCTTGCCGCACTCGCCGCAGGCGGTGCAGTTTTCGTTGATGTAACGGGGGGAGAGCTTGATGCTGGCGGTGTAGTTGCCCGCCTCGCCGCTGATGCCGGTCACTTCGGCCATGGTCAACAGACGCACGTTCTTGTTGGCCTTCAGGCGGCGCAGCTGGATCTCCAGACCGCAGGTCGGGAAGCACAGCTTGGGGAAATACTTGTACAGCTGACCGACGCGACCACCGACGGTCGGGCCTTTTTCGACCAGGATCACCTGCTTGCCGCACTCGGCCGCCTCTAGGGCTGCCGTGAGGCCGCTGATGCCGCCACCCGCGACCAAGATGGTCTGGTTGGTTGCAATTACCTCAGACATTGGCTACCTCCACTCCAGGATAGGGATGAAACTCGAGATAAGCGGAAATGGGTGAACACGGTTACGCCGGGCTGATATCCTTAGTAACGCACTCACCTATTGCCGCTCTTACCGGGGACAAATGACCTGTGAAGATACGCCTGATCGGTACGAAAGCCCATAAAAAGGGATATCGAAATTTCCAATGTGCAAATAGAATTATTATATAAGAAAATTCTATGCCTCTGAAATTTGAGCATTAAATTCATTGACTTAGAAAAGTAGTCAAGATTGTGTCTCGCTCCGTCACCCCTTGAGCGCTCGGCGTGAGCCCCCCACGATCACCTGTGGACGCCCGGCGTCCATCCACTCCCACGGCCACACCCAGGAGCCCTGACCATGCAAGCCAAAGCCTTGAGACCGGAAGAGCACTTTATCCAGCAGCAGCCTTACTACGAGGCGGTCGGGGATGAGGTGGCGATCTTCGAGGCGGCCTATCGCAATGGTCTGCCAGTGCTGCTCAAGGGACCGACCGGCTGTGGCAAGAGCCGCTTCATGGAGTACATGGCCTGGCGCCTCAAACGGCCACTGATCACCGTCTCCTGCCACGACGATCTGACCGCCTCGGACCTGGTGGGGCGCTATCTGGTGATGGGTGGCGAGACCACCTGGGTCGACGGCCCCCTGGCCCGCGCCGTGCGTCACGGCGCCATCTGTTACCTCGACGAGATCGTCGAGGCACGCAAGGACACCACCGTGGTGATCCACCCCCTGGCGGACGACCGCCGCACCCTGCCGATGGAGAAGCTCGGCGAGATCCTGGAGGCGGGCCCCGAGTTCTGTCTTGCCATCTCCTACAACCCCGGCTACCAGAGTGTGCTCAAGGACCTGAAGCCCTCCACCCGGCAACGCTTCGTCGCCCTGGAGTTCGACTATCCCAAGGCCACACTGGAGGCGCGCATCGTGGTCAACGAGTCAGGCATCGATATGGCCATGGCCGAGCAATTGGTGAAATTCGCGCAGATGACGCGCAAGCTCAAGGGCAACGGGTTGGAGGAGGGGGCCAGCACGCGTCTGTTGGTGCATACCGCGAAGCTGATCCACGACGGCGTCAGCCCGATCAGTGCCTGTCGTAGTGCCATCTCCGAGGCACTCACCGACGACCCGGAGATGCTGGTGGCGGTCAACGAACTCTCCGCCTCGCTCTTCTAATCGATATCGGTCCGTGTAACGGCCCCATAGCGCCACCGATGGCGGCGACGCCGTCTCGGCTGGGGCGTGATTAGGGCCCCTTGGGCTCCTCGATTGGCAGGCTGAACCAGAAGCGACTCCCCTCGCCCGGGGTCGACTCCACACCCGTCTGCCCCTCCAGATTACCGATGATGCGCTGGACGATGGAGAGCCCGAGGCCATGCCCCTCGGCGCGGTTGGTGTGCAGGCGGGTAAAGGGGACGAAGAGCTGGGCGATCTCCCCCTCGCTGAGACCAGGGCCGTTGTCCTTGACCCAAAAACAGATCCGGTCGCCCTTGCGCTCGGAGCCGATCACCACCTTGGGTGGGGTGCCGCCGTACTTCAGGGCGTTGCTGATGTAGTTGTACCACACCTCGCCGACCCAGCCGGGATGGCCGTAGGCGGTCGCCAGCTCCCCCTCGGTCGTCACTGTGGCCTGCTTCTCACGCACCATGGTATTGAGGTGAAAGAGGGTGTCGTCGACGATGCTCTGCATCGGCAGCGGTTCGTAGATCGGCCTCTGGTGTGAGAGTCCAGCCAGGGTCAAGAGCCCCTTGATGATCTCCTGCATACGCTTGGCGGAACTCTCCACCAGGGCCAGGGTGGAGTCGGGGTAGTCATTGTGCTTGGCCATGTAGTCGCGCTTGAGCAGCTGCGACGCGGTGAGGATCACCCCCACAGGGTTTTTCAGGTCGTGCGCCACGGTGTGGGCGAAGGCCTGTAGCTCGGCGTTCTGGCGCTCCAGCCGCTGCTGTAGGTTGCGAATGGTGACGTGGGCACGCACACGCCCGAGTACCTCGTCCTGCTGTACCGGCTTGGTAACGTAATCCACGGCACCGAGTTGGAACCCCTTCACCTTGTCCACCGTGTCCGATAGGGCGGTCATGAAGATCACCGGGATATCCTTCGATTCCGGGTTCATCTTCAGCCGGCGGCAGGTCTCGAAACCGTCGATCCCGGGCATCATCACGTCGAGTAGGATGAGGTCCGGCGGGTCGTGCTCCACCACCACCAGTGCCGCCTCGCCATCGGGGGCGATGGAGACCTCGAAGCCCTGATTGATCAGGAACTCGAACAGGACACTGATGTTTTCCGGGACATCATCGACGATAAGGATCTTGGAGGCGTCTTGCATTGTGTCGGTTCAGCACTTCGGATGGTGTATGGCCTCTTAGGGGGCCTTGGGGGTCTATCGAACAGGGGAGTGTGTGAGCACCCCCGACATGGCACGCCGGACTCTACCTTGGTAGAGATAGCATAGTGTAACGGTTTCGGCCTCACCGGCGTGCGAGCCAACCCCGTGTATGGCCACGCCCTGCCAGCCATTCTAGCCTATGAATGTGACGATTAGGGCCAGAGACGCCCGGGCGGCATGCTAAAATTCGCACAGCACCATGCGCGCTCTTCCTACCTCCCGGAGAGGGCCAGGTGAACTGTGTGAGACCGGGCGGGGCGGGTACGACATGAACCCAGCACCGCCGACAGTGCTGTTAAGCGTCCGTCCGAGCCCCGCTAAATGCGCGCGCCGACATGGCGCGACAGAGTAGAATTTTCCTCATAGGCGCTGAAGGTCGTACAACCGGGGGTTAGCTCGCGCGATGAGAGGCGAGATTCGAGTAGTGCATGGGTGCTGGGCGGCCGCTGTCGGTTTGGGTCCGGCCCGCAGGGCCACACCACGACCGCGCGCGTGGCCCTCGCAGCTTCGCCCCCAGCCACCACACCCTGTGCCACCTGCCGCGCGGGCGCAGCCGCGTCCCGGCCTCAGCATAGTAGGGCGCGGCGCGTGATGGCACCTTGGCGTCACACACACACCACCCTGGGTCGGCTCGTCCTGCTCCTCGTGGCGCTCTTTGGCGGCTCGGTACAGGCGCTGGAGCGGGTCGTGGTGCAGTTGCCCCAGGCACCTCAGTTTCGTTACGCCGGCCTCTATGCCGCCCAGTGGCAGGGCTTCTACCGCGATGCCGGGTTGGAGGTCGAGCTGCGCCCCAGTCACTCGCAGCAGGGGACGCGACGCGACCCGATTACCGAGGTGATGGCCCGCCGTGCCGACTTCGGCATCGCCTCTGTCGAGCTGCTGGTGGCACGTGACCATGGTGAGGGGGTGGTCATCCTCGCCCCGTTGATGCAGCAGAGCCCCAACGGCTATTTCGCCCTGCCAGTGGATGTCCGCCTGGAGACGCTGAACGACCTGCGTGGCCAACGCATCGGCGTGCGCGAGGGGGTCGCGGAGGTGGAGTTGAGTACGCTCCTCGGCCCGGCGCACACCACGCGTATCCAGCGCCTCGACCATGAACCCGGGATCGGCCTGCTGCTCGACAGTGAGGTGGAGGTCGTCGCTACCACGGCCATGGTCACCGAGTGGCTGGCCCGCGAGCGGGGTATCTACCTCTCCTCGCTCACGGCCCGCGAACTCGGTAGCGAGTTCTACGGCGATATCCTGTTTGGCAGCGAGCGGTTACTGCGCAGCGACCCCGGTCTGGTCGAGCGCTTTCGTCAGGCGACGCTGGATGGGTGGCGCTACGCCCTGGAGCACAGTCAATCCACCGTCGCCCGCCTCACCCAGGAGCTCCCCCCGGCACTACCCGAGTTGCGTGACTGGTATGGCTTCAACGCCTACAGTGCCGGGGTGATGGGGCGCTTGATCGAGTACCCTGAGGTGCCGCTCGGGCAGAGCGACCTGGAGCGCTGGCGGCGGATCCACGCCGCCCTGACCCGCCATGGACTGGTCACCGGTCGCTTCGACCCCGAGATGCTCTACAGCGTGGTCCATAACGACCGTTCGCCGCTTGAGGAGACCTGGCTGCACGTCACCGCCACACTGAGCATCTCCGTCACCGTGCTGGTGTTGGTGATGCTCCTCCCCCTACGCCTGTTGCGCGCCGGGGTGGGGATGATCCTGCTGATCTTCTGGCTCGCGGTGCATGTGATGGAGAAGCACCTGCAGGCGCATTGGCAACACGAGCTGCGTAGCGATGTACAAGAGCAGGTGGCGCGCCTCTCGGGGGCCCTGGTCACCCGCACCCAGCGTGTACTGCTGACCGCCGACCAACTGACGGGCGGCCTGCAC
>QKED01000032.1 GCA_003252455.1 Gammaproteobacteria bacterium
GAATGAAGTGCTACTTCGGCGTTTTGTGAACCGGTACTTACGGTTTTGTAACATTTATCCTGAACGTAAAAGTATAACTATCAGCCAAAAAAAAGGCCGGTCGGGGATCCCGACCGGCCTTTTTAGGTAAGGAGTAAGGGTGGCTTACTTCTTGGCGGCCTTGCGCTCGGCCACTTCCTTGATCACTACGTCGGCCACGTTCTTCGGGCAGGCGGTGTAGTGGGAGAACTCCATGGAGAACTGGCCACGCCCGGAGGTCATGGTACGCAGGTCACCGATGTAGCCGAACATCTCGGAGAGCGGGGCATCGGCCTTGATGCGGATACCGGTCGGGCCCGGCTCCTGGGACTTGATCATGCCACGGCGACGGTTGAGGTCACCGATGACGTCACCCACGTGGTCCTCGGGGGTGAAGACGTCGACCTTCATGATCGGCTCCATCAGCTGCGGTCCGGCCTTGGGCATAGACTGACGGAAGGCGCCGCGGGCGGCAATTTCGTAGGCGATGGCGGAGGAGTCCACGGCGTGGAAGCCACCGTCGGTGAGGGTTACCTTGACGTCGAGGACCGGGAAGCCGGCCATCGGGCCCTGGCCCATCATGCCCTTGAACCCCTTGTCCACTGCGGGCCAGAACTCACGCGGCACGTTACCACCGGTCACGGCAGAGACGAAGGTGTAGCCGGAACCCACCTCACCAGGTTCGATCACGTAGTCGATCTTGGCGAACTGACCGGAACCACCGGTCTGCTTCTTGTGGGTGTAGCTGTCTTCAACGCGACCGGTGATGGTCTCGCGGTAGGCCACCTGCGGCTTACCCACCACCACATCCACCTTGTGGGTGCGCTTGAGGATGTCGATCTTGATGTCGAGGTGCAGCTCGCCCATGCCCTTGAGGATGGTCTCGCCAGACTCTTCGTCGGTCTCGACGCGGAAAGAGGGGTCTTCCTGCACCATCTTGTTCAGGGCGATACCCATCTTCTCGGCGCCGCCCTTGTCCTTCGGGGCGACAGCGATGGAGATGACCGGATCCGGGAAGACCATGGGCTCCAGGGTGGCGGGGTTCTTTGGGTCGCACAGGGTGTGACCGGTCTGCACGTTCTTCATGCCGATGAAGGCGACGATGTCACCAGCCTGGGCGCTGTCATGCTCGATACGCTCGTCGGCGTGCATCTCGACGATACGTCCGATACGCTCGGTCTTGCCGGTATAGGTGTTGAGGACGGTATCGCCCTTGTTCACGCGGCCGGAGTAGATGCGGGTAAAGGTCAGGGCACCAAAGCGG
This sequence comes from Gammaproteobacteria bacterium, assembly GCA_003252455.1. Classification (GTDB taxonomy): domain Bacteria; phylum Pseudomonadota; class Gammaproteobacteria; order Thiohalomonadales; family Thiohalomonadaceae; genus SZUA-467. The sequence goes on from QKED01000032.1 coordinate 1,283, forward strand.
TCGTCCATGATCTTGAACGCCAGGGCGCGCAGCGGGCCGTCGGCGTCGACGATGGCGAAGTTACCGGTTTCGTTACCTTCGAGGTCCACTTCGGGCTGCGGAGGCACCTCGGTGGGGCAGGGCAGGAAGTCGACCACGGCGTCCAGCACCAGCTGCATGCCCTTGTTCTTGAATGCAGAACCGGTGTAGGTGGGGAAGAAATCCAGGGCGATGGTGCCCTTACGGATGCAGCGCTTGAGGTCGTCGACGGAGGGCTCCTCACCTTCGAGGTACTTCTCCATCAGGTCATCGTCCTGCTCCACGGCGGTCTCGATGAGCTTTTCGCGCCACTCTTCGATCTGCTCGGCCATCTCGGCCGGCGCATCGACGATCTCGTAGTTCATCGGGTCGCCGGACTCGTCCCAGATCCAGGCCTTACGGGTCAGGAGTTCGACCACACCCTTGAAGTTCTCCTCAATGCCGATAGGCAGCACCATGACCAGGGGCTTGGCGGCGAGGACATCCTCGACCTGCTTGACCACACGGTAGAAGTCGGCGCCCAGGCGGTCGAGCTTATTGACGAAGATGATGCGGGCGACTTCGGAGTCGTTGGCGTAGCGCCAGTTGGTCTCGGACTGGGGCTCGACGCCGCCGGAACCGCAGAACACGCCGATACCGCCATCGAGCACCTTGAGTGAACGGTACACCTCGATGGTGAAGTCCACGTGGCCGGGGGTGTCGATGATGTTGAACCGGTGGTCCTTCCAGAAGCAGGTGGTGGCCGCTGACTGAATGGTAATACCGCGCTCGCGCTCCTGGTCCATGAAGTCGGTGGTAGCGGCGCCGTCGTGCACCTCGCCCAGCTTGTGGATCTTGCCGGTGAGCTTGAGGATGCGCTCGGTGGTGGTGGTCTTGCCCGCATCCACGTGCGCGAAGATGCCGATGTTACGGTAGAGAGATAGATCAGTCATGGTTGTACTCAGTCTCTTGGATAAACAGAAAGCCTGCGGTGACCACCCGTGCGCTGCAGCCGGTATGCCTTCTGGGCAATCCGGGGATGGTTTAGTCCTCACATTATTCGAGGGGAGGGCAGCCGCACTCCCCGTGTCCGTCGCCCGAACCAGATGCTGCGCGCGCCAGAGATCGGGTTTTGCCGTGAGGCCTAACTGACCACGCGGAAAATCCGCCCATTCTAGCCTATTGGGTGGCACTTGTATAAGCCCTTTATTCTGAAGAATATGGGCAACGCATCTCGTGATTGGACACGCCAGCAGGGCAAATCACCCGATCCCGGTGCAATGGGGCGTCGCCTGCACAGGAAAGGCGATGCAGAAAGCCGCCGCTTCGGTTCGGTGGACTGGGTGGTCGTCAGGTGCTGTGCTGACGATGTCCGGCGGACCACCAGATACGACAGGCCCCCTCGTCGGAGACCATGCAGGGGCCGACCGGTGTGCGCGGGGTGCAGGCCTCGCCATAGAGGCGACAGGCGATGGGGTAGATCTTACCCAATACGACCTTGGCACAGTCGCAGCCCGGTGGCATTTCGCCTGCCCGTCTACGCTGTTCGGCCGCGTAGTCGGGCAGCTGGTTGAGCACATCGTGACGCCTATAGTCACCCCGCAGTGCATAGCCCGAGGCGGGGATAATGCCGATGCCGCGCCAAGGGGCGTCGACCACTTCGAACACCTCGTCGAGCAGCGCCTTGCCACGACGATTGCCGCCAGGACGCACCAATTCGCCGTAGCAGTTGTCCAAAAATGGCCTCTGTTCGACGCTCTGGCGGACCACCGACCAGGTGGCAGCGAGCAGGCTCTCAGGGCTGAAACCGGCAATGGCCGCCGCTAGACCGTGCCGTTCCACAACGAAGGACCACTCCTCGGGGCCCATCACCGTGGCCACGTGACCGGGTGCGATAAGCGCCTCAAAACCGGGGGTGTCACTTTGTAACAACATGGCAACTGCGGGCCACGTGAGGCGGGCAGCACTCAGTACCAGTAGATTCTCTGGTGCACCCTGGGCGAGCATTGCCGCGATAGGCGCGGTGGTGGTCTCGAAACCAGCAGCGAGGAATACCACACGGCGCTCGGGTTGGGCCGCTGCAATCGCGACGGCCTCTGTCGGCGAGGCGATGGGGCGCACGTCGCCCCCCTGCGCCTTTGCCTCTTCGAGTGAACGCACCTCGCCCTTGGGCACATTGACCGGTACGCGCAGCATGTCGCCGAAGGCGACTAGGGTGACCGGGTGGTGCAGGGCATACTGGATGGCAGCGTAGATCGCCTCCTCAGGACAGACACAAACCGGGCAGCCAGGGCCTGGGATCAGTTCCACCATATCGGGTAGCAGGCTACGAATACCGGCCTGGGTGATGCTGCGCTCGTGGCCGCCACAGACATTCATCAGCCGCAGTGGCTGTTCCAGGGGGAGGTGTCGCAGGCGTTCCAGCCATTCTTGGGCGGTGGTGGTGCTGCTCATAGTCAGTCGTGATGGTGATGGCCCAGGTGGTGGTCGTGATGGCCGTGTGTGTGACCCGCATGGTGGTCATGGGTGTGACCCACGACGCTCCCCCCCTTGGCCAGGCGTGGGCTTAGGGTCTGTCCGGCCTGTAGGTGGCGTTGGTAGTGGGCGAGTTCGCTGCGCAGCCAGTCGAGCCACTGCTTGAAGCCGTCGTTCTGACTCTTGCTAGAGAGCGTGAGGATGGGGGCTGGATTGGCCAGGGCTCGCACACACCCTTCGGCGCGGGCCACAGAGAACTCCTCCAGATACGGTAGCAGGTCCTCTTTGGTGATCAGAACCAGGTCGGAGCCGCGGAACATCACCGGGTATTTGGCCGGTTTGTCGTCGCCCTCGGTGACCGAGAGCAGGGTGACGTTGCGGTGGTGTCCGAGGTCGAAACTGGCGGGACAGACCAGATTGCCTACGTTTTCGATGAAGAGTAGGTCGAGACCGTCGAGCTGGAGCTGGTGCAGGGCGTCGTGGACCATGTGTGCGTCGAGGTGACAGGCGCTACCGGTCGCGATCTGCACAGCGGGAACCCCCTTGGCGCGGATACGCTCGGCGTCGTTTTCGGTCTCCAGGTCGCCCTCGACCACGGCGATCGTCAACTCACTGGCGAGCGCTTCGATGGTCCGTTCGAGCAGGGCGGTCTTGCCTGCGCCGGGTGACGACATGAGGTTGATCGCCAATACCTTGTGGCTGTCGAAGTGTTGACGGTTGTGTGCTGCCTGGTGGTCGTTGGCCGAGAGTAGTCCCTCCAACACCTCTACTGCTGCATGCCCCTCCTTGGTGGTGGCGAGGGCGCCGTCGCCCTCGATGAGATGTCGGTTGCCGGGGGTGATATTGCAGCCGCAGGTATCACACATGGGGGGCTCCTGTGCGGTGGTGGGAAAACCAGAAGATAAGACAGGCCGGGGCAGGCGACAAGCCGTGATCAGCTGCCGGTAATGAGTTCAACGCTGGCCAGTAATAGCTCGTCGCCACTGATGAGTCGGGTGCGCCAGTCACCGCACTCACCGCATAGCAGGCGGTTGATGCTTGCCTCGCTCTCTGCACCGCAGACGCTACAGAGGACGCGAATGGGTTGCGGGTCGATGGTCAGCTCGGCGTGCTCGGCCACGGTACCGGCGGCGGCGATGGGGAAGGCGTTGAGGAGCAACTGGGGCTCGGCCCCAGAGAGGGGACCGATGCGCAGTTTGATCAGTGCGACGCCAGTGGCATCGTGTTGTGCGGCGAGGGCTTCGACCTGGCTAATGATGCCCTGGCAGAGGGAGAGCTCATGCATTGGGCAGGGGCTCTGCAGCCAGCACCTGGTCGAGCAACTCCCAGGTGGAGCGGGCGTCGGCCTCGGTCATGATCTGGATGGCGTAGCCGACATGGACCATGACAAAGTCGCCCACCTTCACTTCATCATTCATCAACATGAAGAGGCTGACATCTCGCTCGACGCCCTTGGCGGCACAGCGCGCTACGTATTGGTCGATGGCGACCACCTGCATGGGGATGCCGAGGCACATGGGATCTACCCCCTGTTAATGCCCCTGGCCGGCCATGGCCTGCGGGGCCTGACTGTTGTCGAGACACTCCAAACGGTAACCATACTGGTAGATGGCGCTCAGACGCCAGCCACTTTCCGGTGAAAGTCCCAATTTTTTACGTATACGGCTGACATGCGTGTCGACGGTGCGGGTGTTGAGTTCGGCGGAGCGTCCCCACACGTGTTCGAGGATGTGCCCGCGGGAGAGTACGCGTCCCTGATTGTTGAGCAGGAAGACGCTGAGGATGTACTCCTTCTGGGTCAGCTCCAGGGGCTCACCATTGCGCGTGATGGTGCGGGTGGCGGGGTCGATGGTGTAGGGGCCGAAGACCTGGATCTGCGAGCTCTTGGTGTTCTGCTGCGAGCGCCGGGCGAGCGCCTCGATACGTGCGAGCATCTCCATCTGTTTAACCGGCTTGGACATGTAGTCATCTGCCCCGGCCTGTAGGGCGGTGACGATGTCACGTTCGCTGTCCTTGCTGGTGACGAAGAGGACTGGGACGGGCCAATCGATGTTGTCGCGTACCCAGGTGAGGATCTCGATACCGCTGGAGTCAGGCAACATCCAGTCGAGGATCAGCAGATCGTAGCTGTCGGCACGCATTCCCTTGATGAACGCCTCGCCGGTTTCGAACCAACGGCACTCGTGGTCAGCGTCTTCGAGCCAGAGTTGTAATACACGGGCCTGATCGATGTCGTCTTCCAAAAGGGCGATATGCACGCGCGATTCCCCGTAGACTGATGTGTAGGTCAAGGCATCTACCACAAAAATAAACGACCGTGGCAGATCTGTAACATTCCCCAGAATACCAACTGAGCCAGAGATACACCACACCCGCGCACAAGGTTGTGTGAATGGTCACTGCTATTGGCAAATTCTCCGCGTAATAAGGCTGAGGCGTCGGGTTGCGCAGTGAAACTGTGTAGGGGTTCTCAGGCTCAGAGACGCACAGGGGTACCCTGGTGACTGTACCATCCTGTCGGACGCGCGCTATGGACGGGGGTATTCTCCCTATGTGTATCTAAAGGTTCACAACGCCTCGGGAGAAGGACTACACTCAGCGCATCACAAACGCCTCGACTCGTATCACCTGCGAGTGCGGCGATCGAAAGGCACCCATGCAGACGAAAACGCTCATCCTGGGGATCGGCAATACGCTGCTCAGTGACGAAGGGGTCGGTATCCACGCCCTTTCTGCCCTAGCCCCCCTGCTCGCCGATCGTGCAGATGTCGAACTCATCGACGGTGGCACGCTCTCCTTCACTCTGGCCTCGCCTATCGAGGAGGCCGACACCCTGATCGTCATCGATGCCGCACAACTGAAATCCGCACCAGGTACGGTACAGGCCTTTCGTGGCGAGGCGATGGACGCCTTTCTCACCAGCCACAACCAGCGCAGCGTACACGAGGTGGGGCTGCTCGATCTGATGGCCATTGCCCGCCTGACCGACAGTCTGCCGCAGCGGCGCATGCTTATCGGCGTACAGCCGCAAAAGCTCGACTGGGGTATGGAGCCCACCCCTGTGGTGGCCGAGGCGATCCCGACCATCTGTGCCCTCACCCTGGAGGCGCTCGACCAATGGCAAAGCTGAACGACATCGCCGCGATCCCCATCCACCCCATGGCCCTGCCCAAGGCGGAGCACGCCTACCAGGCCCCGGCCATCCTGCAGCAGCTCCTCGCCATGCTCGGGCGGCTCATCGAGCACGACGAGCCTGACAGCATCGACCTGCGCGCCCTCCCTCTGACCGAGGCAGATATGCAGAGCCTGCGCGAGCTATTGGGCGAGGGGGAGGTGAGTGGTGTGGTCACCACCTACGGGCCGAGTCAGGTCTTCGAGACCGGCTACTCCGGGGTTTGGTGGGTGACGCACATGAATGACGACGAGGAGGTGATCGGTGAGTTCATCGAGGTCACTTACTGTCCTGAGATCTTGGTTTCACCACAAGACGACGTGCGTGAGGCGCGTGAGGCCCTGCGTGCACGTCTGCTACAAAATCAGTTGGACTACTGAAGCTGGTGCGCACCTGCGCCACCGCCATAACAAAGTAGGGGGTTAACAATGTCCGAACCCGATAAGAGTCTCTTCGACCTGCTGGCCCAGCGGGGTGTCAGCCGACGTGGCTTTCTGAAGTTTTGTGCCACGACAGCCTCTATGCTCGGCCTGCCACCGAGCATGAGTAGTGCGGTGGCCGAGGCGCTGACCCAGGCGGCACGCCGCCCCTCGGTCATCTGGCTCTCCTTCCAGGAGTGCACCGGCTGCACCGAGTCGCTCACCCGCGCCTACTCGCCGACCATCGAGAGCCTCATCTTCGACGCCATCTCACTCGACTACCACCACACCCTGCAGGCCGCCTCCGGCGATGCCGCCGAGGAGGCACGTGCCCAGGCGATGAAGGCGAACTACGGCAGCTACCTGCTGTTGGTCGATGGCTCCATCCCTCTGGGTGAGGGGGGGGCTTACTCCACCATCGCCGGGCACACCAATCTCTCCATGCTCAAGGAGGTGGCCGAAGGGGCGGCGGCAGTGGTCTCTATCGGTACCTGTGCCGCCTTTGGTGGCCTGCCGATGGCCAACCCTAATCCCACCGGTGCGGTCTCGGTGAAGGATATTGTGCAGGACAAGCCGGTGATGAATGTCCCTGGCTGCCCCCCCATTCCCAACGTCATCGTCGGTGTGGTGGCGCACTTCCTCACCTTCGGTGCCCTGCCTGAACTCGACGCCCTCGGTCGCCCCAAGGTGTTCTATGGCGATACCATCCACGACCGCTGCTACCGCCGCCCCTTCTATGACCGGGGCCTATTCGCCAAGACCTTTGACGACGAGGGCGCACGCAACGGCTGGTGTCTCTACGAGCTTGGGTGCAAGGGGCCGACCACCTACAACGCCTGCGCCACGCTGAAGTGGAACGGGGGCACTAGCTTCCCCATCCAATCCGGCCATGGCTGCCTTGGCTGCTCCGAGCCGAAGTTCTGGGATGGTGGTGGCTTCTACACCGCACTCTCCACGCCGATCCAACCGGTGACTGGTGCCGCTGTCACCGCTGCCCTGGCCGGTGCCGCCGTGGGTGCCGCAGTGGCCTTTGGCAACCAGTCGACCAAGGGCAAGGCGAAAGCGGCCCACACCAAAGTGACCATCGACGACCTGGAGAAAGCCTGATGAGTGCCATGGACCTTCTGCTCTGGAGTCGCGGGCCCGGGTTGGCCATCGCCGTCTCCATCTTCGCCTTTGGCGTGGTGTTGCGCCTGTTTGAGATCTACTCACTGGGGCGCAAGGCCGATTTGGCCAAGCCGCGTGTGAATACCAAGGCGTGTGCTGGCGCCACTGTCTGGCGCCGCATGCTGCCCGACATGCACATCCTGCGGCGCTCACCCATCACCTATGTGGCGGGCTACTTGTTCCACTTCGGTCTGTTCGTGGTGGTGTTCCTCTATGCCCCGCACATCAAGCTGATCGAATCCACCCTCGGTCTCAGTTGGCCCGCGCTCCCCTCGGCCCTGGTCGACCTGGTCGCCGTGCTCACCCTCATCAGCCTGGTAGTGGTACTGGTCAACCGCATTACCGATCCGGTGAAGCGCCTGCTCAGTGGCTTCGAGGATTACCTCACCTGGGCGGTGACCCTGCTACCGGTGCTCACCGGTTACATGGCCTACCACCACCTGATGTTCCCGTATCAGACCATGCTCGCCCTACACATCCTCAGTGTGGAGCTGCTGTTGGTGATCTTCCCGTTCACCAAGCTGATGCACGCTATCACCCTGTTCATCTCCCGTTGGTACAACGGTGACATCGCTGCTCGCAAGGGGGTGCAGTCATGAGCGCATCATTCGAACGCGGCATGGCCGCCTTCCGCGAGGTGATGGACAGCCCCATCGCCAGCTTCTTCTCCAGTTGCGTGCACTGCGGCCTGTGTGCCGAGGCGTGCCTCTTCTACACCGAGACCGGCGACCCCAAGTACACCCCGATTCATAAGTTGGACCCGCTCAAACGGGTCTGGCAGCAGGAGTACACCCTGCTCGGGCGTCTCGGCGCACTGGTCGGTCTCTCCAAACCGGTGACCGAAAAGGAGCTGGAGCAGTGGAGTGAGTTGGTCTACGACAGTTGCACGCTGTGCGGCCGCTGCTCCATGGTCTGCCCGGTGGGGAACGACATCGCCTATATGGTACGCAAGATGCGTGAGGGTATGTCTGCTGCGGGCGTCGCCCCGGAGGGGATGATCGGTGCCACCCAGCGTGCCGTAACCCTAGGCAGCCCCATGGGGGTCAAGCTGCCGGCACTGCAGGCGCAGATCAGGGCACAAGAGGCCGAGACCGGTCTCTCCATCCCCATGGATGTGCAGGGCGCCGATTACATGGTACTGCTCTCCTCCATGGAGGTGATGAACTTCCCCGAGTACATCGGCGCCCTGGGTAAGATCTTCAGACAGGCCGGGGTCTCCTGGACCCTCTCCTCCAAGGCCTTCGAGGCGACCAACAGCGGCATCCAGATCGGTGCCTCCGACATCGCCGCCGAGCTGGTACAGCGCATCGTCGACGCCGCTGAGGGGCTGGGGGTGAAGACTGTCATCAGCCCCGAGTGTGGCCACGCCTTTACCGCCATCCGTTGGGAGGGGCCCAATCTCATCGGGCGCCCCTACCGCTTCGAGGTGAAGCACATCCTTGAGGTGCTCGAAGAGCTACGCCAGGCGGGCAGGCTGCGTACCCAAGGGTGTGACGAGCGCCCGCTCACCTTCCACGACCCCTGCCAGATCGCCCGGCGTGGCGGCGTCATCGAACAGCCGCGCAACCTGCTCAAGTCTGTGGCCAGCGACTTCCGCGAGATGGAGGAGCACGGCGCGATGAACTGGTGCTGCGGTGGCGGCGGTGGTGTGAGCGCCAACGACCGCGCCGAAGAGCTGCGTCTGGTGGCCTTCAAGCGTAAGAAGGGACAGGTGGAGGCGCTCGGCGTCGACACCCTGGTCACCGCCTGCGCCAACTGCCGCATCATCCTCGAAGAGGGGCTGGAGCACTACAACATGGATGTCGAAGTGGTGGGCCTGACCGAACTGGTCGCCGAGCACCTGATCGAAGACGACAAGTAAATCCCGGCGTGCGGCGCCGCCCGAGGCGCGCCGCCCCGTTTGACCTGTTTTAGGGGAATAAGATGAGTAAACAGACCGTTGTTGTCGATCCCATCACCCGCATCGAAGGCCACCTGCGCATCGAGGCGGAGACCG
>QKED01000046.1 GCA_003252455.1 Gammaproteobacteria bacterium
GCTCTGTGGCCCCGGGCGAGCTGCTCTTCACCTATTTGCCGTGACCCGGCGCGACCTGCCCAACCTCATCTCGGCGCTGCGCCTGGCGCTCATCCCGCCGGTGGTCCTGGCCCTGCTCGGGGGGCACTTCGGTCTGGCCCTGGGGCTCTTCGCCCTGGCCGGGGCGAGCGACGGGGTCGATGGTTGGCTGGCGCGCCGCATGGGGTGGCAGAGTCGTCTGGGGGCCTTTCTCGACCCCTTGGCAGACAAGTTGATGATGCTCCACGCCTATGGGACCCTGGCCTGGCTCGGCCTGTTGCCGCCCTGGCTGGCGGTGCTGGTGGTGGGGCGCGACCTACTCATCGCCGGGGGCGCACTGGCCTATCGGCGCTGTTGCGGGCGCATCGAGCCCGCGCCGCTGCTGCTCAGCAAGCTCAATACGCTGGTGCAGATCGGCTTCGTGCTGCTGCTGTTATGCTGGTTGGCGTTCGGTGTGCTCGGGCCGCTGCTCGGGCCGGGGATGCTCTTGGTCTGCCTCACCACGCTGTCGAGTGGTGCGGCCTACGTGTGGGTCTGGGGGCGCAAGGCGCGCCAGGGAGTGAGGCATGAGTGAATCGCAACGCTGGTTTCTGTTGGCGATCGGTCTGGTGCTGGTCGGGTTGGTCTACCTACTGGCACCGATCCTGACCCCCTTCCTGGCCGCCTCCATCCTCGCCTACATCGGCGACCCCATCGCCGACAAGCTGGAGGCGCGTGGCATGACCCGTACCCTCTCGGTGGTCACCGTCTTCTCCGTCCTCACCCTGGTGCTGCTGATCCTGCTGCTGATCCTCATCCCCTCGGTGCAGGGGCAGGTCAAGCTGCTGATCAGTCATATCCCACGCTACATCGCCTGGCTCCAGGAACAGGGGCTACCGGCCCTCGGTACCCTGCTCGGCTATGCCGAGGAGGAGTTCGGGGTCGGCGAGCTGAAGTCCTACCTGGGGGATATGCAGGGGGCCGGTGGGGCGCTCGGCAAGCTGCTCGCGCTGCTCGGCCACTCGGGCCAGACCCTGCTGCACTGGGTCGCCAACCTCACGCTGATCCCGGTGGTCACCTTCTATATGTTGCGCGACTGGGACCTCATCGTCGCCCGCGTGCAAGAGCTGCTGCCGCGCTACCTGGAGCCGCGCATCACCCGCCTGGCGCGCGAGTCCGACGAGGTGCTCGGCGCCTTCTTCCGCGGCCAACTGCTGGTGATGTTGGCGCTCGGCACCCTCTACTCCATCGGCCTGGCCATGGTCGGCCTCGACCTCTCACTGCTCATCGGCATGCTCGCCGGGCTGGTCAGTTTTGTGCCTTACCTCGGCGCCATCACCGGCATCCTAGTCGCGGGGCTCGCGGCCATTATGCAGTTCCACGACCTGCTGCATCTGGTCCTGGTGGCGCTGGTGTTCGGCGTCGGCCAAGCGGTGGAAGGGATGCTCCTCACCCCGCTGTTGGTGGGCGAGAAGATCGGCCTGCACCCGGTGGCGGTGCTCTTCGCCGTGCTCGCGGGGGGGCAGTTGTTCGGCTTCTTCGGCATCCTCCTCGCCCTGCCGGTGGCCGCCGTGGTGATGGTGCTGCTGCGCTACGCCCACCAGCGCTACCGCCACAGCGAACTCTACGGCGAGGGGTGCGATGAGCAAGGCTAGCGGCGGGGTGCAGCTGCCGCTCGGCCTCGCCCTGCGCGACGGCTTCGGCCTCGACAACTTCCACCCCGGCGCCAACGCCCAGGCGCTGCACGCGGTGCGCGAGGCGCAGCTCCCCTTCATCTACCTCTGGGGTGCCTACGGCAGCGGGCGCAGCCACCTCCTGCAGGCGGCGGTGGGCGCCGAATCGGCCCCGGCCCTCTACCTGCCCCTGGCCGAGGCGCGTGACTACGGCCCGGAGATGCTCGAAGGGCTGGAAGAGATGGCGCTGCTGGCCCTCGACGACATCGAACAGGTGGCCGGGGAGCGCCCCTGGGAGGAGGCGCTGTTCCACCTCTACAACCGCCTACACCTCGCCGGAGGGCGCCTGCTGGTGGCCGCCGACCGCGCCCCGGTCAATCTGCCGCTGCTGATCCCCGACCTGCGCACCCGCCTCTCCCACGGCGTCACCCTACAGCTCCAGACCCTCGACGACGACGGCCTCGCCGCCGCGCTACAACTGCGCGCCGCCCAGCGTGGACTAGAGCTGGGTGACGAGGTGGCCAGCTACCTGCTGCGCCGCGCGCCGCGCGACAGTCACGCGCTGTTCGAGTTGTTGGAGCGCCTCGACCAGGCGAGCTGGGAGCAGAAGCGGCGGCTGACGGTGCCGTTTGTGCGCGGGTTGTTGGACACCCCCGAACACTAAGGTCTGCTTGCCCGGTTGCGGGTTGTTTGGGGTTACGCTCTGTCGTGCGCGAGCGCCGCCCATCCCCCTCCTCATCTTTGAACAACCTACGCTCTCCATGGCTTGGCAAGCGCTGGCGCAGGCCGCTCTAGTCGACAGAAGAAACATGTGAACTCAGTCTCAGACGGGTGATATAGTCCATCACACCTAACAACCTTTTTAGGTTGCATGTGTGGGGGCGCCCGCGCTTCGTGCCGTGGCGCTCGCTTGTTACGTCCAATACGGGGGATGGAGTATGTCGCACGAGCCGCTGCCGACTGAGGATGGGAGGGCTAGCCGCATTTTGCAGCCCATGGAGACGGCCTCGATCCGCTTTGTCGGCGAGGAGACCTATGCCAGCCAACTGTTGGCGATTCCCGGCCTGCTGGGTATCGGGGCGGAAGGGGTCGTCGATACGAGCAGGATCCGCCGTCGGCTACTGGCGCAATCACTCCTGTTGAGCGAGGGCATGGCCCCAGCGGTCTATGCACTGGCGCGAGAGTGTGCCGAACGCTTCGGGATCGCGGCCCCTATCGAGTTGTATCAAGCCGATGGCGCCGAAAATGCCGCCATGCATCTGCTCGACTCCCCCGTCTTGTTGGAGGTGCAGGGGAAGCTACTCGCGCTGCTCGATGACGGCGCGCTCAGTGCGCTGCTCGGCCACGAACTCGGCCACTATCTGGCGCACGGCCTCGATGGTCCGCATGCGCCGCTGATCGGGGCCCTTACCGCCATCTTTACCAAGCAGGGCGTCGCCGAGGATGTGCTCGTGACGGCGCTGCGTTACAGCATGGCGAGGGAGTTGACCGCCGATCGCTTCGGCCTCCTCGCCTGTGGCGACCTCGATGCGGCCCTGAGACTGGAGATGGTGGTGGTCACAGGCCTCTCCAGTGACACCCTGACCTGGGATACGCAGGCCTACCTGGCACAGAGCCGGGCGCTGATCGAGGAGACCCTGGCGCAGGGCGAGACGACGCAGATCTCGACCCACCCCGAACACAGCCTGCGGGCCTACGCCTTGTGGCTGTTCAGTGAGACCGACCTCTTTCGCGCACTCACCGGTAAGGGCCCAGGGAGTCGCAGCGTGGCCGAGGTGGATGCCGTGCTGATGCGCATTCTCGGTGCGCCATCGGTGCAACTCGGGATGGCCGAGCTGCTCGATGAGCCGCCACCGGAGATGCACGAGTGCGCCCTCGCCGCCTGCGTGTTGATGGCCTTCGCCGATGGCGAGATGCACGACAGTGAACTGGAGGCGATCGAGCGTGTCTTCGCCCCGCTGCTGGGGCACTGGCGTGAGCTGCTCGACCCAGACACGGCGCTCGCGCGCTTTCAGGCGCTGGCGCCGCTGGTGATCAACGCCGGACCCAAGATGCAGCGTGCCCTGTTCGTGTTGCTGACACACGTACTCGCCGCCGATGGCGAGGCGCACGAGGGGGAGGTCGAGGTGCTGCTCGGCATAGGCAGCGCCTTGGGTTGCCTCTCCCTCTATCGCGAGTTGCTGCGCCCGGTGCTGGACCATTTTGGGCTAGAGCCGGAGCTGCTCACGGGACTCGGGCGGGTCATCCCCATGCCCGCGCGGGTCGCCGAGGCCAAGGAGGCGCTGCGGGTCTACGTCGAGGAGACCGCGCGCAGAGGCAGTGGCCGGGTCACGTTGCGCCGCCTACTGCGCTTGATGGGTGAACAGAGCGCCAATGCTCAGGTGCTCGACGAGATCCAGCGTGGTCTGACGCGTGCCGATCTGCTCTGTGAGCCAGCGTTGGGTGAGTCGTTGGATACGCTGCACGAGTTACGCCTCACCCCGGAGCGTGCAGCAAGCCGCGAGGCCCATCCGCCCGCACCCCCGGTCGGCTTGGGCGAAGAGGGCGCGCGGCTGCGTAACGGCCTGGCCAGGCTGCGCGACCAGCTGATCTCGGGGGATGGGCGTAGCCCTTCGGTTCGGCTACGCCGCTGTCGTACAGGGGCCAGCCTCGATCTCTATCTGCTCGAAAGGGTCTCGACCGGGCTCGCCGAACGCACCTTGACCCTGCTCCGCTCACATCGGCGCGCGCGTCTGCTCGATGCGGCGGAGACGGGCGTACATGAGGGGGCCAAACAGCTGGCGCGGGAGTTGGTGGCACTCGACCGCGAGCATCGCGCCCGCCTGGAGGAGAGTGGCGCGCATGACCTGCACCTGGGTTACCCCTTTCTTACCGGTGTAGTGAACGGCTATCTGTTCCGCGCGCCGTTACTGCTCTTTCCCGTGCACATCACGCGCGATAACCGCGGGGAGGAGGCGATCACCCTGCGACCTGTGGAGGGGGCCGACACCCTGATCAACCAATCGGCATTACGCATGATCTTCTCGCGTCGCGGCAGCCGCTACACCGAGGAGATGAGTGAGCGCCTGGATGCGGCGGCACAGGAGTCGGTCGAGGTGGTGGTCGAGACCTTGGCGGCGCTCGGCCTGCCTACCATGGCGGTGCGCGGGGAACTCACCGCCTTCCACGATCGCTCCGAAGAGTTGGACACATGGCGTGATGACCGGCTGGAGTTGGAGGAGTGTGCCGTGCTCGGGCTCTTCCCGCAGTCGAGCTCGGAGCTGCTGCAAGACTACGATGAGCTACTCGCGGCACTCGATAGAGGCGAGTCGGCGGCGCAGCTGCTCGGCTGTGCGGTGGATCTGCTGCCGGAGGATCTCAAGGCGCACCTGGCGACCCCCTTCACCCCCGTCGATGCCGAGGCCGCCGCGCCTGTGCCGGTCATCTACGCCGACCCGAGTCAGCGCGCCGTGTTGAGCAAGGCGCGCGCGACCCGCACCCTGGTCGTCGATGGCCCGCCGGGCACCGGCAAGAGTCAGGTGATCGTGAACCTGGTCGCTGATGCGCTTGCGCGGGGCGAACGGGTAGCGGTGGTGTGTGAGAAACGCGCGGCGCTGGATGTGGTCGCGAACCGCCTGGAGGGTGTCGGCCTGCGCCATCTGTTGGCCGTGGTACACGATGTGCAGGAGGACCGACGGGCACTCTATGACCAGGTGAACGCGCGTTTGTCGGATGATGAACGACGTCGCGATCCCCTTGAGGCGATCAAAGGGGTGGCGGGGGAGGTGAAGGGCCTCTTCGCCGGGCTCAAAGAGAAGGCTGTGGTGCTCGCCACCCGCCATCTGGGGTTGGCGCTGAGTGAGTTACATACCTATGCCAGCTCGTTTGTCGGCGTGACAGCCGCTCGACACAGCGGAGTCGAAGGGCTGACGCTGGCGCAGGTAGAGGCCTTGGCCGCGGACATGGAGCGCCTGCGTCCGTTTGCCGACCTGTGGGCCGAGGGGAGCCTCTGGCTCGCCCCGCAGGCGAGCGTGACACGCCAGCGTGTAAGTGGCTTCGATGCCACACAGCGGGCGGAGCTGACGCGGGCCATGCAGGAGGCGGTCGGTGCGGCCAAAGCGCTTGAGGCGAGTTGTGTGCAACAGGCGCAGGCACCTGATTCGCTCGCCCTCTTGCAGGGGAGTCGCAGCGCTATTCTGGCCGTGCGTGACGGCGCGCCTCGGCGTGCCAGCGCGGATATGCGCAGCCTGTTTCTAGCCGCACTCAGCCGAGCAGAGGCGGGCGGGTCACGGCTGGACGCATTCGACCAACTGCAGCGACAGTGGCGCGACGCCGCCAGCGCCGTGGCACGCTTCGATACCCCCGTGGATCTCGCGCTGGATGTAGCGCAGCAGCAGGCGCTGGAGGTGATCGTGCATGCGGCTGGTGGGCTCGGGCGCTATCTCTCGCCCGCCTGGTGGCGCGCGCGTGGGGTGTTACGCCGAGTCTTGCTCACACAGTGGCCGGAGATGAGCGCGGCACCGATCGACCTGGCCTTGGCTGGCGCGCTACGTGATCGGCAACAGGCGGCAGCGTTTTGGCGCGCGCTGGAGGGGCTGGCCCTGATGGTGCCCGATCTCACCACGCCTCAGCGCGCCGGGGGCATCGACGCCTGGTTGGGCGAGGCCGCCGCCGTGTTGCGCGACGCCTTCGCCATCGCTTGTTTGCGCCCGACACTTGAGCCGATTGCGGCATGGCCCCGCGCTTGGCTGCCGCCGCTGCTCGACGAGTGGGAGCGGCAGCTCGGCGAGCGTCTTGAGCTGCTAGAGCTGGCCGAGCGGCTCGCCGCGGTGGTCAGGCCCGTCACCACACTCGTGCCGTGGCTGGAGCCGCTGCCGCCGAGTCGGCGCCTGGAGGAGCTCTTGGCGAGTTGGCTACGCGAGGGTGAGCGCCTTGCCGAAGCCGACCGCTGGTTGGCCTCGGCCTCTGCCGTCTATCCCAGTGCCGAGTCGCTACTGCGTCAGCTCGCATCCGCGGCGACGGCGCTGCCGGGCAGTTGGGCCGACGCGGTGCGCAAGGGGTGGGCGCAGGCCGCCGTCGAGGTGGTGCAACAGGCCCGCCCGCAACTGCAACGCGTAGATGCCGAGAGCGGACAGGGTGATGCGCTGCTTGGTCAACGGCTTGGTCGGCAACTGGCAGAGTATGCCGAGCTGCACGTCGAGCGCATCTTGGCGCGCCAAGACGAGCGCCCGTTATTGCAGGTGAGAGCGGCGGAGAAGGGTAAACGCCGGACCCCAGAACAGGCCCTGGTCGAGACGCTGCAAAAAGAGACGCGCAAGAAGAGCCGTCTACTGCCGTTGCGGACCTTCACGCGGCGCTTCTACACCGAGGGGTTACTCGATCTACTGCCGGTCTGGTTGCTCTCGCCCGAGACCATCGCCGTGCTCTTCCCGCGTGAGCCGGTGTTCGACTTGGTGATCCTTGACGAGGGCTCGCAGTGCACGGTCGAGAATGGCCTGCCGGTGTTGATGCGCGCGCGGCGTGGCGTGGTCGCCGGGGACGAGCACCAGATGCCGCCGACCAACTTCTTCAAGCGCGCTGGTGATGATGAGGAGATAGAGGTAAGTGCCGCGCGTGAGATGTTCGATGCCGAGTCGCTGCTGGTGCTGGCGCGTGCGCGCGCGGCGCACAGCGGGCTTCAGTGGCACTACCGTTGTCTGCACGAGGAGCTGATCGCCTTCTCCAACCATGCGATCTACGGCGGTGGCCTGCGCACCATCCCCTCGACTTCGAGCCGTCTCGCCCCTGCCGCCGTGCGTTGGGTCGAGGTACCCGACGCCCAGTACGAGGCCGGGGTCAACGCGCGTGAGGCAGACAAGGTCGTCGATCTCATCGCCGAGTTGTTGGCCGACCCGACGGCACCGACCCTGGGTGTGGTCACCTTCAACCTCAGCCAGCGGCGCGCGATCCTCGATGCGCTCGATGCGCGTCAGGTGAGCGACCCGCACTTTGCGCAGCTGTATACCGCAGCGATGAGCCAAGAGATGGTCGACCGCCGCCCCTTCGTGAAGAATCTCGAATCGGTGCAGGGGGATGAGCGCGACGTGATCCTCTTCTCGCTCGGCCACGCCCCGGTCGAACGAAAAAAGGCCAACGGCGCGGTGGACCGCTACGTTCCCGCGCGCTTCGGCCCTTTGGGGCAGCGCGGTGGTGAGCGGCGTTTGAATGTGGCGATCTCGCGGGCCAAACAATCCATCATCGTCGTCGCCTCCTTCGAACCCGAGCTGCTCTCTGTCGCGCGCAGCCGCAACGAGGGCCCCAAGCTGTTCAAGGCGTTCTTGGAGTTCTCTCGCTCCATGGCCGAGGGGCGGCGCAGCCAGGCGGAGCGGGTACTCGATCGTGTTCGAGCCAGCCCGCAGACGACCGTCGCGGTGGCGCGTGACACGCGTCCTGAGGGCTATGTCCCACTCAAGGCCCAGATCGCCCTGGCGTTGGAAGCGCTGGGGATCCGCTGTGAGATGGATGTGGGTAGTTCGGCATTTCGGGTCGATTTGGCCATCATCGACCCTGCGGATCGGCATTTCTATCGCTGGGGGATCTTGTGCGATGAGGGGGGCGAGCCGCGCACGCCACTGGAGACCCATGTGCATGTCCCCAACGTATTGGCCATGCGTGGCTGGCGGCTCCTTCGTGTCACGGGGCGAGAGTGGGATCGCAATCGAGAAGGAGTGCTCGCCAGCGTCGGCAAAATGCTCGGCGAGAGGTCGGGCAACGCCTGAAGAGGGGGCGTGGTAACGCCGCAGCAGGATTGCCACTCGGGTGGGCGGACGAAGGCATAGGTGGCGCGTATTCTCGGTTCAAGGCGACTTGTTGTCGGGCCGCTTGATATGAAACTATCGAGGCTTGTTGATGACAGGCTGAAGCTAAGTGACCAGCGCCGAGCAACCCCTCGCTCCCACGTTTGAACTGCTCGAACTGATGCAGGACGGCGTCTTTACCGCCGATGGCGAGGGGCGCTACACCTACGCCAACCCCGCTGCCCTGCGTCAGGTGGGCTACACCCTGGCGGAGTTGACCCGTCGCTCCATCGTCGACCTGGTGGTGCCCGAGCAGTATGCCCGCCTGCCTGACCATCTGGCGCGGATGGACGCCGGTGAGCTGCTCTCCAGCGAGTGGTTGATGCTGCGTAAGGATGGCAGTCGTTTTCATGCCGAGCTCTCCACCCGCCGCCTGCCGGACGGGGGCTACTTGGCCATCTCCCGCGATATCAGCGCACGCAAGCGCAGCGAGCAGGAGATGTTGGAGCAGCAGGCGATCTACCGCGCGATCGTCGACACGCCCGCCGAGGGGTTCTGGATGGCGGACCTGGATGGGCGCTTGCTGGAGGTGAACGGGGCCTACGCGCGCCTCTCCGGCTACAGTCGAGAGGAGCTGCTCTCGGGGATGCGTATCACCGACCTGGAGGCGCAGGAGACGCGCGAGGAGACCGAGGCACACATCCATCTGTTGCGCGAGCGTGGCTACGACCGTTTTCGCACCCTGCATCGGCGCCGTGACGGCAGTGTCTGGCCGGTGGAGATCGTCACCACCCTGCACCTGGAGCTGGCCGGTGGTTGCCTCTTCGTCTTCATTGAGGATATCAGCGACAAGGTGCAGAGCGAACGGGAGCTGCGCATTGCCGCCAGTGTGCTGGAGACCATGGAGCAGGCGGTGGTGGTGACCGATGCGCACAACCGCATCATCTCGGTCAATCCGGCGCAGACGCGTATCACCGGTTACACCCTCGACGAACTCTGCGGCCAGGACCCCAAGGTGTTCGCCTCTGGCCGTCACGATGAGGAGTTTTATGCGCAGATGTGGCACGACCTGGCGCTGCGCGACCATTGGGCCGGGGAGATCTGGGACCGCAAAAAGAGCGGTGAGGTCTATGCCAAGTGGCTCAACATCAATGTGTTGCGCAACGCCGACGGCAGTGTCCACCAGTATATCTCGGTCTTCTCCGATATCACCGAGAAGAAGCGCTCCGAGGAGCTGATCTGGCAGCAGGCCAACTTCTGCCCACTCACCGAGCTGCCCAACCGGCGCATGTTCACCGACCGCCTGGAGCAGGCGATCCACAAGGCGCGGCGCAGCGAGGGGCGTCTCGCCCTGCTCTATATCGACCTCGATCACTTCAAGGAGATCAACGACACCCTCGGCCACAGCATGGGCGACACCCTGTTGCGCGACGCCGCCAAGCGCCTGGTCGGTTGTGTGCGCGAGAGTGACACCGTGGCGCGCCTGGGGGGGGACGAGTTCACCGTGCTGCTGGTCGACCTCCCCTCGGAGCAGACCGTGGAGCGCGTGGTGCAGGCGATCCTGCACAAGTTCGTCTCCCCCTTCCAGCTCGGCAGCGAGGCGAGCTACGTCACCCCGAGCATCGGCATCACCCTCTTCCCCGAGGATGCCGACGACGCCGAGAGTCTGCTCAAGAACGCCGATCAGGCGATGTACGCGGCCAAGCGTCAGGGGCGTAACGGCTACCACTACTTCACCCCGGCGATGCAGGAGGGGGCGCAGTTTCGCATGCGTCAGTTGCGTGACCTGCGTGCCGCGGTGGCCAATGCCGAGCTGCGCGTCTACTACCAGCCGATCGTCGACCTCGCCGACATGGGTATCCGTAAGGCCGAGGCGCTGCTGCGTTGGCAGCACCCGCAGCGTGGCCTGCTCGGTCCGGGCGAGTTCATCGCCCTGGCCGAGGAGAGCGGACTCATCGTGGAGCTGGGCAACTGGGTATTTCGTGAGGTGATCGCCCAGGTATGCCGCTGGCGCGAGCGGATCCACCCGGAGTTTCAGATCAGCGTCAACAAGTCACCGTTGCAGTTTCGTCGTGACCTGGAGGGGGGCAGCTGCTGGCTCTCGCAGATGCAGGCGCAGGGGCTGCCGGGCAGTGGCGTGGTGGTGGAGATCACCGAGGGCTCGCTGATGGAGAGCAACTCTCAGGTGCGCAACCGCCTCATCGAATTCCGTGAGCGCGGCATCCAGGTCGCGCTGGACGACTTCGGCACCGGCTACTCCTCGCTCGCCTACCTCAAGCGCTTCGACATCGACTACCTGAAGATCGATCAGACCTTTGTGCGCAATATGACCGCCGACTCCGACGACCTGGCGCTCAACGAGGCGATCATCGTCATGGCGCACCGCCTCGGCATCGAGGTGGTGGCGGAGGGGGTGGAGACGGCAGAACAGCTCGCCCTGCTCAAGGCGGCCGGGTGTGACTACGCCCAGGGCTACTACTTTTCACGCCCGGTCCCGGCGCAGGCGTTCGAGCGCCTGCTACAGCAGCAGGCCGAGTCAGGCCTCGGCTGAGTCGGCCTTGGCCGCCTTTAGCTCGCGGCTGCGTTTACGCGTATAGAGCATCGCCCCAGACCAGAGCATCACGCTCAAGAGCACCTCGGTAAGGGCGTAGGGGCGTGTCGTGGCGTCGCTGTAGCCCTCGACCACGCCGTGGGTGAAGTAGAGCAGGGCGAGCATGCTGACCCAGGCGAAGGTGTAGGTGCTGGCATAGAGCACACCGCGTAGGGCGAACATCAGCGGGCCGACCAGCACCAGCAGGACCACCGAGGTGGGGATCACCTGTGGCGGGGCGAGCCAGCCGTACCAGGCCATGAGCAGGAAGATGAGGCCGAAGTAGCCGCTCTGGGCGATGCGCAGCCAGCGTACGGTGGCCGGCTGCATGGGGAGCACGCTCACGCCTCGCGTCCGAGGGCCGCGGCGGTCTTGGCCAGGCGTTCGCCGAGGGCCACCGCCAGGGCGTGTTCGTCGTCGCTGATGGGTTGGTCGTTCTGTGCCCCGGCGTGGTGGCTGACGCCGTAGGGGGTACCGCCGCTGCGCGTGTGCAGCAGGCCCGACTCGCTGTAGGGCAGACCGAGGAGCAGCATGCCGTGGTGCAGTAGCGGCAGCATCATCGACAGCAAGGTACTCTCCTGGCCGCCGTGCAGGCTGGAGGTGGAGGTGAAGACCGCCGCCGGCTTGCCGATCAGGTCGCCGCCGAGCCACACCGAGGAGGTGGTGTCGAGAAAGTATTTGAGCGGGGCGGCCATGTTGCCGAAGCGGGTCGGGCTGCCGAGGGCGAGTCCAGCGCAGCGGCGCAGGTCGTCTTTGCTCACGTAGGGGTCGCCACTCTCGGGGATGGCGTCGCTCACTTGGGCGCAGAGTGGTGAGACGTCGGGTACGGTGCGCAGGGTCGCCTGCATGCCGGGCACCCGTTCGATGCCGCGGGCGATGAGGCGCGCGAGCTGCGCGGTGGAGCCGTGGCGGCTGTAGTAGAGGACCAGGATCTCGGCCATGTCAGAGGATCTCCAGCACCAGTGACGGCGGGCGCCCGATGGCCGCCTTACCATCTTTGATCACGATGGGGCGCTCGATGAGGCGCGGGTGGCTGACCATGGCGCTGATCAGCGCCTGGTCGTCGAGGCCCGGGTCGTCCAGACCGAGCTCTTTGTACTCCGCCTCCTTGGTGCGCAGCAGTTCGCGCGGGGCGAGGCCGAGCAGTTGCAGCAGCTCGTGCAGCTCGCTGGCGCTGGGGGGGGTCTTGAGGTACTCCACCACGTCGGGGGACTCGCCCCGCTCTTCGAGCAGGGCCAGGGTCTCGCGCGATTTGCTGCAACGCGGGTTGTGGTAGATCTTGGTCATACGTCTCCGTCGCCTCTGGGCCTGGGTTGGGGCGGGCTATTGTAGCGGTTTTCGTCCGCCAAGGGGTGTCGGCGCCACACCGCGACGGGTGAATAAGGCAACGGACACGCTACGAAAACCCCAGTGATTAGAGCGGTTTGCCGGTAGGGGTGGCTTGCTTGACACCCCATAGGGGCGGTGATAGCGTCCCAGACGATCATCCTATTCCGCCCCTTGGCCATGCGCCGAGGCGGCGTTGCCCATGACCGATGAGGGGACTATGTCCACCGTTCCAAGCCTGCCCTCCCGCCTTCTGCCCACCGGCCTGTTGGCGCTGCTCTGGCTCTGCGCCTGCACCGTGGCGCCGCCGGTACAGGAGATGAGTGACGCCCGTCAGGCGCTCGCCGAGGCGCGTGCCGCCGAGGCCCACGACCTCGCCGGGAAGAGCCTGGAGGAGGCGGAGAGCCAGATGCGTGACGCCACCGAGCTGCTCGAACAGGGGCAGTTCGACGCCGCGAGACGGCGGGCCATGGAGGCCAAGCAGAGCGCCCTGGAGGCGCGCGACGAGGCGCTGCGCAAGCGAACCCCCTCCGCCGGGGTGGATTCGGGGGGCGAAATTCCCTGAAAAAGTGTGAGGAGGGCGGTTGACTCCCCCCAGTGTTCGGCGCAGATTGACCCCTCAATCGTAAGAAATTGTCGCTGAGTGTGGGCAAAACGGCCATGCACCTCGGCATTCCGGGTTGAGTTTGCACAACAACGCCACAGGAGTTTCCATCCATGCACGCATCCAAGCACCCCCTTCTCGTCGCTCTGTTGGCCGGCGCCATCACCCTGGCCGCTGGCTGCAGTAGCGCGCCCACTCAGGAGATGACCGACGCGCAGGCCGCCATCGCCGACGCGCGCGCGGCCGTCGAGGCCTCCACCAGCGCTGGCTACTCCAGCGGTGCCGCGGCGGCCCTACTGGCCAAGGCCGAGGCCGCGCTGATGGACGGTGATTATGCCACCGCCATGGAGTTGGCCAAGCAGGCCCGCGCCGCCGATGCCGCCGACCGCGCCATCTATGCCGCAGGTCAGGCCATCGACAAGGCCGCAGCTGCTGGTGCCGACGTGACCCAGGCCAAGGCCACCCTGGCCAAGGCGATCGCCGCGCGCGATGCCGCTGACTACAGCGGTGCCGCCTCCCTCGCCAAGCAGGCGCTGAGCGAGTCCGACGAGGCGTTGGCCCAGTACCGCGCGGCGCTGCAGCAGCAGAAGCCGGCCAAGGTCGCCGACGACAGCTATACCGTGATGCGCGGCGACCACCTGTGGGGGATCGCCGGCAAGGCGCAGATCTACGGGAACTCTTACCAGTGGCCGCTGATCTATAAGGCTAACCTGGACAAGATCCATGATGCCGACCTGATCCACCCCGATCAGGTGCTCACCATCACCCGCGGTGCCAGTGCCAGCGAGGTGGATGCCGCCGTCAACCATGCGCGCACCCGTGGCGCCTGGAGCATCGGTGGGGTGGAGAGCTCGGATCGCGCCTACGTCGGTCGCTAAGACACACCCTCCAGTGTGTGAAAAAGGGCCCGACAGGGCCCTTTTTCGTTTCTGCTACGAGGACCACGATACCTATGTATCGACTATTCGCCCCTTGGTTGATTTTTCTGTTACTTTGCTCCCCGTCCGTGCAGGCGGCAGAGGGGTCGATCCCCGACTTCGCCCTCACCGACCTGAGTGGCCAGCCACAGAGCCTCGCCGCCTATCGCGGCAAGTGGGTGGTGGTCAACTTCTGGGCCACCTGGTGCCCACCCTGTCTGGAGGAGCTGCCCGAGCTGGCCATGTTCCACGAGTTCCACCACGAGAAAGACGCAGTGGTGCTCGGCATGAACAGCGAGGGGTTGCCGCCCGAGCGCCTGCGTCGTTTCGTCGCCGACTTCGAGGTGGGTTACCCGATCATCCAGGTCGAGGAGACGCTCCCCGGTTTTGGCCGCATCAGCGCCCTGCCTACCACCTTCCTGTTCGACCCCGAGGGGCGGCTGGTGGCGCGCAAGGTGGGGCAAGTGACCATGCAGGGGCTGGAGAAGGTGATCGCTCAGCGCGGCCCGCTCAGCGCAAAGCTCGAAAAGTAATTACAAGGCAGTCCGCCACACACCCTCGATGGAAAGGAGAAGCGCCGTGCGCCAACTCATCGCCCTCTGCACCCTCTGGCTCGCCCTGCTGTCGTCTCCCCTGCAGGCGCAGACCGGCCTCGACCCCTATAGCCACTTCTTCAACGAGACCTTCGGCAACCTGAGCGAGGAGTTGCAGAGTGCCCGGGAGCAGGGCAAGAGCGGCATCATGCTCTTCTTCGAGATGGATGAGTGCCCCTTCTGCCACTTTATGAAGCAGAACGTGCTGAATCAGCCCGAGGTGCAGGCCTACTTCCGCGAGCACTTCCTGCTCTTCCCCATCGACATCGAGGGTGATGTGGAGATGACCGACTTCGAGGGGCACACCATGCCGCAGAAGGACTACGCCTTTAAGGTCAACCGCGTGCGTGCCACCCCGGTGATCGCCTTCTATGACCTCGATGGCCAGCAGACCCTGCGCTACACCGGGCGTACCGCCGACGTGGCGGAGTTCATGCTCATGGGCCGCTTCATCGTCGAGGGGCACTACAAGACCACCCGCTTCAGCAAGTTCAAACGCGAACAGCACTAACCCCAGGACGGGCCCCGGTATGCCACTTCGCAGACACTACCCCAGTCCGCTCACTGCCCTCGCCCTGCTGCTCGCCAGCCTCGGTGCGGGTGCCGAACCCGCCCCTTTGCCCGAGCCGCTGACCCTGGAGGCGGCCTTGGCGCAGAGCGAGGTCAACCACCCCCAGTTGGCCGCCGCGCGCGCCCGTCTGGCCGCTGCCGAGGCGGGGGTCGAGCAGGCGCAGAGCGGTTACGGCAGCCGCCTCACCATCGAGGGGCGCCTGCGTTGGATCGACCCCTCACCCATCGCCGCCGACCAGGATAGCGCCGACCACAAGGCGAGCCTCTTCTGGCGTAAGAAGCTCTACGACTTCGGCCGTACCGCCGGGGCCGAGGAGGCCGCCGAGGCGCTGCGTGACGGCGCCGAGGGGGCCATGCTCGATGCCCGACGTGAGCGGCGCCTGGTGATCATGCGCGACTACTTCGCCGTGTTGCGTGCCGACCAGCGCTTCGCCATCCAGAACGAGGGGTTGGCGGTGGCCTACGTGACCCTCGATCGGCTGCGTAACCGCCACGAGATGGGCCAGGTGTCGGACATCGACCTGCTCGCCTCCGAGAGCGACTACCAGAAGGTGGTGCGTGAGCGCGCCGAGGCCGAGCAGCAGCAGCGCATCACCCGCGCCCGGCTGGCCAATACCCTCGACCGCCCCGGCCAGCTCTCCGCCACCCTGATGCCGCCACCGCCGCCCGATCTGGGGCGCGAGCTGGAGGAGATCGAAGCGTTGCAGGTGCAGGCGCGCGAGCACAACCCGGGGCTGCAGACGCTGCGCGGCGCGGTGCGCGCGGCCAAGGCGCGGGTCGAGGCGGCGCGCGCCGGGCGCCTGCCTGAGCTGGATGGTGAGCTGGAGCTCTCCGAGTACAGCCGTGAGATGGGCGGTTACGACCGTTGGCGCGCCAGTCTCAACCTCAAGGTGCCACTCTACGACGCCTCGGTGAGCCCCGCCGTGGCGCGCGCCCAGGCGGAGCTCTACGCCGCCGAGGCGGCGCTGCGTGAGGGGGTGTTCGCGCTGGATCAGGCGGTGCTGGAGCAGTGGATGCGTATCGGCGCACTGAAGGCGCGCCAGAGCGAGGTGGCGCGCCTCGCCGAGTATCGTGAACTCTACTTGGAGCGCAGTCGCGCCAACTACGAGATGGAGGCGAAGGCCGACCTGGGCGACGCCATGGTGCGCCTGAGCGAGGCGCAGTTGGCCGAACTGGAGTTCGCCCTCGATGCCACGCTCGCCTGGGAGCGACTCGATGCCCTGCTCGGTCGCCCCCTGCCACTGGCCGAGTCGGCCCCGTCCGAGAACCCTGAGAATCGAGAGGAGTAGCCGACATGGCGCTGCAACGAGGAGTGAGTATGGTATCGCCGCTGGGTGGGGCCCGCCTGTCGGTCTGGGGTCTGCTGTTGCTAGGGCTGGCGCAATCCGCCTCGGCCCTGGAGGTGGAGGGCGAGCTGCGCTGGTTGCGCCGGGTAGAGCTGGGTCTGCCCCTCTCCGGGGTGGTGGCGGAGGTGAGCGTGCAGCCGGGGCAGCGGGTCGCCGAGGGCGAGCTGTTGCTCAAACTCGATGCGCGTCTGCAGCAGGCGCAGTTGCGCCGTGCCGAGGCGCGCAACGCCCGCGAACAGTTGGCCATGGAGGAGGCGGAGCGCGAGTTGGAGCGGGCCGAGGAGCTGTATGCCCGTACCCTGCTCTCCGACCACGACCTGCAGGTCGCTCGGTTGGCCCACGCCGAGGCCAAGGCGGCGCGCCAGGATGCCAGTTCGGCACTCAGCGAGGCGCGCGTGCAGCTCGATTACACCCGCCTCAAGGCACCGTTCGATGCCCTGGTGCTGGAGCGCCGGGTGGAGCCGGGGGAGAGCGTGAACAGTGAGTTGGGGAGCCAGCCCCTGCTGGTGCTGGCCGACCGACGCGAGATGGTCGCCCGGGTGCTGCTCAACGCCGAGCAGATGCGTGGTCTCACCGGGCAGGTCAAGGCCGGGGTGGTGGTGGAGGGACAGCGTCTCTCCGGCACCCTGCAGAGTTTGGGTTACGAGCCGACCGCCGAGGGGGGCTATCCGGTGGATGTACGTTTCAGTCTGGGCGAGACGCCGCTGCCACGCGTGGGGCAGCGGGTGCGCGTGGAGTTGCCGTGATGGGGGGGGGCGCGCGAGTCTGTCGGCGCTGCCTGGTGAACGGCAAGGTGCAGGGGGTCTCCTATCGCGCCTCGACCCAACGCAAGGCGTTTGCCCTCGGGGTGGTGGGGCATGCCATCAACCTGCCCGACGGGCAGGTCGAGGTGGTGGTGTGTGGCCCGGAGGAGGCGGTACAGGCGCTGGGGAGCTGGCTCTGGCAGGGGCCGCCGGCGGCGCGTGTGGAGGGGGTGGAGTGTGAGGCGATCGCCGAGCCGGGCGATCTCAACGGATTTCGCACCGGCTAGACTCGATGAACACCCGCGTCGTCCTACTGTTTCTCGTCCTGTTCATGATCCTCGCCCTGCACCTCCCCGTGGGGATGATCGCCGGGCTCGGATTTCAGCCCAACATCCTGATCGCCGGACTGGTGGCGGTGGTGCTCACCAGCTTTTTGGCCGAGCGCTCCATGGGGTTGGTGATCCTGGTGGTTACCCTCACCCTGCTGGCCAACTTCCCAGTGGAGGATTACATCGCGCTCGGTTTCGACCGTGATGTGGTCATTACCGTGCTCATCCTGTTGGTGCTGACCCCCATCGTCTACCGTTTCTTCGACGACTGAGCGCCCCTCAGCGCAGGCCGTTACGCCCGAGTGGGCAGGCGTTGACGATGGTGCAGAACAGCTCGGCGGTGCGCTGGGCGTCGTAGACGGCGGAGTGCGCCTGATGGTTGTCCCAGTGGATGCCGGCGGCTTGTGCGGCACGCGCGAGCACCGTCTGGCCGTAGGCGAGACCGCCGAGGGTGGCGGTGTCGAAGGTGGTGAAGTCGTGGAACGGGTTTTTCTTGTAGCGGCTGCGCTCCACCGCCGCCTTGATGAAGCCGAGGTCGAAGGTGGGGTTGTGCCCCACCAGCACGGCGCGACTGCAGCCGGTGGCGGCGATCTCCGCGTGCAGCGGCGGCATGATCTTCTCTAGCGCCTGGCGCTCGGGAAGGGCGATGCGAAACGGGTGGTAGGGGTCGATGCCGGTGAAGGCGAGTGACTCCTCGTTGAGCACCGCCCCTGGGAAGGGCTCCACATGGCAGCTCAAGGTGTCGGCGGGGGTGAGCCTGCCGTCACGGTCCATGCGGATGATCACCGCGGCGATCTCCAACAGGGCATCAGTGCGGGGATTGAAGCCGGCGGTCTCGACGTCGACCACCACCGGGAGGAAGCCGCGAAAGCGGTTGGCGATGCGCGCGGGGGTGTTGTCCATAAGCATCGGCACAGCTTAACCGATCCGCTCTAGCGGTGCGACCGCGACGCGGTTCAGGCCAGTGCCCAGTAGCGGCGATAGGCCTCCAACAGGGCGATGATCACCAGCGCCGCGATGAGAGTGTTGTGCTCGTGGTTGCGGTACCACTGGGCGCCGCTCCACTGCATGCCACGCAGGGCCGAGAGGCGTAGCGGGTTGGGCAGGATGCGCGGGGTAGAGGCCACGTAGGCGTGCCAGGCGTCGCCATACTTCTGTGCCAGGCCAACCTCTTCGCGCAGGATGGTGGGTACGTAGGTGAGGGCGAAGATGCCTAGGGTCACCAACAGCACCAGCCAGTGGAAGATGATCAGGTTGACCCCGAGCAGCAGCAGCAGTGAGCCGAAGTAGAGGGGATTGCGCACCATGGCGTAGATCCCCTCGGTGGCGAGGATGTCGTTCTTGTGCAGCACCCCGGCGGAGAGGCTGCGCACGCCTACGCCGAGGGCGATGAGCAGCAGACCGGCGAGCCCGAGGGGGGCATCGAAGGGCTGGATCGGGATGCGCAGGTAGCCGAAGACGTCGATCACCAGCAGGGTGAAGATGATGCGGCTGAGCAGGACGCGGTACTTTTGCAGGAACTGATGCATGGGGTGTTCGGCGCTACGGCGGGGTAAACCGCGATTATAGCGCCCGCGGGGGGTAGCGGACAGGCTTCATTAACTGCGAACGCCGCGTGGCCGCCCCCCCTGGGGGGCGGTGGGTTACCCCGAGGGCTGCACTATAGTAGGCGCCAGCGCAGTTCGCCCCCGGCGCGCATCGGCACCAGACACTCGCCGTCGGCATAGGGGTAGCTGGCCGGGACTGGCCACGTCTCTTGGCGCAGGGTGATGGTGTCGGTGTTGCGCGCCAGGCGGTAGAAGTCCGCGCCGTGGTGGCTGGCGAACCCCTCCAGTTTGTCCAGCGCCCCGGCCGCCTCGAACGCCTCGGCGTAGAGCTCGATGGCGGCGTGGGCGGAGTACATACCGGCGCAGCCGCAGTGGTTCTCTTTGGCCCCCTTGGCGTGGGGGGCGCTGTCGGTGCCGAGGAAGAATTTGGGGTTGCCGGAGGTGGCCACTTCGAGCAGGCGACGGCGGTGGGTCTCGCGCTTGAGCACCGGCAGGCAGAAGTGGTGCGGGTGGATGCCGCCCACCAGTATCGCGTTGCGGTTCATCAGCAGGTGTTGTGGGGTGAGGGTGGCTGCGACACTCTCGCCCGCGCCGAGCACGAAGTCGGCGGCGTCGGCGGTGGTGATGTGCTCGAAGACGATGCGCAATTGCGGCAGGCGCGCGTGCAGGGGGGCGAGCACGCGCTCGATGAACACCGCCTCGCGGTCGAACACGTCCACCTCGGGG
Source organism: Gammaproteobacteria bacterium (assembly GCA_003252455.1). Taxonomy (GTDB): domain Bacteria; phylum Pseudomonadota; class Gammaproteobacteria; order Thiohalomonadales; family Thiohalomonadaceae; genus SZUA-467. Next base: position 19,717 of record QKED01000046.1, read on the forward strand.
TCGGTCACCTCGCCGTGCACCAGCAGCGGCAGGTCGTGCTCGGCCATCGCGGCGAGGGTGGCGTCGAGTTTGGCCAGGTCCGTCACCCCGGAGGCGGAGTTGGTGGTGGCCCCGGCGGGGTAGAGCTTCACCGCGTGCACCCGCCCGCTCGCCTTGGCGGTGGCGATCTCCGCCGGTGCGGTGGCGTCGGTGAGGTAGAGGGTCATCAACGGCTCGAAGCGGCTGCCGATGGGCAGTGCGGCGAGGATGCGCTCGCGGTAGGCGAGGGCCTCGGCGGTGGTGGTCACCGGTGGCTTGAGGTTGGGCATGACGATGGCGCGGCCGAAACGCTCGGCGGTGTGGGCCACCACGGCCTGCAGGGCGGCGCCGTCGCGCAGGTGCAGATGCCAGTCGTCGGGACGGGTGAGGGTCAGTTCCACGCAGATACCTCGTTTCGGGTTGTCTCGCTCGGGATTGCTGGCGATAGTATGCCACGCCCACACCGGGCCCCCACGGAGAACCCACCATGCCTATGCAGGAGATGCTCGCCTGGCTGCTGCTCGGCGCCGTGCTCTGGTACCTCTACGACGGCGTCGTCACGCGCGAGCGTGCCCTGACCCTGGCCCGCGAGCTGTGCCAGCGCCACGACGTACAACTGCTCGACGAGAGCGTGGCGCAGGTGCGCCTACGCCCGCAGCGCGACGCCAACGGACGGCTGCGCTGGCGGCGCGAGTACCGCTTCGAGGTGAGTCTGTCGGGGGATGAGCGGCGTGCGGGGCGCCTGGTGCTGCTTGGTCGACGCCTGCTGGCGGCCGAACTGGAGCTGGAGGGTGGGGTCCTGCACGAGGACCCCTCGGGCCGCTAGGCCCAGTTCTGCGTGCAGTCGAGGCTGCGCCAGACGCGCTGCATGCCGTTCAGGCCGTCGTCGAGCATGATCTGCATCGGCACCCCCTTGAGGGTGCGATTGCGGTGCTTGAGCCAGAAGGAGGGCATCTTGTGGTTGAGCGGGAAGACCAGCTGCAGCGAGTGCTGGATGCCGAGCAGGTGGCGGGCACGCTCCAGCACGGCGTCGTCGTTCGGCAGCGGGGTGCCGTTGCGAAAGCGCACCAGCTCACGCGGCCGCGTCCCCTCGGGGAGGCCGAGTAGGGTGAGCTGTTCCTCGCTGGAGATCTGCCAGTCGTTGAAGATGTTCATCACCACCTCGGAGAGGTGGGTGCGGTCGGTCTGATCGAGGTTGGACATGGGGGCTGCCCCTGAGTGATGGGCTGGATGGGCGACCGGCGGTGGGTCGCACACATGACATGGGGTGTAATTTTTGACTATTTTAGTAAGGTAGTCAACCGAGCCCACCTTGCTGGGCGAGGGTGAGCCGGTCGATTGACCCGACAGATTCGAGGGGTATGATGGATTTGACCCCATAAGTAAGAAAATAATTACAGAAGATATCGCCGCCATGATCCGCCACAGCACACCCCACTGGCGCTCGCTGCGCCACACCCTCGGTCTCCTCTTACTGACCCTCGGCGCGGCCCTCGCCAGTGGTGCCCAGGCGCTGGAGCTGGCCGCGCTCAATGCCGCCATCAGTGGCCTGCTGCAGTCCGATGCGCGGCTTGGCAAGGCGTTGGTGAGCCGCGAGGAGGTGCTGCGTTTCTATCAGCGGCGCGAATACCGCGCCGCTTGGTACGCGGAGTATGGTCCCGATCTGCAGCGCGAGGAGTTGATCGAGGCGTTGCGCAATGCCCCACTCGATGGCCTCACCCCGTCCGACTACCACCTACCGCGTTTGCAGGAGGCGCTGGAGCGCAAGAGCCAAGACCCGAGTGCCGTGGCGCGCCTCGACATCCTCCTCACCGACGCCTTTCTCAGCTTCGCCTCGGCCCTGCGCTCGGGGCGAGTGGACCCGCACACGGTCGATCCGGAGTGGGATATCCGCACCAACCGCTACCACATGAGCGAGGTGCTGGAGTATGCCCTGGATCACGCCGCGGTGGTCGAGGTGCTGCGCGATATGCCCCCCTTCCAGCAGGGTTATTACGACCTGCGTGACGCCTTGGCGCGCTATCAGGCCATCGCCGACGCCGGTGGTTGGCCCCTGGTGGCGCTGGGCGAGACCTTGCGCCCGGGGGAGCGCGACCCACGGGTGCCACAGCTGCGCGCGCGTCTGCTGGCGGGGGGGGAGCTGCCGAGCGTGCAACTCATGGAGGGTGAAGAGTCGCTCTTCGACCCGATGCTCGCCGATGCCCTCAAGCGTTTTCAGCACAACCACGGACTGGTGGCCGACGGCGTGCTCGGGCGTGGCACCCTGCTGGCACTCAACGTGCCGGTGGAGGAGCGGGTACGCACCCTGCGCGTCAACCTGGAGCGCTGGCGCTGGCTACCGCGCGGCTACCTGGACCGCTACCTGCTGGTCAACCTCACCGACTTCACCCTGGATGTCTACGAGGAGGGGCGCTCGGTGCTGAAGATGAACGTCATCGTCGGGCGCCGCGATCGCCAGACCCCGGTCCTCTCCAGCCAGATCGACGCCCTGGTGCTCAACCCCAACTGGTATGTGCCGCGCAGCATCTTCCGCCGTGACATCCTGCCGGAGCTGCAGAAGGACCCGGATTACCTCAAACGTAAGTCCATCAATCTGGTGGCCCACGACGGCTCCGGTGAGCGTAGCAGTACCGACATCGACTGGAGTCAGGTCAATCCGCGTGACTTCCCCTACACCCTGCGCCAGGACCCGGGCGAGTCCAACGCCCTCGGTGTGGTCAAGTTCACCTTCCCCAATCGCCACGAGGTCTATCTACACGACACCCCGACCAAGACACTCTTTGCCAAGCCGGTGCGCGCCTTCAGCTCCGGCTGTGTGCGCCTGGAGGAGCCGCTCAAACTGGTGGAGTATCTACTGCGTGACGAGCCGGATTGGGATATGTCGCGCGCCGAGGCGCAGCTCAAGGCCGGTGGTAATCGACGCGTCTCCCTCAGCAGGCCGCTGCCGGTCTTCCTCTTCTACTGGACCGCCTGGGTCGACGAGGATGGGCAGGTGCAGTTTCGCGACGATATCTACGGGCGTGATCGGCGCCTCATCGAGGTGCTCGGGCGCCGTGACGGGCAGGCGGTGGCCCTCTCCAGCCGTTAGCTGGGGAGGGCCTGGGGTAGGCGTGGGGCACGCCGGGGGGTTACATGGGCTGGCGGATGGTGAAGGCGCCGCGGATGTCTCCAAGGTGGAAGCCGCGTGCCTGGTCGTTGGGGTAGAGCGCGTCGAGGGTCGCGGTCACCTGGGGGTCCAGCTCGGCGCCGTGACACTTGAGGCACACCTCGCCGGTGGGGATCGCCTTCATGAAGCGATACTCCTTGGCGCCGTTCTCGCCCTCGACCACCTCGGCGTAGGCGATCGCCTGTACATCTTCACCGGCGGCCTTGCGCTCCTCGAACTTCTCCAGCACCGCGCGCTCCCAGGCATCCGGGGCGTTGGCCGCGTTGCGCTCCTTGAGCGAGGTCCGGCCGATGCTCCACCCCTTGCGCTCGGACATCTCGGCCGCCAGCTGCGGGGCCACTTGGTTACACACGCGGATCGCCTCGACGGGGCCGCCCGCCTTCAGGGCCGCCTGGAGCTGGCCCTTGAGGTTGCCAGCGAACTCCTGGATGGTCGCCTTGATCTCGGCGTTGCGGGCGGCCATCGGGTCGCTCGCCTCGTCGGCGGCCTGGAGCACGAGGGGGCTGGTGGCGAGCAGGGCGGTGAGCAGGATGCGCTTCATCTGATTCTCCTGTTGGGTGTGGCGCAAGGCCACTGAGTGGTAGGTAGGGGATTGTGGCCCCGATGGTTTCGATAGTACCTGAGGGCCACCTCTTTGTGTCTTTCTGTGGCGTAAGATTCCGCTAATCGGAACATTTTCGCCATCCCCCGCATCCAACCCCACGACCTACGCCCGTCGCCTGACGGCCGGGCGACACTAGGCACGTGCCCTGCGGGCGGTTACGATGCCGGGTTGCAGGGCTCAAGCAGAGCCGAAGATTTCAAGCAATGAGGATTGGATCCATGCGTATTCGCCTTCTCGTCAGTGCCGCGCTGCTCACCGCCAGCCAGGCGGCACTGGCCGACTCCGTCGAACTGGACATCAACAAAGATACCCTGCGGGCCATCTACGCCCACCGACTCGATGTCGGCTATCAGGGGTTGGAGATGGACCTGGGCTATCTCTACAAGGAGGATAAGGGGGCGAACGATGTGATCACCGCGAGTCTCTTCGTCGGTGGTGACGAGTGGACCGACAAGGGCACCTACACCATCCGCATGGGTGGTCGTGCGATGCTCGCCACCCCGGATGCGGGCGATGTGGTGGCCGTGGGCCTCGGCGGCAAGGTGCGCTACAACCCGCCGGAGCAGCGTTGGGGGGTCTCGGTGGAGGGCTACTACGCGCCGAAGATCCTCGCCTTTGGCGACGGTGAAGAGGCGCTGGAGCTGGGTGGGCGTGTCGACTACCGCGTGCTGGTGCAGGCGGTGGTCTATGCGGGCTACCGGCACATCGAGGTGGATACCACCAAGGTGCACAACATCACCCTCGACGACGAGGCCCACATCGGCATGCAGCTACTCTTCTAAGCGCTGCAGGCGCGGTGGCGGGGGCGCGAGGGCTGGACCGCCGCCGGTGAGGCGGCGGGGCGGGCTCAGGCCAGGGCGGCCTCCAGCTCGGCGAAGGTGCGGGCCACCTCGGCGGTCTCGATCTGGATGCCGAGCTGTTTGCCGATCTGCGTGGCCGAGAAGATACCGCGCAGGGCCATGCCACCCTCGGCGTCCATATCCACCACCATGGCGTGCTGGCGCCCGAGGCGCTTGAGGGTGGCGACGATATCGCCCACCTGGGCTCGCACCACATCCTTCATATCCAACACGTCGAGGCGCTCCAGCGGGGTCATCACCTCGCGGATGATGATGTCCTCACGCTTGCCGCCGGTGGTTTGCAGATAGAGCATCGGTCGTTCGCCGGTGATGTCACGGTAGGTGAGTACACCTTGGATGCGGTTGTGCTGGTCAGGTACCAGGAGCATACGCACGCCGCTGGCGATCATGCGCTGCTTGGCCTCTTCGAGGCCCGCGCAGGGGCCGATGGTGACGGCGGCCACCTTGGTCAGGTCGGTCATCACATCCAGCGCCGGGCTCTGGGCCGTGACGTGCTCCGGCAGCTCCTGGGCAGGACGACGATAGGTGCTGCCAGCCTGCAGGCTGGCGGTCTCCAGTGGGCGGTATTCGCTGCTGGTCATGCGGTACTCCTCTGCGGGGGTGGGGGAAACGCCCTTTTGCCTATTGATATAGCAACGAAAGACCGATTGCAATGGAGGGGAAATAGAATCTTTTCCTCCCGGGATTAGTTGGCTAAATATAAGTAAATGACCAGAAAATGATGCTCGTTGCCGAGACTCGCACCTAGAGCCATGCACCCCCTGACGAGAGAGACCATGCACTACCGCTACCTGCTGTTCGATCTGTTTCATACCCTGGTCGACGTGCCTGCCGCCCCTGGTGCCGAGGGGCGCTACACCGCCGACATCCTCGGTGTCGGGCGTGAGGCGTGGAATGCCGCCTGCTTCGGTCCTGCGCACCCCATCACCCGCCCCACGACCCACATCGAAGTAGTGCGTGCCCTGGCCCATAGCCTCGACCCGGCGATCGGCGAGGCGGCCATCGAAGCGGCCACCGCAGAGCGCCAGCGCCGCTTCGACTACGCCCTCACCCACGTGCACCCCGAGGTGCTGGAGGCGCTGGCGACGCTACGCCAGATGGGGTGTCGTCTGGCACTGGTCTCCAACGCCTCCAGTGGCGAGGTGAGTGCCTGGCCCGCGTCGCCCCTGGCGCCCCTGTTCGACAGTGTCCTGTTCAGCTGTGACGTGGGGCTGTGCAAGCCGGACCCGGCCATCTATCGACTGGCGCTGACGCACCTCGGCGGCTCTGCCGAGCAGGCGCTCTTCATCGGTGACGGGGGGAGTCGCGAGCACTTCGGTGCCGGCGAGGTGGGGCTGCTGCGTGTACTACAGCGCAGCCACATGGCCGCACGCTACAACGCGCGCGAGCTGCGTGCACGGGCGGGTGAGACGGAGGCGGAGATCGACGGCGTGGCGGCGTTACCGGCACTGCTGTCACGGCTCAATGCCGGGCGGGGATAGGGCGCAGGGGAGGGTGTTCGAGGGGGAGAAGCGGGCGGGGCCGAGGTTGGCCCCGCTCGGCCCGTTAGGCGTTGACGGTGTCCTTCAGACGCTTGAGGGCGGTGAGGCGCACGGTGTTGCTGGCGGGCTTGGCCTTCACCTCGATCTCCTGACCGGTGAACGGTGAGATCATCTTGCGGGCCTTCTGTGCGGGGCGCTTTTTGCGCACCACCTTCACGCCCACCTCGGGGATGGTGAACTCACCGGAGCCGCGGCGCTTCATGTGGGACTCGATCAGGCCGGAGAGCGACTTGAACACGGCGTCCACCTCCTTGCGCGCCAGGCCGGTCTCCTCGGCGATCTGGGAGAGGATCTGCACCTTGGTCATCTTGTCGGCGACGGCCTTGGACTTGGCGGCGGCCGCAGGGGTGGCCTTCGGTTCGGCCTTCTTCGTGGCCGCCTTGGCGGCAGGGGCAGCCTTCGGCTCGGCCTTTTTCGGTGCGGCCTTCTTCGGGGTGCTCTTCTTGGTGGGGCTTTGGGGCTCGCTAGCGGGAGCGGCTTTCTTCTTGACTGCCATCGGTGATTCTCCGTGCGCTTAAATGTAGGGGTCCTGCAACCGCGGGTCGCCATGGAATTCTGCGTCTGCGTATCGCAAAATACAAGCGACTCACCGCTGTAATCGGCGCTTTTTCCCAGCTAAACGTCAAACGGTGCGCCATGCCACCTTCGTCGTGCCGACCCGCCTTCCATCCCAGGACTCGCCATGCACAAAATCCTCTCTCTGCAGACCCGTGGCCAGGGGTTGCACCTGATCACCGAGGCGGTCGCGCACGTGGTGGCCGAGGCCGCTGTGCGCGAGGGGCTGTGCACGCTGATGTTGCAGCACACCTCCGCCAGTCTCACCATCCAGGAGAATGCCGACCCATCGGCGCGACACGACCTGGAGCAATGGCTCAACCGTTTGGTGCCTGAGCACGACCCGCTTTACACCCACACCCTGGAGGGGGCCGACGACATGCCCGCACATATCAAGGCCGCGCTCACCGCTGCGACCCTCTCCATCCCGATCATCGACGGTGCATTGGCGCTCGGCACCTGGCAGGGGCTCTACCTCTGGGAGCATCGCCACGCTGCCGGGCGGCGGCGCCTGGTCGTCTACATCGGTCACTGAGCGCGCCATGGACAACGTCATCCTCCAATCCGGTCTGTTGATCCTGTGTGGTGTGGCCTGGCGCATCCTGCGTCCCCAGGGGCTCGACGCCGATGCGCTACGGCTGAATCTCACCGGGCTGGTCTACCATCTGCTGCTACCGGCGCTGGTGCTCAAGGTGCTCTGGCTCGCCCCCATCGGCCTCGACACCCTGCGTATCGCCCTGTTGGCCAACGCCGCGGTGCTGCTCGGCATGGGGGCCTGCTGGCTGCTGCTGCGCCTGCTCCCCGTCGCGCGTCCGATCCAGGGGGCGCTGCTGCTCGCCTCCGCCTTTCCCAATGCCACCTACCTGGGGCTGCCGGTGCTGGAGAGTGTGTTGGGGCCCGACGGACGCCACATCGCCATCCAGTTCGACCTCTTCGCCTGCACCCCGCTCCTGCTCACCCTCGGTATCCTGGTGGCGGTGCGCTATGGTGAGGGCAACACGCAGCCCTCGTTGTTCAAGAGCCTGTTGCGGGTGCCGCCACTCTGGGCCGCGCTGGCCGCGGTGCTACTCAACCTGCTGCACCTGCCGATGCCTGCGCTCATCGACGGGCCGCTGGAGCTGCTCGGTGGCGGGGTGATCCCGCTGATGCTCTTCTCCCTCGGTCTCGGCCTGCGCTGGAGCAGCCAGTGGCGACGCTATATCCTGCTGGCACTGCCGATCCTCGTGATCGTGCTGCTGCTCACCCCCTTCCTGGTCTGGCAGTTGGCCGAGCTGGTGGGGCTGATGGGGGCCGCACGCATCGGTGTGGTGTTGGAGGCGGCCATGCCGAGCATGGTCCTCGGGATCGTGCTGTGTGACCGCTACCGGCTCGATACCACCCTCTACGCGATCCTCGTCACCCTCACTACGGCAGGTTCCCTCATCACCCTGCCCCTTTGGTACGGATGGTTACTATGACGATGCAAAGACTCTGTGCGCTGGACGAACTCACCCCGGGCCTGGGGCGTGAGTTCACCCTGGAGAGCGACGAGGGGGCGGCCGAGGCCTTTGTCCTACGCCAGGGCGACGGGGTGGTCGCCTACCTCAACCGCTGTCCGCACATCGGTGTCGGGCTCAACTGGAAGCCGGGTCACTACCTCGATCCCAAGGGGCAGGTGATCGAGTGCGCCATGCACGGGGCGCAGTTTCGTATCGAGGATGGCGCCTGTCTGCGCGGTATGTGTCACGGTGAAGGGTTGGAGCCTGTCGCGGTGGAGCTGCGTGGTGTCGAGGTGTGGGTGCCGACAGAGCTCCCCCCGACGTGCTAGACTGCACCCCATTCCACCTGTTTCCAGCCGTTCCGGTAGCCCCGGAGACGCCGATCTTGACCCAAAGAGAGTGACGGCATGGCAGTCATGCGCCCGATACTGACCCTCCTCCTGCTCACCTTCGCCCTGGGCCTACGGGCCGAGGTCGCCTACGTGGACGACACCCTGCGGGTGCTAGTGCGCTCGGAGCCGGACAGTCGCAAGAACCCGGTTACCACCATCGTCAGCGGCGATCGCGTCGAGATCCTCGAACGCAAGGGCGAGGATGACGTAAAGATCCGCACCGCCGACGACGAAGAGGGGTGGGTCAAGGAGCGCTACCTCACCACCGAGGTACCGCCCCGTGCCCAACTGGGGATGCTCCAAGAGCAGCACACCCAGTTGCAGGCGGAGTTGGCCAAGGCCAAGGCCGACAAGCAGCGCCTCGGCGAGACCGCCGCCAGTCAGTTGGCCGAGCTGGAGGCCCTACGCACCCAGCTGGCCCTGGTGGGCCGCGAGCGCGATACCCTCGTCCATGCCAGCCAGGCGAAGGAGCAGGGTAAGGAGGAGGAGCTGCGCAATATCGTGCTGGCCATCGCCGGGGCGCTGCTGTTCCTCTTCACCCTGGGCTATGTGCTCGGCGTACGCAAGGTGCGCCGTCAGGTGCGTGAGCGCTTCGGAGGGATGGAGGTGTAGGCGCGCCGCGCGACCACCCCTAAACAGAACGGGGCGCCTAGGCGCCCCGTTTTGCGTCATGGCGATACGGCGCTATCCCCCCATCGCGCTGGCGAAGTACCCGCCGTTCATCTCCACGAAGCCGCGGTAGAGGTCGGGGAACTCCGGTACCACGGAGTCGATCACGCTCTGGCGCGCCAGCAGCTCCTCGCTCCATTGGGCGAGCTTGGGTAGGCCGTCGAGCAGGCCCATGGGCAGCCAGCTTTCGAGCAGGTTCAGGCGCATGAAGATGGGGGCGCTGGCGATATCGACCAGGGCCAGGGCCGCGCCGTTGAACAGTGGGCCGGCGAGCTGCGTCTCCAGTGCCTCCAGGTGGCCGCGCAGGGTCTTGCGCGCCTGCAGGTGCGCCTCCTCCTCCTTGGCCGTGGCCAGTTTGAACTGCTCCATCAGCAGGTTGGAGCTGAACTCGATCCAGGCGCGGTTGCGCGCCTTGGTGAGCGGATCGAGCGGGTGCAGCGAGGGCGGGTGTACCTCGTCCAGATACTCCATGATCACCGCCGACTCGAACAGCACCTCGTCCCCCACCTTGAGCACCGGTACCTTGCCCAGCGGTGAGATGGCCTTGAACCACGCCGGTGGCTCCTTGAGGTTGATGTACTCGATGTCGAACTCGACCCGCTTTTCGTGGAGCAGGATCACCGAGCGCTGCACGAAGGGGCAGATCTTGAAGCTGATGAGTTGCGGTTTCATGGGTTCTCCGCTGGCAGATGAGATTAGCGTCACATCATAGGCAGGGGGGAGGGTCGTGGCAAATCACCCCATGCAGGGCAAGCGCACACGTTGCCCAAAATGGCCGAGGTCTAGCCACGCTAGGCACAGAGAACGCGGAGATTGGCGGGTATTGGCGTACGGGCAAGGCGGCCCACGTAGCGGAGGCGTGCGCGTCGACAGCCAATTGCGCCCGCGCTGTACCTCTACGTCTTCACCGAGCCTCTGTGGCAAAAGTATGCGCTTGCCCTGTCGCCCCATGCGTATCCTGTCGCTAGGTAGCGGATGGACCGTGGGGGCGTCAGCCCCGTGACCGTTCGTAATCCAGCTGCACGCCTCTGTAGCCCCTGGGGTACCATGGGCCTATGGATGCCCCCTCCCCGCGCCTGCTCTGGGTCGTGCTCGCCCTGCTGCTGTTCGCCTCTGCGCCGTGCGCCGAGGAGCGGCTCATCGTGCGCCTGCGCGACAGTCAGGGGCAGGCGACCCTCGACCCCGACCTGACCCTCTACCTGGCGCAACGGGGCAGCCGTGGCGTGGCCATCTACCGGATCCGTGACGGGCTCAGTGCCGAGGCGTCGGCGGCGCTCTATCGGCGCCTGGCGCTCAACCCCGCGGTGCACTGGATGGAGTCGGATCAGCGCATCGTCGGTCCGCAGGCCGCCACCGCCACTCCCCCCGGCTACCCCACCCCTTGGCAGGGCACTCTGCGCCTCGATCAGGCTTGGGGCTACAGCGGCGATTGCCGTGGTGTGATCGTCGCCATCGTCGACTCCGGGGTGGACAGCGACCACCCCCAACTGGCCAGACAACTCTGGCAAAACCGCGACGAACTGGCCGGTAACGGCATCGACGACGACGGCAACGGCTACGTGGACGATGTGCATGGTTACAATGCCATCGACCTGAGCGGTAGCCCGGAGGACGACTACGGCCACGGTACGCGCATCGCCGGGCTCATCGGCGGCAGCCTGGGGGGCGAGGGGGTGGGCGTCTGCCACCAGGCCTATCTGCTCCCGCTGAAGTTTCTCGATGGCGGCGGCAGTGGCTACCTTACCGACGCCGAGGTGGCCTATACCTACCTGCTCGACCTGCAGCAGCGCCACCCCGAGTACCACTATGTGGTCAACAACTCCTGGGCCAGCAGCAGTCGGCTGTCACTGCAGCTGCTCATGCAGGAGGCGGAGGCGGTGGGGATGCTGCAGGTCCACGCCGCCGGGAATCAGGCGCAGGATACCGACACTCAACCGGTCTTTCCCGCCAACCTCGCCCGCGACAGCCTCAGTCACGTGGCGGTGGCGGCCGTGGCCGGTGACGCCGAGGCGGGTTGGACGCTGGAGGGGCAGAGTAACTGGGGGGCCGCCGGGGTGACACTCGCCGCCCCCGGCAGTCACATCGTCACCAGCCAGCTCGGTGGTGGCTACGCCACCGACACCGGCACCTCCATCGCCACCGCCATCGTCTCCGGCCTCGCCGCCCTGCTCTGGAGTCATAACCCACAGCTCAGCGCCGCCGAGGTGCGTGCCCTGTTGGAGACCTACATCCAACCTCAAGCGGCCCTGGTGGGCAGGGTGCGTGCCCCCGGCTTCAGCGATGCCGAGGCACTGCTGCGCAACAGCGCCGCGGTGCCGCCCCTGCTCGAAACCCTGGCGCTCGACGCCGATCCCGTCACCCTCCGTGGCCTGCATCTGTCCGGCCTCGACTGGCTCTTCCTGGACGGTACGCAGCCGCTGGCGGTGCACGCCGTCAACGACCAAGAGGTACAGATCGCCGACGCGCGACAGCTCCGATGTGGCTATCTCAACGTCGCCACCCCGACGAGCACCGGCCCTGGACTCTACCTCGATCTGGTCCCTCAGCCCCCCCAGGGGCTCGTGCTGACCCCCGTCAATCCCGGCTGGCGCCTCACCTGGGAGCCGCAGATGGGGGGCTCGGGTGTGGTGGTGGAGCGTCTGGGGGGGGATGGTGCCTATCGTGAACAGGCGCGCAGTGAGGGGGAGGGGCCCTTGACCCTGACGGGATTGACGGGGGGGGAGCGTCTGCGTGTCAGCACCTTGGTGCGCTGCCTCGGCCGTGATGGTGTGAGCGCCATTGAGCGCACCTCCGCCCCCGTGCTGCTGGAGGTGCCGGATCAGGGCGTGGCCGAGGTGAGTGCCTGCAGCAACCACTGCGATGCGCGCTGCTTTATCGCCACCGCCGCCTACGGCTCACCCATGGCCCCGCATGTGCGTCTGCTGCGGGAGTTTCGCGATCGCCTGCTGCTGAGCCACCCCCCCGGGCGTTGGCTGGTGGCGCAGTACTACGCGCTCTCGCCCCCCTATGCGCGCCAGATCGCCGCCGACCCGGGTCTGCGTCGCCTCACCCGCCTGGCCCTCTGGCCACTGGTCGCCAGCGTCTGGTTGCTCATCGGTGTGGGCCCTTGGCCACCGCTGCTCTTGGCCAGCGCCCTCGGCCTGCTGCTCTACCGCTTGCGATGTGCCAGGGTCGTTGGTGAGAGTGTGCCGCTTGCGCGCCTGGGCGCCGGTGACGCTTCGGCGGACGCTTAGGAGCCCCACCCTTCACCTCGCCTCGGGCCGCCGCCCCGCATACCAGCGCCAGCCGTTCTCGTACAGCACCTGCCGTGCCCCGGCCTCGCCGAGGGTCTCGACTACCAGCGTGAGGTCATCGTCGCGGTAGGGGCGGGGTGCTCGGGTCGAGGGGAGGTCGGTGCCGAACATGAGTGCCTCGGGGTTTACCGCATGGATCGCCTGCAGGGTGGCCGGGATCGGCAGGTCGCCACGGGCGAAGCCGCACGCCTTGACCCGTGCACCCCGCTCCACCAGGCGCAGCAGCTCACCGAGCCCGGCCTGGGTGAGGCCCAGGTGGTCGATGCAGACGGCGGGTAGGCGTGCCAGGCGCGGGCCGAGCTCGGTGAGCAGGGTCGCGTCGAGGTAGAACTCCACATGCCAGCCGGCCAGGGCGTGGACGCGCGTGGCCATGCGTTCGAGCTGGTCGAGCCCCGCGGAGCCGCCGCGCTTGAGGTTGAAGCGCAGGGCACGCACGCCGCTGGCGTCGAGGGCGCGGATCTCGGTATCGCTCACCTCGGCGGGGAGCTGGGTGACGCCGAAAAAGCCGGGACCGAGGGCGGCGAGGGCGGCACGCAGGTAGCCCTGGTCGAAGCCCTGGAAGGAGCCGGAGACGACCGCCCCGCCACGCAGGTCGTAGGCGCTCAGGCGCGTCCGATAGTCGGCGACGGTGAAGGGGGCGGGGAGGAAGCCCTGGTTGGGGATGAGTGGATGGGCCGGGTCGATGATGTGCAGGTGGGCATCGAACAGGGGGAGGTCGGCGAGCATGGGCGGCTCCTGCGTCCGGGCGGATGAGGGCCATGATGGAGGCGCACGGGGGGCTTGTCGAGCACTGCGGTCCGGCCTGGGGCCGGACCTTACGGGGGCTCAGTCGTCGTCGAGCTTGCGCTTGGCCGAGTTGTCTTCGGCGTCGATGGGTACGTAGATCTCGACGCGGTCACCCTCGGTGACGCCGTCGGTGAGCTTCTTGATCACGCCGAAGATGCCCACCTTTTGCGTCTCCAGGTCGATGTTGGGGAAGCGCTTGAGGATGCCGGAGTGTTCGATCACCTGCTGTACGGTGCTCCCGTCCGGGACCTCCAGCTTGAGCCAGACCTGCTCTTCGAGGTCGGCATAGGCGACACCTACGTTCATGTTCAGGCCCCCTTGGTTTGTTGGGCCGCCGCGGCACGGCGTGCGGCGAGGCTACGGTCGATCATGCGTTTGCCTACCAGGAGGAAGCCGAGGGCGATGAAGCCGCCGGGGGGCAGGATCATCAGCAGGAAGCCAGCGTAGTCCGGGATCAGCGTCAGCTCCATGAAGTGGAAGGCGTCGCCCATCAGCAGCGAGGCGTTGGCGAACAGGGTGCCGCTGCCGATGATCTCGCGCACGCTGCCGAGGATCACCAGGGCCATGGTGAAGCCGAGCCCCATCATCAGTCCGTCGAGGGCAGAGGGGAGCACATTGTTGCGCGAGGCGAACGACTCCATGCGCCCGAGGATGGCGCAGTTGGTGACGATGAGCGGGATGAACAGGCCGAGCACTTTGTGCAACTCGTGGACCCAGGCATTCATCGCCATGTCGACCAGGGTGACGATGGCGGCGATGAGCAGGACGAAGACCGGGATGCGCACCTCGGCGGTGATGATGCCGCGCAGCATGGAGATCACCAGCGCGGAGGCGACCAGCACGAAGGTGGTGGCGAGCCCCATGCCGAGGCCGTTGGTGGCGCCGCTGGTGACCGCGAGCAGCGGGCAGAGGGCGAGCATCTGGGCGAAGACGACGTTGTTGTCCCAGATGCCGTCACGGATGATGCGCATCCAGTCGGTCTTGGGGGCAGACGGGGCCTGCTCGACGACCTCGGTCTGCGGATCGGCAGTGGCTTCACTCATGGCGCGGCTCCGGCTTGGATTGTGACGGGGAGTCGCCCTCGGCCTGGGCCGTGGGCTCGCTGTGTAACAGGGTCTGCTGGTTGGCTTGGAACAGTTTCAGCCCCTTGGTCACCGCCAACACCACGGCCCGCGGGGTGATGGTGGCGCCACTGAACTGGTCGAAGATGCCGCCGTCCTTCTTCACCTTCCACTTCTCCTCCGGTGGGTTGCCTAGGGAGCGCCCGTCGAAGTCGAGGATCCAGTGGGTACGCGCGACCTCGATCTTGTCGCCGAGGCCGGGGGTCTCGGCATGGGAGAGGACGCGCACGCCGAGTACGGTACCGTCGGCCTTGAGGCCCATCAGACAGACCACCGGACCGGCGTAGCCGACGGCGCTGGTCTCGAAGGCGACGGCGATCACCGTGCCCTCTTTGCGTGCACGGTAGACGGTGGTCTTCTCGCCGTTGTTGTCGATGACGATGGCGTCGGCGAGCAGGTCGTTGTCGTGCGTGGCCGGGTCGATCACCTGGCTCAGGTTGGCGGTGAGGTCTTCGGCCTTGCGCGCGGCGATGGCGTCGCGCGTCTCGACCTCGCCCACCACCAGCAGCGAGCTGGCGAGCAGGGCGATCATGCCGAGCAGCATGGTGTGATAGGCGGGCCGCTGGCGGTAACTGGGTTCGACGCTACCTTTGTGGCTCATGACCGCCCCTCCTTCTCACTGTCGTAGTTCAAGGGTTTGCCCTGGCGGTCACGCCCGTAGATGCGTGGCCGTGTGTAGTGGTCGATCACCGGGGTGGCGGCATTCATCAGTAGCACGGCGAAGGCGACCCCCTCGGGGAAGCCGCCCCAGGTGCGGATGATGAACACCAGCAGACCGCAGCCGGCACCGAAGACGATCTGCCCGAGGCGACTGCTCGGCGAGGTGACCATGTCGGTGGCGATGAAGAAGGCGCCGAGCATCAGCGCGCCGGTGGTGAGGTGGAACAGCGGGCCGGCGTAGCGCTCGGCGTCGACCAGGTGCAGGAGGGTGGCGGGGAGGGCCACGGCGAGCAGCATGCTCACGGGGATCTCCCAGGTGATGACCTTCTTGTAGAGCAGCCAGAGACCACCGAGCAGCACCAACAGGGCGGAGGTCTCGCCGAGGGAGCCGCGCAGGGAGCCGAACAGGCCGTCGATGAAGCTGTAGACCTCGGGGGCGGAGCTGCTCACGCCGATACCCTGGGTGAGGGCGGTCTTGATGTGGCCGAGCGGCGAGGCACCGGTGACGCCGTCGATGGCGGCGCCGCCGAAGGTGATCGCGAGCGATTCGGCCAGCGAGGGGGCCGCCGCACTGTGCAGTGGGGCGATGTCGGGCCAGGTGGTGAGCTGCAGCGGGAAGGCGATGAGTAGCATCACACGCCCGAGCATGGCCGGGTTGAACAGGTTGTTACCCAGCCCGCCGAAGATGTGCTTGCCCACCAGGATGGCGAACAGGCCCCCCACCACGCCGACCCACCAGGGGGCCCAGGGCGGCAGGGTCATGGCCAGCAGGATGCCGGTGAGCAGGGCAGAGCCGTCACCCAGGGTGGGGCCTACCGGGCGTCCCACCAGGCGCAGGGCAAAGGCCTCGCCGACGAGGGTCGCGGCCAGGGTGATGAGGACCAGCCACAGGGTGGGCCAACCGAACATATAGATGCCGAAGAGCAGGGCGGGGACCAGGGCCAGGATCACCGTCCACATGATCTCGCCTACGCCACCGGGGGCGTGGGCGTGGGGGGCGGTCACCGGCGCTGGGGCGGCGGGGGATTTCATGCGCTGGTCTCCTTCTGCTCGGTGCTGGTTTCACTGTCACCCGCCGGGGCGGCGCTCTCCTCCTCGGCGGCCTTCTTGGCCCGTGCGGCCTTGCGCGCGGCGGCGGCGGCGGCCTTCTCGGCCTTGATGCGCTCCATGCGCTCACTGCGTGCCTCGGCCAGACGGCGTGTCTCCTTGGCCTTGTGGTCGGCCTGGGCGCGTGCGGTCAGCTCGCCTTTGGCGTGGTTGAAGAACTGTACCAACGGGATGTGTGCCGGGCAGACGTAGGAGCACGAGGCGCAGGAGAGGCAATCGCGCAGCCCCCACGCCTCGGCCCCCTTGAAGTCGCCGACGCGGATGCGTCCGGCCATCTCCAATGGCACCAGGCCCACCGGGCAGGCGCGCACGCAGCGGCTGCAGCGGATGCAATTGGCGGTGCTCTGCTCGTTCACCTCTTGCGCGGTGAGGGCGAGGATGCCGCTGCTGCCCTTGACCACCGGGACCTGCATGTTGGGCAACACCTGCCCCATCATCGGTCCGCCCATCAGCAGGCGGGCAGGCTCGCCCTTGATCCCGCCGCAGTAGGCGAACAGCGCCTCCACCGGGGTACCGAGGCGCACGCGCAGGTTGCGCGGCTTGACGATGGCGGAGCCGGCGACGGTGGTGATGCGTTCGATGAGTGGTTCGCCGAATCGCACCGCGCGGTGTACGGCGAAGGCGGTGCCGACGTTGTGCACCACCACGCCCAGGTCGGAACTCATGCCGCCGGCGGGGACCTCTTGACCGAGCACGGTCTCGATCATCTGCTTCTCCGAACCCATGGGATAGAGGCTCGGCACCTGCACCACCTCGACCTCGCTCACCGCCTCAGCGGCGGCGTGCATGGCGGCGAAGGCCTCGGGTTTGTTGTCTTCGATCACCACCAGGGCGCGCTGCGCCTCCAGGGCGCGCAGCATCAGGCGCACCCCCTCGACGATGGCGACGGACTCTTCGCGCATCAGGCGGTCGTCGCAGGTGAGGTAGGGCTCGCACTCGCCACCATTGATGATCAGGGTGTGGATCGGGTTGCGATTCTTCAGCTTGAGCTTCACCGCCGACGGGAAGGTGGCGCCGCCGAGACCGACGATGCCCGCCTCGCCGACCTTCGCCGCGATGGCGTCGGGGTCGAGGTCGAAGGGCGTGTCGCAGGGGTGCAGCTCGCACCAGGTGTCGTTGCCGTCGGCCTCGATGACTACGGTCTCGATGGGCAGACCGGAGGGGTGTGGCGCGGTATGCTTGCCGATGGCCACCACGGTGCCCGAGGTGGGGGCGTGCACGGCGGCGGAGATGGGGCCGGAGGCGCGCCCGATCAGCTCACCCTTGAGCACCTGCTGGCCGCGACGGACAATGGCCTGGGCCGGGGCACCGAGGTGCTGCTGCAGCGGGACGTAGAGGCGCGCGGGGAGTGGCGCGTTCTCGATGCCCTGTGAGGCGCTCTGCTCTTTGAAGCCGGGCGGGTGGACGCCGCCACGAAACAGGGTGAGTTTCATCAGACCACCTCCACCAGATTCATTTGCGGTTTGGGCCAGTACCAGCTCTTCAGGGTCGCCTCAATGGGGCGCAGCACCACGCTCTCGGAGGGGCAGGACTCCACGCACTTGCCACAGCCGGTGCAGGCGTCCTTGATCACCAGGTGGAGCTGTTTGGGGGCGCCGATGATGGCGTCGGTGGGGCAGACCTTGAAGCAGCGGGTGCAGCCGGTGCAGAGTTCGGGCAGGACCACGGCGAGCTTGGGACCGGCGTCCTCCATATCCCCCAGGTCGGCGGTGACGCCGAGCTTGGCGGCCAGCGCCTCGGCCAGGGCCTTGCCACCGGGGGGGCAGAGGGTTACCGGGGCCGCGCCGGAGGCGATCGCCTCGGCGGCGGGGGAGCAGCCGGGGAAGCCGCACTGACCGCACTGGGAGCCGGGGAGCATGGCATCGATCTCCTCGACCAGCGGGTTCCCCTCCACCTTGAACCAGCGGGCGGCTTGGGCTAGGCCATAGCCGAGGATGAGACCCATCAGGGTGAGACTGACGATGGCAGCGTACATGGTGGTTGACCTCCGTCGAGGGCGGGGTGTGACCCGCCGGAAAATGCGAGTGGGTGTGCACCCCGAGGGGTGCGCCGGGCGGCCCGGACGGGCCACCCTTTATTTGGTCGGCAGACCGGCGAAGCCCATGAAGGCGAGAGAGAGCAGGCCGGCGACGATAAAGGCGATGGGGGTACCGGCGAAGAGTGCCGGGACGCGCGCCAGGGCCATGCGCTCACGCAGGCCGGCGAAGATCACCATCACCAGGGTGAAGCCGAGGGCCGAGCCGATGCCGTAGACGGCGCTTTCGAGGAAGCCGTGCTCCTTTTGCACATTGAGCAGGGCCACACCGAGCACCGCGCAGTTGGTGGTGATGAGCGGCAGGAAGATGCCGAGTACCTGGTAGAGCACCGGGCTGCTCTTTTTGATCGCCATCTCGGTGAACTGCACCACGGCGGCGATGATCAGGATGAAGGAGAGGATGCGCAGGAAGCCGATGCCGAGCGGGGCCAACACGAAGTGCTCGATGAGCCAACTGCTGATGGCCGCCAGGGCCAGGACGAAGGTGGTGGCCAGACCCATCCCCAGGGCGGTGTCCATCTTGTTGGAGACCCCCATGAAGGGACAGAGGCCGAGGAAGTTCACCAGCACCACATTGTTGACCAGCGCGGTGCCGATCAGGAGGAGGATATATTCGGTCATGGTGAGGCACCTCGTGATTCTGATGCGCAGAGTTCTGCATCAAGTGTGCCAGTACATAAGAGTGAGCTAAGATGCCGATTCGCCGTCGGCGATATGCCCCCATAGGCGGCAGGGATGTCGCACATTGTCGAATAGTCGACAGTGCCCCCACGGGGCACTCCAATGCTTGTCGTTTTTGTTACAATGCGCAAACAAGGGCCGATTTCGCCAGACTGGCCGACCTCTATCCCCCGCACCAGGGGGGTGAACGAGGCCGAATATATAGGCATGGCAGTTGCTTATATCATTGTTTATTGAACAATTTTTCTGCTCAGAGGCCGCTGGACGCGGCTGAGGAGAGACCATGTCCACAACAGTACGCCATATGAGTGAGCAAACGTTGATCAGCGACTTCCTCGCTGCACCACCCGAGGGCACGCCCGAGGCGGTGCTCGATCTGCTGCGTGCCGGGTTGCGTGAGCAGCGCGGCGGCGGTGTGCCGATGCGCATCTTTTACGAGGCGGTCGAACAGTCCCCCATCGCCACCTCGATCACCGACACGGCGGCCAATATCCTCTATGCCAACCGCGCCTTCAGCCGCGTGACCGGCTACTCCATGCGCGATGTGATTGGCCGCAACGCCTCTATGCTGTCGGACAAGAACACCCCACCGGAGGTCTACCGCGACCTCTGGAGCACCGTCTCCAAGCGCCAGATTTGGCGCGGACAGCTGGTCAACAGGCGTGCCCTGGGCGAGCGTTACCTGGCCGAGTTGACCATCGCCCCGGTCTTCAGCGGCGGTGAGGTGAGCCACTACCTGGCCATGCACCGCGACATCACCCAGGAGCACGAGAC
Source organism: Gammaproteobacteria bacterium (assembly GCA_003252455.1). Taxonomy (GTDB): domain Bacteria; phylum Pseudomonadota; class Gammaproteobacteria; order Thiohalomonadales; family Thiohalomonadaceae; genus SZUA-467. The sequence continues at coordinate 39,457 of QKED01000046.1, forward strand.
CCAGCAGGGGTTGAAGAATCAGAAGCGGGTGGTGGAGTCGGTGCTCGATATGACCCCCACCGCCATCGCCCTGCTCGCCCCGGATGGTCGGGTGATCCTCGACAACCACGCCTACAAGAAGCTGGTGGGGGACATGCAGGTGGCCGAGCCCGCCTTCACCTTTATCGACCAGTTGCACGCCGCGCTCGGTCCGCGCTTCGACGAGTGCAAGCAGCGTGGCGGCACCTTCCAGAATATCGAGGTGCTCATCTCCCCCAAGGGGGGGCGGCGTGAACGCTGGTTCAGCTGTTTTGGCAACTGGTTCGATATGGAAGAGACCGGGGTGGAGAACTACTTCGAGGGTCACGAGAGCCGCTATCTGCTGCTGGCGATCAACGAGATCACCCACCACAAGCTGCAGCAGGAGGAGCTGCGCGCCGCGGCCATCCACTCCCTCACCCTGCAGCAGGAGCTGACCCAGAGCCTGCGCGAGGTGATCTCCGCCGCCATCTTCCAGTTCCAGACCCCGCTCAACCTGATCGGTGCCGCTACCGGTATCGTGCAGCGCCGTGCCACCAGTGAGGGGGGCACGGAGCAGGAGCCGATGATGCGCGTGCTCGGCCTGGCCCTGCGCGAGGGGCGCAAGGTGATCGACACCCTGCGCAGCTCGCTGCCCGAGCGCATCGACGAGGGGCGTGGGGCGGTCAATATCAACCAGGTGGTGCGCGACACCCTGGCCATCATCACGCCGCAACTGCTCAAGCAGGGGGTGGTGGTCGATTGGCTGCCCACCGCCCACCTGCCCAACCTCTGCGCCGTCGAGTCCCAGTTGCGTACGGCGGTGAAGAAGGTGCTGGAGAATGCCGTGGAGGCGCTGTCGCAAAAGCGTGACGGTGAGCGCTCGCTACGCATCAAGACCAATCAGGTCGGTGGCGTGGTGGAACTCTCTATAATGGACAATGGCCCCGGCATCCCCCTCGACCTGCGTCTGCGCGCCTTCGAGCCCTTCTTCACCACCAAGGCGGGGGGCGGCGGTCTAGGCATGGGTCTGACCATCGCCCAAGAGATTGTTAACGACCACCAGGGCACCATCGTCCTGGGCGAGGGTGAACAGGGGGGGTGTCGCGTCACCCTGAGACTGCCCCTCAAATCGACCCATGGGGAATGCAAATGAGTGATCCGAGCTACGACGACTACGCCAACCTCCTGCGCAGCGAGTTGATCGAGGTCCATTTCGAGGCGCTCTACGAGGTGAGTCGCGTCATCAGCCGCTCCCTCGACTTCCGTGATGGGGTACAGCAGATCCTCAAACTGCTCCACGACCGCGCCAACCTGATGCGCGGCCTGGTGGTGCTCACCGACCCCAACGGGGGTGAACTGCTCGCCTCCAGCTACTACGACGGCAACGCACCCACCGACAAGGAGGTGCGCTATCGCCCCGGCGAGGGGCTGGTGGGGGAGATCGTCGCCGCGGGCAAGACCATCGTCATCGAACAGCTCGGCCAGGAGCCGCGCTTCCTCGACCGCCTGGGGCTCTACAACCCCAAGCTGCCGTTCATCGGTGTGCCGATCATCCTCGGTCAGGAGCAGCCGGTGGGGGCGCTCGCCGCGCAGCCGCCGGGGGCGGACGACGGCATGCTCGAAGAGCGTGCGCGCTTCCTGGAGATGGTCGCCAACCTCATCTCCCAGCAGGTGCACCTCTCGCGCAAGGTGGCCGAGGAGAAGAAGAGCATCGTCGCCGAGCGCGACCAGTTGCGCATGGCGGTGAAGGGCAACTACGGCTTCCACAACATCGTCGGCCACACCCCGGCCATGCGCCGCCTGTTCGAGCAGATCCGCCAGGTGGCCAAGTGGAACACCACGGTGCTGATCCGTGGTGACTCGGGTACGGGTAAGGAGCTGATCGCCAACGCCATCCACTACAACTCACCGCGCGCCAACGGCCAGTTCATCAAGCTCAACTGCGCCGCACTGCCGGACAACCTGCTCGAAAGTGAGCTCTTCGGTCACGAAAAGGGCGCCTTCACCGGTGCCATGAGCCAACGCAAGGGGCGTTTCGAGCAGGCCGATCGCGGCACCCTGTTCCTCGACGAGATCGGCGAGATCACCCCGGCCTTCCAGGCCAAACTGTTGCGCGTGCTGCAGGAGGGGGAGTTCGAGCGCGTGGGCGGCACCAAGACCATCAAGGTCGATGTGCGCATCATCGCCGCCACCAACCGTAACCTCGAAGAGGCGGTGGAACTGGGTGAGTTCCGTGAGGACCTCTACTACCGCCTCAACGTGGTGCCGCTCTTCACCCCCTCGCTGCGCGAGCGCCTGGCCGATATCCCCGACCTCACCGAGTTTCTGCTCGGCAAGATCGGCAATAATCAGGGGCGTGCCCTGAGTATCACCAACGAGGCGATCCGCCTGCTGATGGGCCACGACTGGCCGGGTAATGTGCGTGAGCTGGAGAACGTGGTCGAACGTGCGGCGATCATGTGCGAAGACGGGCAGATCACCGATGAGACCCTCAGCCTGATGGGCTTCGGCGACCGCTACGGCGAACCACCGGCCCTGGTCGCCTCGCCGCTCCCGCAGGCGCTCGACCTCAACGACCCGACCCTCGACGAGCGCGAGCGCATCGTCGCCGCCCTGGAACAGGCCGGTTGGGTACAGGCCAAGGCGGCGCGCCTGCTCAACATGACCCCACGCCAGATTGCCTATCGTATCCAGACCATGGGCATCGAGATGCGGCGCATCTAGCCCACCCCGCACCGACAGGCCCCGGCCTGTCGGTACCCCGGTTTCACCAGAGTAGCTTCACCCCCACCGCGATGGTCAGCACCTCGAAGGTGCGCTTGATCCATTTGTTGCCGTGCTTCAGTGCCAGGTGTGCCCCCGCATATCCACCGAGCAGAGAGGCCACCAACAGCACCGGCAACCACTCCCAGCGGATCTCCCCCAGCAGGCCGAGGGTCACTGCCCCGGTGCCGTTCCAGAACAGACCCACCAGCACCAGGGTGTAGGCGACCGCCAGCTTGTAATCAAAGCCGAACCAACGCACCAACCAGAGGGTGACGAAGAGGCCGGTGCCGGAGGTGAGCGAGCCGTTGAGCAGGCCGAGGAAGAAGAGCACCGCCCCGCCCTGGTGTAGCCCCCAGCCAGAACGGTGGCGCGGGGCGAGGTCCTGCCCCAGGTCGCGCTTGAGGAGGGAGTAGATCCCCAAACCCATGGTCAAAAGCCCTAACGCAATCTGTGCCGGGCGATCGGGCACATGCAGGATCAGACTCGCCCCGAGCAGCACGCCAGGCAGTCCCCAGGCGAGGATCACCAGGGTCATGCCGCGCTCCAACTTGCCTTCGCGCAGGTGGCGAAGGGTGGCGCCGACGCCCAGCGCGACGGTCGCCGCCTTGTGTGTGGCCAGCGCCACGCTGAAGCTCAGACCGAGGAAGATGAGGATGGGAAATTGCAGCAGACCCGCGCCGCCACCGGCGAAGGCGGAGAAGAGGTTGGCGATGAAGGAGACGACAAACAGTAGCGATTGTTCGAGTACCGGGGACATACGTAATCAACCAATTGGGGTAAACTGCGCGGGTGTGATGTGAGGATGTCGGATGCTAGCAGCCACAGGCAAGGGGTGGGCATGAGCACTGGAGTGAGGACGGGGGTGCGTCGTCAAGCACTCACCTCGTTGCTGCTGCTCCTGTTCGTTGCACAGGCCCACGCGGGGTTCAAGTGCTGGGTCAACCATGAAGGGGTGCGCGAGTGCGGTAATGCCGTGCCCCCCGAGTTCGCCCAAAAGCGTACCGTCACCATCAACGGCCAGGGACTCACTGTGGATGTGCGCGAGCGCGCCCCCACCGCCGACGAAGTGGCCGAGATGCGCGAGCGCGAGCGCCAGGAGAAGGAGCGCCTGCGCGAGGAGGAGCGTCGACGTAAGGCGCAGGACGCCTACGACCGCGTGCTGCTGGCCAGCTTCACCACCGAACGTGACCTGCTCATGTCGCGTGACCAGAAGCTCGCCGCGGTGGACGCCAACATGGAGCTGACCCGCATCACCATCGACAAGCTCAAAGAGGACCTCGCCGACCTGACCAAGAAGGCGGCGGACTTCGAGCGCGCACGCCGCCCCATCCCCACCGACCTGCAAGAGGATCTGGATCGTACCAATCACCAGATCGACGAGAAGATGGCCCATATCTCCACCCAGGAAGAGCGCCGCGAGGCCTTCGAGGAGGAGTATCGCGGTTACATCGAGCGCTTCCGCTACCTCAAGACCCCGCCCCACCTGCGCTCGGAGCGGGATGCCTCCGAGCTGACCCCGGAGCGTGTCCCGGTCGACTGACGCCCCACCGGCTCGCCGTTAGCCCAGCGCCGACGGGGCACTCTGCGCCGCCCACAACACCGCCGAGAAGAGCGCCCACTGGGCCTCCCACCCCTCGGTGGGCGGGCGCCGGAAACCGCTGCGCACGAACTGCCCGATGCGCCCCTCGGCGTAGGCCAACAGTAGGTTGGCCGCCTGATTGGGGTCGCACTGCTCGCTCAGCTCGCCACTGGCGCGCGCCTCGCGCAACACCTGGCGCAGCTCCATCTCCACCCGCTCGAAGAGCTGGCCGATGCGCGTGCGCAGGCGCTCGTTTTCGCCGGTCAGGGCGTCGCCACTGAGCAGGCGACAGAGGCCGGGATTGCGCCCGGCGAAGCCGAGCAGGACGCGCATCACCCGCTCCAGCCGTAGCGCACCGCTGGGACGTTCGGCGGCGATGCGGTTGAACAGGGTGAAGAGGGCATCTTCGATGAAGGCGATGAGCCCCTCGAACATCTTCGCCTTGCTCGGGAAGTGGCGATAGAGGGCCGCCTCGGAGACCCCCACCGCCTGCGCCAGGGCGGCGGTGGTGATACGTTGCCCGGGGTTGCTCTGCAGCTGCTCGGCCAGGGCCTGGAGGATCTGCTCGCGGCGCGAGGGTTCAGCCGGCATCGTGGCAGGGCCCGTGGATCAGTGTGCCTACGCCTTCGTCGGTGAACACCTCCAGCAGCAGGGCGTGCTGCACACGGCCATCGATGATGTGGCTGGTGCAGACGCCGTTCTGCACGGCGCGCAGTGCGCAGCCGATCTTCGGCAGCATGCCACCGTGGATGGTGCCGTCGGCGATGAGGGCGTCCACCTGGGCCGTGTCGAGGCCGGTGAGGACGTTCCCCTCCTTGTCGAGCAGGCCGGGGGTATTGGTGAGCAGGATCAGTTTCTCCGCCTTGAGCGTCTCGGCCAGGCGACCGGCCACCAGGTCGGCGTTGATGTTGTAGGCCTGGCCATCTTCACCCACACCCACCGGGGCGATGACCGGGATGAAGTCGCCATGGACCAGCATGTCGACCACACTCGGGTCGATGGACTCCACCTCGCCCACGTGGCCGATGTCGATGATCTCCGGGGCGTTCATCTCCGGGTTATTGCGCTGAAATACCATCTTCTTTGCGCGGATCATGCTGGCATCTTTGCCCGAGAGGCCGACCGCGCGCCCGCCGTGCTGGTTGAGCATGGCGACGATCTCTTTGTTCACCAGGCCGCCCAGGACCATCTCCACCACGTCCATGGTCTCGCTGTCGGTGACGCGCATGCCGTCGACGAAGGTGCTCTCCTTGCCGATACGCTTGAGCAGCGAGCCGATCTGCGGGCCGCCGCCGTGCACCACCACCGGGTTGATCCCCACCAGCTTCATCAGCACCACGTCACGGGCGAAGCTCTCCTTGAGCTGCTCGTCGACCATGGCGTTACCGCCGTACTTGACCACGATGGTCTTACCGCTGAAGCGGCGGATGTAGGGCAGGGCCTCGCTCAGTACGCGCACACTGTTCATGGCGGCGGAGGTGGAGATGGTCATGCGTGTCCTCTTGTGAGTGGCGATCTCGGTGACGGGGGTCGCGGGGCGACGGAAGGGGGAAATTCTCGGCCCCCGGACGGGGGCCGGTCAAGGCGGCTCAAAGCCCGGGGAGGCGCTTCTTCGGGGCCGAGGGCTGTTGGCCCTGATCGCGCTTCTCATGCTCCTCCTTGGCGTGGGCGTGGCGCTCGGTATCGAGACGCTGGTTGGCCAGCAGGTTGGAGGTGGGGAAGTCGTTGAGGTGGTCGAGCAGGTGGCGTGAGGTCGAGGCGAATTCGCGTAGGCGGAAGCCGCCGAAGTCGTGCTTCTCGCCGTAGCCGCTCTTAATCGCCTGGCGTACTAGCAGCATCATGTCCTTGTTCAACACTCGGCGCAGGATGCGCGCGAAGAGGATGTAGACCAGCAGGATCGGCACTAGGGCGATGGCAAACACCGTGGCGTACTGGTTCACCGGTAGCTCTTCGCGGGTGCTCAGGTCGCTGCGCCACAACTCCAGTTGCCAGCGCGTGCCGGGTACCTTGGCGCTGGAGCCGAGGAGGCGCTCGAAGCTGGCGTCGCCGGCCTTGGCCAGGGTCTCGAAGCGGGTACCGATCAGCGCCTGGCGCACCTCCACATAGCTCCCTTTGGGTAGCATCTGCTCCAACCAGGTGGTAAGGGTTTGTGCCTCCAGGGTGAGGATCAGCGAGGCGAGCGGGGTGGTGACCTCGCCGGAGGGGGGAAGGATGGGGCGTACCAGGTCGATGTGCGCGGGGGCGTCATCGTAGAGGTGCATCTCCAGCGGCGGGAACTCGCCCTGTTCGGCGCTGCGTGCCAGGTCGAGGCAGGCGAAGCTCAAGGGTGGGTTGGCACCACTCACCGGGGTGAGGCGGTCGCGCCCGATGATCTCCAGCCGCAGTACGCTGGGCAGTAGGGTGCGCGCCTGCGCCAGCAACGCCTCGGCGGTGGCGGTGTCGTTGTTGGCCACCGCCTCGCGCAGAGGCAGGGAGGAGGCGAGCTGCTCCGCCAGCTGGCTCCACCCCTGACCGACACCACCGAGGCGGGCGGCGAGCTGTTCGGCCTGGGTGCCGTGCACCTTGTTCAGCGCCGCGTCGGTGTAGTGGCTCAGTTGCAGGTAGCCGGCGGCGGCGGCGGCGGCGAGAAACAGGGTGGTGACCGCGAAGGCCCCCAGGGAGAGGAGCATCAGGCTGATGCCGTGTGCCCTGTTCCCCTCGTGCGTGCTATCTCCTTGATCCGCCATGGTCACTCTCCTGTTTGTTTGGGCGGCCCGCCAGCGGGCGGGTCGGCTGGATATCAGTGACGGCCGGTGTGGCCGAAGCCGCCGTCGCCACGCTCCGAGGTGCTGAACGCCTCCACCTGGCGGAAGCTCACCTGCACCACGGGTACACAGACCATCTGCGCGATGCGCTCACCGGGTTGGATCACGAAGGGGCTCGCGCTGCGGTTCCAGCAGGAGACGTAGACCTGCCCCTGGTAGTCGGAGTCGATGAGCCCGACCAGGTTGCCAAGCACGATGCCGTGTTTGTGGCCGAGACCGGAGCGCGGCAGCAGTACGGCGGCGAGGTTGGGGTCGTCGATGTGGATGGCCATGCCGGTGGGGATCAGCTCGCACTGGCCCGGGGCCAGCTGCAGCGGGGCGTCGATGCAGGCGCGTAGGTCGAGTCCCGCGGCGCCCGCAGTGGCGTAGTGGGGCAGGGGAAACTCGCTACCCAGGCGGGGGTCGAGGATCTTCAGTTCAATCTCGGTGGGCATCGGCGTTCAACGGTTCGCGGTAGAGGTGGCGCGGCGCGCCACGATGTGGGTCAGGAGCTGGTTGGCCAGGGTCGCCTTGTCGGTCATCGGCAGGCTTGCCGAGCCCCCCTCCCAGAAGAGTTCCAGGGCGTTGTGCGCGCTGTTGAAACCGCCGCCATCGGCATGGGCACCGACCCAGTTGGCGGCGACCATATCGAGCCCCTTACGCGCGAGCTTGTCGCGGGCGTGGCGCTCCAGATCGTCGGTCTCGGCGGCGAAACCGACACAGAAAGGGCGTGCCGCGGCGGGTAGGGCGCTGACCGTGGCCAGTATGTCGGGGTTGCGCACCAGCTCGATCTGCAGCTGCTCGGCGCCCTTCTTGATCTTCGTCTGTGCGGCGTGGAGCGGGCGATAGTCGGCCACCGCGGCGGCGGCGATGAAGAGTTCGCCGGGGTCGGCCAGCACGGCCGTGAGCATCTCCTCGGCGCTCTCCACCGGCACAAACTCGACCCCCATGGGGGGGGCCAGTTGGGTAGGTCCACTCACCAGGCGGACCCGGGCCCCGGCGCGGGCCGCGGCCGCGGCGATGGCGTAGCCCATGCGCCCGGAGCTGTGGTTGCTGATGTAGCGCACCGGGTCGAGGGCCTCGCGGGTGGGGCCGGCGGTGAGCGTCAGGCGCACCCCGGCGAGGGCGGCATCCGCACCCGTGTCGTGCGCGTCGAATAGGGCGGCGGCGATAGCTTGGGGGTCGAGCATGCGCCCGGCCCCCTCCTCGCCGCAGGCGAGGCGGCCGCTGTCGGGGCCGAGCAGGCGGACGCCGCGTTCGCGCAGGCGGGTGAGGTGCTCCTGGGTCGGCGCGGCGGCCCACATTTGACTGTTCATCGCCGGGGCCAGGGCCAGTGGGGCGCGGCTCGCCAGGCAGAGTGTGGTGAGCAGGTCGTCGGCGAGGCCCAGGCTCAGACGGGCGATGAGGTCGGCGCTGGCGGGGGCGATGAGGATCTGATCGGGCCAACGGGCCAGCTCGATGTGGCCCATGGCCGCCTCGTGGGCCGGGTCGAAGAGGGCGCTGCGCACCGGGTGGCCGGAGAGGGCCTGCAGGGTCATGGGGGTGATGAACTCGGTGGCGGCGGCTGTCATCACCACACGTACCTCGGCCCCCTGCTCGCGCAAGCGGCGAACCAGATCGGCACTCTTATAGGCGGCGATGCCGCCGCTGATGCCGAGGAGGATACGTTGGGGAGGTGTGATCAACATCCCGGCAGTGTATATAAAAAGCGTGGAATCTGGACAGTCGATAGCGACCTATTTCACACAGTGTCACGCTATCGCGCACATAAGGAGGTGTGGGATGAGCATACGGGATTGGCCCGCCCAGGAGCGGCCACGGGAGCGTCTGCTGGCGCTTGGGGCACAAGCGCTGAGCGACGCGGAGTTGCTGGCGATCTTTCTGCGCACCGGTGTGGCGGGGATGGACGCGCTGGAGTTGGCGCGTGAACTTCTACGCCAATTCGGTGACTTACGCGGGCTGTTGGGCGCCGATCGCGACGCATTTTGCGCCGGTCGAGGTCTGGGGGAGGCCAAGTATGTCTCCCTGCAGGCGGCCCTGGAGCTGAGTCGGCGCCACCTCTTCGCCACCCTGCAGCGGGGTGACGCGCTGACCTCGCCGGACGTCACGCGGGCCTACCTGGCCGCCCAGCTCCGTGACCAGCCGCGTGAGCTGTTCGCCGTGCTGTTCCTCGACAACCGTCATCGGGTGATCGCCTATGAGACGCTGTTTCAAGGCACCATCGACGGGGCCAGCGTACACCCACGCGAGGTGGTGCGCCGTGCCCTGGAGTTGGGGGCAGCGGCGCTGATCTTGGCGCACAATCACCCCTCGGGGGTGGCCGAGCCGAGTCGTGCCGACAGCCTGATCACCCGGCGTCTGCGCGACGCCCTGGCGCTGGTGGAGATCCGCGTGGTCGATCACCTGATTGTCGGCGATGGCGAGATCACCTCCCTGGCCGAGCGGGGTCTGCTCTGACCCACAAACAGGGTCAGGGTAGGCGCCGACGACGGACACAACCGAAAACACCCATCGCGTTGGCTCGGCGCACGCAGGGGGAGTGTCGCTCGGGTCGAGGAGGGCGCGCCTGCCACAGACACTGCACCCTGCGTGCCGCTTGCTTGTGCAGACCCTCAACCGCCCTTGCCCTGTCGTCTGGGTGACTTGAAATCGACATCTCGCTTGCCTCTGAAGGTCTGTTTTGGTATAAATGGGGGCTTTCCGCGCCGCCGTGCGTGCGCGGTGCGTCGATTTATTGGTTTTCAACGGAGGCAACACACCATGTCCAAGGTATGCCAGGTCACGGGCAAGCGCCCGATCACCGGGAACAACGTATCCCACGCCCACAACAAGACCCGTCGTCGTTTTCTGCCCAACCTGCACACCCACCGCTTCTGGGTGGAGAGTGAGAACCGTTGGGTCAAGCTGCGTCTGACCCCCAAGGGTATGCGCATCATCGACAAGAAGGGTATCGACGCCGTGCTGGCCGATATCCGTGCCCGTGGCGATAAGGTCTAAGAGGGTTTAAACAATGGCTAAAGCAGGTCGCGATAAGATCCGTCTGGTCTCCAGTGCCGGTACCGGTCACTTCTATACCACCGATAAGAACAAGCGCAACATGCCCGAGAAGATGGAGATCAAGAAGTATGATCCCGTCGTGCGCAAGCATGTGATGTACAAGGAAGCCAAGATCAAGTAATCGACGGTTGCCTCCGTACCGCAAAAAACCCGGCCTCGGCCGGGTTTTTTGCGTTTGGGTCAAGTTAGGCCTCCACGGACCTCGAAGACTTAGCCACGGAGGACACAGAGTGGAATTATGAGCGGTACGTTCTCGGTCAATCGCTGCATATTGACACAAGGTGCGGTACTTCACCCAACTGGCTCCGTCCGAAAACACTCAGACTCAGCCCTCTCTGTGTCCTCTGTGCCTCCGTGGTTAATCTTAGAACTGCTGCCCGAGGTTGGGCGGCTCGCGATCGATGCGTTCGAGCTGCTCGCGCAGTGCCTTGAGTTGGTCGAGCCAGTAGTCGCCGCTGTTGAACCAGGGGAAGTGCTGGGGGAAGGCCGGGTCATCCCAGCGCCGCGCCAGCCAGGCACAGTAGTCGAGCTGGCGCAGGGCGCGCAGTGGCTCCACCAGGTGCAGTTGGCGCAGGTCGAAGTCGTGGAACTCCTGGTAGCCATCGACCAGTTCGGCCAGTTGTGCCACCACCTCGTGCGACTCCCCGTCCTGAAGCAGCATCCAGAGGTCCTGTACCGCCGGGCCCATGCGGCTGTCGTCCAGGTCGACCAGCAGTGGCTTGCGCTCGCGCCAGAGGATGTTGCCCGGGTGCAGGTCGCCATGTAGGCGGATAGGGTTGTAGCGCCCGGCGCGTTTGAAGCCGGCGCGCACCTTGTCGATCAGGTCGCCGCTCACCTTGCGGTAGTCATTGCGCAACTTGCCGGGGATAAAGTCGTTGTCTTGCAGGAAACGCACCGCCTCGACGCCCATGCGCTCGATGTCGATACTGCCGCGTTCGGTGAACTTGCCAGCGCTGCCGACGGCGTGCAGACGCCCCAGCGTCTGGCCGATGCGGTAGAGGGTCTCCAGCTCGCCGAGCTCGGGGGCATGGCCACCGACGCGCGGGAAGAGGGCGAAGCGAAAGCCCTCGAATTGGTGTAGGGTGGCGCCCGAGGCGTTGCTCAGCGGGGCGACCACTGGGATCTCCGCCTGCGCCAGCTCCAGGCTGAAATGGTGCTCCTCCAGCAGCGCCGCGTCGCTCCAGCGGCCCGGGCGGTAGAATTTGGCGACGATGAAATCACCCGACTCCAGCCCCACTTGATAGACACGGTTTTCGTAGCTGTTGAGGGCGGCGAGGCGTCCCGACACGTGGAAACCGGCGGCTTCGATGGCGTCGAGGATACGGTCGGGGACGAGGGCGACGTAGGGGTGAGCACTCAAGGCGTGTTACTCGATATAGATGGCGGCCAGACCGCCGAACTGGGAAGCGAATAGTATGCAAGAGAATCCACTGTTGGAAGAGGGCCTTCTGCCCGACTTCGCCGCCATCCGTCCGGAGCACGTGGAGCCGGCGATCGACACACGCCTGGCGGCCTGCCGCGATGGTCTGGAGCAGCTGTTGGCCGCGGCCCAGGGGCACTATACCTGGGACAATCTGGTCGCCCCGTTGGAGGCGCTCAACGACGCCCTGGAGCACAGCTGGGCACCGGTGCGCCACCTCAACTCGGTGATGGGCGGTGGAGAGCTGCGCGAGGTCTACAACCGCTGCCGTGAGCGCATCAGCGACTACTGGTCGGCACTGGGCCAACATGCTGGCCTCTGCGCCGCCTACCAGGCGCTGCGTAACGGACCCGAGTATGCCCGTCTGGAAAAGGCCCAGCGCCGCACCGTGGAGAACGCCTTGCGTGACTTCCGCCTCTCCGGCATCGACCTGCCCCCCGAGCAGCAGGCCGAGTTTCGCGACTACGAGCAGCGCCTCTCGCGCCTCACCGCGCAATTTAGCGACAACCTGCTCGACGCCACCGACAACGGTCAGGTGTGGGTCGAGGCGGAGGCGCAGCTCGCCGGTATCCCCGAGGGGCACAAGGCGCGCTTCGCGCAGGCCGCCAGCGAGGCGGGACGCGAAGGGGCGTGGCGTATCGGTCTCGATGGGCCGAGTTACATTGCTGTGCTGACCTACGCCGATGATCGCGCCCTGCGCGAGGCGTTCTACGCCGCCTACGTCACCCGCGCCTCCGACCAGGGCCCCGATGCCGGGCGCTGGGACAACAGCGCGGTGATGGAGGAGATCCTCGCCGTGCGCCACGCCCAGGCGCGTCTACTCGGCTTCAACGACTATGCCGAACTCTCCCTCGCCACTAAGATGGCCGAGCGCCCCGAGCAGGTGATCGACTTTCTGCTCGACCTGGCCCGACGCAGCCGTCCGCTGGCGGAGCAGGACCTCGCCGCTGTGACGGCCTACGCCCGAGCGCAGGATGGTCTCACCACCCTGGAGGCGTGGGATCAGCCCTACTACAGCGAGAAGTTGCGCCAGGCGACCCACGCCATCTCGCAGGAGGAGCTGCGCCCCTGGTTCCCCGCCGAGCGGGTGGTGCGCGGGCTCTTCGCCACCATCGAGCGCCTCTTCGGTATGCGCTTCGACGCGCAACAGGGCTTCTCCCATTGGCACCCCGACGTGCGCCTCTACCAGGTGAGTGACCGCGACAACATCGTGCGCGGCTACGCCTATCTCGACCTCTACGCCCGCAGCGGTAAGCGTGGCGGGGCCTGGATGGATGACTGCCGCGTGCGCCGTCGCGTGGGCAACAGTGTGCAGCTGCCGGTCGCCTTCATCACCTGCAACTTCGCCCCTGCGGCCCCAGGCGAGGTGGCGCAGTTGACCCACGACGAGGTGCAGACCCTGTTCCACGAGTTCGGCCACGGCATCCACCACCTCTTCACCCAGCAGGAGGTGGCGGCGGTCTCCGGTATCAATGGGGTGGAGTGGGATGCGGTGGAGCTACCCAGCCAGTTTCTGGAGAACTGGTGCTTCGAGCGCGAGGCGCTCGACCTCATCTCGGGTCATGTAGAGACGGGTGAAGCGCTGCCGGATGCGCTGTTTGAGCGTATGACCGCGGCGCGCAACTTCCAGTCCGCCATGCAGATGCTGCGGCAGATCGAGTTCGCCCTGTTCGACTTCCGTCTGCACCGCGACTACGACCCACAGCAGGGTGGGCGCGTGCAGGAGACCCTGGATGCCGTACGCGAGGAGGTGGCGGTGGTGCGTCCCCCTGCCTACAACCGCTTCCAACACGGCTTCTCGCACATCTTCTCCGGCGGCTACGCGGCGGGCTACTACAGCTACAAGTGGGCAGAGGTGCTCTCCGCCGACGCCTTCTCACGCTTCGAGGAGGAGGGGATCTTCAACCCGCAGACCGGGCAGGACTTCCTCACCGCCATTCTGGAGCGTGGTGGCAGCGAGGCGCCGATGCAGCTCTTCGTCGAGTTCCGCGGGCGCGAGCCGAATATCGATGCGTTGTTGCGGCATAGTGGGATTGCGGCCTGAAGAGGGCTAACCACGAAGGGCACGAAGGGTTGTTGAGTTGCTTGCTGCCGCTAAAACAGCTGTTCACCACAGAGGACACAGAGAGCACAGAGAAGTGGGAATGCTGTGCTCACCTCGTTTTTTACCTCTGTGCTCTCTGTGGTGAATATCCGCCCTGGATTAGTGCCAGAGTTTCTGGTGCAGTCAGTGGCGTAGCCCGCAAGGAGCGCAGCGGATGGCGGGGAACGGAGGAGGCCGAGGCCGGGTTCCGGGATTCCGTTGTGTCCCATCCGGGCTACGCTCTGAGGGCTGTTCAGTGAGGTGCAGGGACTAACCTAGCTTGGCGCATGGTAACAGAAGGAAAGAACGGATCTTTCTGGAGAGATAGCGCCTGCACCAGGCTATGGGCCAGAGCAGGACGCTAAGCAGTAACCACCACGACAGCCAGAAAAATGGCAGTGTCGGTGATACGAAGAACCTGGTGCCCGGAAAGCCTGTGCCCTCAGTGACCCTGATTAAGACGATGGCCGTGGCACCGGTGACTGTCGTCAAGAGTATCGCGAGTAGCAGCTCGACCAAGAAGATCAGAACTATCAGTACGTGTGCGAACCAGCGCTTTACGCTTTTCATCCTGCCAAGCCCCCTTTGCTGCGCATAGGCGTTGATCGCCTGGCTCTGTGTTCTCTGTGCTCTCTGTGGTGAACTACCGCGACAGGCTCACTCTCATTGCCGAGCTTAGCGGCATCTCCTCAGTCTACGCGCAGACAAACAAAAAGGGCGTGGGTCTTACGACTCACGCCCTTTCGCTTGCCCGGCGGCAGAGAGGTTACTTCACCCCGTACTGCGCACGGTAGGCCTCGATGGCGCTGAGGTGCTCGGCCATCTCGGGCTTGTCGGCGAGGTACTCCACCAGCAGGTCGAGGGTGATGATGTTGAGCACCTTGAGGCCGTACTGCTGCTCCACCTCCTGGATGGCGGAGAGTTCACCCTTGCCGCGCTCCTGGCGGTCGAGGGCGATGACCACACCCGCGGCCTCGGCCCCGGCGGCCTGGATGATCTCCATCGACTCGCGGATGGCGGTACCGGCGGTGATCACGTCGTCGATGATCAGCACCTTGCCCGCCAGCGGGGCGCCGACGATGTTGCCGCCCTCGCCGTGGTCCTTGGCCTCTTTGCGGTTGAAGCACCAGGGCACGTCGCGCTGGTGGTGCTCATAGAGCGCCACGGCGGCGGCGCTGGCCAGGGGGATGCCCTTGTAGGCGGGGCCGAACAGGGTGTCGAAGGCCAGATCGGAGCCGTCGATGGCGGCGGCGTAGTAGCGCCCGAGGCGGGCCAGGGCGGCGCCGCTGTTGAACAGCCCGGCGTTGAAGAAGTAGGGGCTGATACGCCCGGACTTGAGGGTGAACTGGCCGAAGCGCAGTACGTTGCTGGCGATGGCGAAGTCGATGAACTCGCGTTGGTAGTCCTGCATGGTGGTTCCCGCGTCGATGGATGATAGGGCTATTTTACCCTGCCGCCGGTGTGGACGCCCCCTCAGTTGCAATTACGCAGTTGGCAAAAGCGCTGCAGGTAACCTTCGTACTTCTCGTGCAGTACCGCCCGCTCCTCCTCTTTGAGCTGGATGTATTCGTCCTTGCGCTGTACCTGGCCCTCAAGGTTGGTGATGTCTGCATCCATATCCGCACGGACCTTCCCGACCTTGCTAGGGGCCTGACGTTTGAGGTCGGTGAGCTGCTCCTGGATCTTGTCGCGGGTGATGCGCGTGATCTCGATGGTGCCGTCGATGGCGGCGATGTTGCGGTCGCGGTGGGCGATGATCTCCTCCTGCTTGGTGAAGGTGGAGAAGAGTACCCGGTCGTACTCCGCCTGCTCTGCCTTGCGCCTGGCCTCGGCCTCGGCGGCCGCCTTGGCCTCGGCCGCCGCACGCATCTCCGCCTCCTTCTCCTCGCGGGTCTTGGCGCGCTCCTGCACGCCGATGGTGAGGCCCTGTTCATTGACGGTCTCGGTCTGCTGGGCGCGATACTCGGGGGGGATGACGTTGCCGCACTCGCGCACCCCCTCGCTGTTGGTCCAGCACTTGAACGAGGCGTGAGAGAGGGCGGGGCCGAGCAGTCCGATGAGGGCGAACAGGGCGGCGGGACGTAGGCACTTCATGGGGAAAACCTCCACGCGGGGGGTCGATGGGCGGAAATAAAAGTATACTGCACCGAGCCCCGCACACCTGTTGCTTTTAATCACAGTCGCCGGGTCTCATGTGTAACGGAGAACCGCTTGTCCGCTCACCCCTCAGCGGCGCCACTCTGGCGTCAGATCCTCACTCAGCGCATGCTGGTGGCCCTGTTGATGGGCTTTGCCAGCGGCCTGCCGTTGCTGGTCACCGGCTCGTTGCTGCAGGCGTGGATGGAACAGCAGGGGGTGGCGTTGGAGCAGATCGGACTCTACGCCCTGGTTGGACTCCCCTATACGCTGAAGTTCCTCTGGGCCCCGCTGCTCGATCGCTTTACCCTGCTCGAACGGCTCGGGCGGCGGCGTGCCTGGCTGCTCGCCGCGCAACTCGGTCTGATGGTGGCACTGCTGCTGATGGCCTTCAGCGACCCGCTCGGGCGGCCCTGGTTGCTGGCCGGAGTGGCGTTGCTGGTCACCTTCTTCTCCGCCTCACAAGACATCGTCATCGACGCCTACCGGCGTGAATCGCTGCACGAGCGCGAACTGGGGCTCGGCTCCTCGCTCTACGTCAATGGCTATCGCATCGGCATGCTGGTGGCCGGTAGTGGCGGGTTGATCATGGCCGACCAGATCGGCTTTCGCGCGGTCTATGTGGGGCTCGCCCTGGTGATGCTCACGGCGGTGGTCACCACCCTCTGGGCGCGTGAACCAGAGGCGCGTCACGGCCACCCGCAGAGCCTCAAAGAGGCGGTGGTGGCCCCCTTTGTCGACTACTTCCAGCGCCCCGGGGCCTGGTGGCTGCTCGCCTTCATCCTGCTCTACAAGATCGGCGACACCATGGCCGCCGCCATCACCACCCCCTTCTACCTCCAACTCGGCTTCACCAACACCGAGATCGGCGCGGTGGTGAAGCTGTTCGGCTTCTGGGCGACCATCGTCGGGGGCCTGCTCGGTGGCGTGTTGATCCTGCGCTGGGGCATCCAGCGCTCGCTCTGGTGGTTCGGTATCCTGCAGGCCCTCTCTACGGCCGGCTTCGCCGTGCTTGCCGGGTGTGGCGCCAATCTGGCCTGCCTGGCCGGGGTGATCGCCTTCGAGAACCTCGCCGGGGGGCTCGGCACCGCGGCCTATGTGGCCTTCATGGCGAGCCTCACCAACCAGCGCTTCACCGCCACCCAGTACGCCCTGCTTACCAGCCTTATGGGGGTGCCTCGGGTCCTGGCGGCGGCCCCTACCGGCTATCTCGCCTCGGCCCTCGATTGGCCGCTCTTCTTTATCCTCTGCACCCTGGTCGCCCTCCCGGGTCTATGGTTGGCGCGCCAGTTGTCACGCTGGGTGCAGGAGTCGTCCGACGATGAGTGAGGGGCTCTACCTCAGTGCCCTGCTCGCCGGGCTGCTCGGGGGCGTGCACTGTGTCGGCATGTGTGGTGGTGTGGTGGGGGTTATCGGCCTCACCCTCGGCCCTCAGGGCGGGGGGCGGGCACTGCCGTTGCTGCTCGCCTACAACCTCGGACGCATCGTCAGTTACGCCCTGGCCGGGGCCCTGCTCGGTGGCGTGGGGCTGCTCGGTGCCGACCTGTTGGCACTCAACCAGGCACAGCAGTGGCTCGGTCTGCTGGCCGCGCTGGTGATGGTGTCGCTGGGGCTCTATCTCGGCGGCTGGTGGTTCGGTCTGTCGGCGGTGGAGCGCTTGGGTGGGGGGCTCTGGCGACGCATTGAGCCCTTCACCAAGCGCCTGCTGCCGGTCCGTCACCCCGGTCAGGCGCTGGCCCTGGGGGCGCTGTGGGGTTGGCTCCCCTGTGGTCTGGTCTACAGCGCACTGATCATGGCCCTGACCAGTGGTGGCCCCGTGCAGGGGGCCCAACTGCTGTTCGCCTTTGGCCTCGGTACCCTGCCCAACCTGCTCTTGATGGGGGTGATGGCGCGCCGTTTGAGTGGTTGGGTGCGGTTGACCTGGGTGCGGCGGTTAGCGGGGGGCGGGGTGCTGCTCTTCGGACTGGTAATGGCCGTACGGGCGGGGGTGGCCCTGTGGGGCGGATGAGGGTCGGCGCGGCGGCCCGAGGGGGCCGCCGCAGAGGGGACTATTCGGCGGGGTCTTGCTGATTGCCCAGGGGGCGATTGATGACCATCATGATGGTCTTGATCTCCTTGAACTGGCGATCCACCACGGCCAGCGCCTTCTCCAGCTCGTCGATACGCGACTGCAACGTGTCGCGCGACTCGTTGATCTTGCGCAGGTTCTCCAGGCGCTTCTCCATCTGCTCCTTGTGCTCCTTGATCTGCTTGACCAGTGGGAGCAGCACCGCTTTACCCCAGTGCTCGGCGTCGTTGTGACCCTTGAAGAAGATGTTGCGCGCGTGCGAGGCGAGAGAGATGAAGAACTTCTTTATTACGAAGCTCTGCTCGGTCATGGTGGTGACCGGGCTGTTACGGAACGCCTCGGCATCGTGGTAGAGGCGCTTCATGTCGCGCATGTAGCCCTGGGTGGAGAAGAGCACCGGCTTGAGCTCGGTCATGCCGTGGTCTTCGTGGAACTTCTTGTAGATGGTGATGACCAGGCGGTTGAGCTGGTTGGCGTAGTTATTCACCTCGGTGAACTTCTCGGTAATGCGGTCGAAGAAGAGCTTCATGCCGTCCTTGAGGCCGTGGGTGGTCCAGGAGTCGGACATCACGGTACGCGTCTCGGCCAGTAGGGCGTCGATCTCGGAGAGGGCGAGCATCGCCTGGAGCTTCTTCGCCTGCTCACCGAGCAGCTTCTTGTTGGCCTGGAAGCTCTCGACGTTCTTGTAGTAGGCGACCTGCTCCTCGCGGGTCTTCTTCATCAGGTGCTGGATCACCTCGTCGTTCTTGCCACCGAGGCCCTTGAGCTCGTTGAGCTGTTTGGAGATGGCGTTGACGCGCCCCTCCAGCAGGTCGTAGGACTGCTTGACCATGGCACCGATGGTGCCCACCACGTGCTCACGCACCAGACGCTGCTTGTGCGGCAGGATCTCGTTGGCGAGGATGTTTTCGAGGCGCAGGATGTTGGTGCGCTTGAGCAGCTCCTCGTCGTGGCGGATCTTGGCCAGCAGCGCCTTCTGCGCCGATGCGGGGATGATCTGCTCGGGGGCGATACCGAGATTGATCGCCGCCTTCTTGCGCTGCTCGGCGATCACTGCGTTGACCTGCTCGACGGTCTTGAGGTCGTCCCACAGGGTGTCGATCTTGTTCAGAACGACGATCAGCCCCTTCTCGTTGCCCTCGCGCATGGGGCGCACATTGTGCTTCCACATGTCGAGGTCGGACTTGGTCACACCGGTGTCCGCGGCGAGGATGAACATCACCGCCTGGGCGTTGGGCAGCATGTTGATGGTCAGCTCGGGCTCGGAACCGATGGCGTTGAGGCCGGGGGTGTCGAGGATCACCAGGCCCTGCTTGAGCAGGGGGTGGGGGAAGCTGATCAGGGCGTGGCGCCACACCGGGATCTCGATCTCGGTGGGCACCTTGCCGTTGATGTGCAGGTGGGTGTCGCTGTCGGAGTAGAGGCCGAGTTTGCGGGCCTCCTCCAGCGGGGCCATCTTGGTCTTGACGCTCTCCTTGAAGGCGTCGGCCATGTTCTCCGGGTTGTCGAGGTCCAGCTCGATGGTGGTCCAGCGCATCGGCTCTTCCTTGAGCTGGGCGATGCTCTGGTCCTCTAGGCGGGTCTCGATGGGCAGAAGGCGGATGTAAGCGGCCTGATGCTCGGTGTCGTAGAGCAGCTCGGTGGGGCACATGGTGGTGCGCCCGGCCTCGGAGGGGAGCAGACGGCGGTCGTATTCGGAGAAGAAGATGGCGTTGATCAGCTCGGTCTTGCCACGGGCGAACTCGGCGACGAAGGCGATGGAGAGGCGATCACCCTGCAGCGCGCTGAGCACCTCGTAGATGCGCAGGTCGTCCTCGGTGCTGCCCATCTCGTTGATGTCGAGCCATTTTTGGAAGTGGGTAATGCCCTTGATGAGGTCACTCTTCCACTGACCATAGGCGCGCATCTGTTCATTAAAACGTTTGTTAGCCATCGCCGGTCCTACTAGAGGTTATGCTCCGTGTATCAATCCTAGGTGAGTGCTTGCGTGGCTACACCGGGTGTCGCTAGGTGGCCGCGGCTTTGTAACGCGCCTGTGACAGGTGGTTAACGCAATTTCTCAGATTGGTACACCAATATATTGAAATTAGCCGGAAAGACAAGAGCTTTTCAACACTCTTGTGAGGCGGGACGAATATTTGCCGAGGCGGGCAAAGTGGCGGGAGATGAGATACGGAAGCGTTTGTTTCTGCCGCTCTCGCCGGAGAGGAGTTCGACCTGCATGCGTGGCACACCGAAGGCCTTGGCCAGAAAGCGGATCAGGTGCTCGTTGGCCTTACCCTCCACCGGGGGGGCGGTGATCTGTACCTTGAGGGCGTCGCCATAGGGGCCCACCAGGGCGTCGCGCGAGGCGCGCGGCTGGGCACGCACCCAGAGTAGTAGGTCGTCGCCCTGCCACTGGTACCAGGGCTCGCTCACCCCAGCCCCGCGAGCAGCAGGATCAGCTGCACCACGAACATCTTTCCCGCCTGTAGCAGCAGCAACGCCACCAGGGCGGAGAGGTCGACGCCGGAGATAGGCGGCACGAAGCGGCGCAGCGGGGCGAGGATCGGCTCGTTGAGGCTGTGCAGCAGGCTGAAGGCGGGGTTGAACGGGTCGGGGTTGAGCCAGCTCATCAGCGCCTGGATGAAGATGGAGAAGAGGAAGACGTTGAACGCCAGCCCCACCAGCTCGGCCACCGACCAGATGAACAGTCCGAAGAGACCGACCGCGTGGTTGCCCAGGGCCAGCACCAGGCTCAGGGAGAGGAGTTGCAGGGCCAGCATCAGCACCACGGCGGCCATATCCAGCCCCCACAGGCCGGGGATGAAGCGGCGCAGTGGGCGTAGCGGCGGATTGGTCACCTTGACCACGAACTGGCTCAAGGGGTTGTAGAAGTCGGCGCGCACAGCCTGCAGCAAGAAGCGCACCATCACCACCCCGATGTAGAGACTGAACAGGGTGGTGAGGAGAAACTCCAGCGGGGAGAGCAGTGGGTTGCTCATTGGTCCTGTTTACCCAGGATCGCGGCCAACTCCTCGGAGCGGCCATGGGCCGCCTGCAGCGCGCGGTCGAACAGCGCCTCCAGCTCGCCCCCCTGCAGTACGCCGATGGCGCGCTCGGTGGTGCCGCCGGGGGAGGTGACGTTGGCGCGCAGGGTGGCGGCATCCTGGCTGCTCTCCAGGGCCATCTTGGCCGCGCCGAAGGCGGTCTGCAGGGCCAGCAGGCGGGCGGTCTTGGCCGGCAGACCGAGCTTGATGCCGGCCTGCTCCAGCGCCTCCATGACCAGGAAGAAGTAGGCCGGACCACTGCCGGAGAGGGCGGTGACGGCGTCCATCTGCCCCTCGTTCTCCAGCCACAGGGTGAGGCCGACGGCGCGCATCAGCGCCTCGCCCAGTTCACGCTGGGCGGCACTCACCTGCTTATTGGCGAAGAGTGCCGTGGCGCCGCTGCGTACCAGCGCGGGGGTGTTGGGCATGGTGCGGATCAGCGCCACATCGCCACCGAGCCAGCGCTGCAGGTCGTCGAGGCGCACCCCGGCGGCCACCGAGACCACCAAGGGCTTGTGCGCCTGCACGCTCTGGGCGATCTCCTGGCACACCGGGTACATCACCTGGGGTTTGACCGCGAGCACCACCACGCCGCAATCGGCCACCAGGTCACTGTTGTGGTCGTGGGCACGGATGTGGAAGAGGTCGAGCACCCGCTGGCGGTTGGCCGCGTCGGGCTCTGAGAAACAGATGCGGGACGCCTCGCAATTGTCGCCGAGGAGTCCGCCGATGAGGCTGCGGGCCATGTTGCCGCCGCCGATGAAGCCGATGGTTGTCTCTTGCATGGTCGTCGTCTTGCGGATCGTCGTGAACTGAAATGGGGCGCCGGGGCGGGGCGCGGGACCCGTCACCCGCCATGGCGCTAGACATATAGGGATGATGACACAGAAACCAAGGGCAAGTCAGGCGCACCCTTCCGGTCAGGTCGAGTCACGCGATCCGCTGTAGGGGCCTTGTTGCTTATATAGACGCGTCGCGGCTACGTGCGTGGCCCGAACAGCGCGGTACCGATGCGTACCCAGGTGGCCCCTTCGAGGATCGCCGCTTCGAGGTCGTCGGACATGCCCATGGAGAGGGTGTCGATGGGGTGACCCTGGCCACGCAGCTGTTCGGCCAGGGCGGCCATGGCGGCGAACGGTGCGCGCTGGTTTGCCTCTCCCTCCATCGGGGCGGGGATGCACATCAGACCGCGCAGGGTCAGGCGCGGCAGTTCGGCCACCGCATCGGCCAGGGCCGGCAGTGCGCTGGGGGGGATGCCCGACTTGCTCGGCTCGGCGCTGATATTCACCTGCAGGCAGATGTTCAGTGGGTCGAGGTGGTCGGGGCGCTGGGCACTGAGGCGCTCGGCCAGTTTGAGGCGGTCGACGCTGTGCACCCAGGCGAAGTGTTCGGCGATGGGGCGGGTCTTGTTCGACTGTAGCGGGCCGATGAAGTGCCACTCCAACCCCAGGTGGGCCAGCGCCTGCACCTTCTCCAACGCCTCTTGCACATAGCTCTCGCCGAAGGCGGATTGCCCCGCCGCCGCCAGTGCCGCAACCGCCTCGGCCGGGTTGTGTTTGCTCACCGCGAGGAGATGGATGCTCGCCGGGTCACGTCCGGCGCGGGCGGCGGCACGGGCGATGCGCCCGCGGGTCTCCTCCAGGCGGAGCGTGATGGGGGTCGTCTTGTCTGTCATAGCGCAAAGTTATACTGTATGAATCGATGCAACTGCTGTCTGTAGGCCGCGTTTTGGCTGTAATCTACAGGCTTTTCTAGCGCCACCTCGTGGGTGCGTACCTGGCCATTTCGTATTTGGGAGAAGTCACCCGATGGATATCACTGAGCTGCTCGCATTCGGCGTAAAGAACGGGTCGTCGGACCTACACCTCTCGGCAGGTCTGCCGCCGATGATCCGTGTCGATGGCGACATCCGCCGTATCAACGTGCCGCCGCTCGACCACGCCCAGGTGCATCAGCTCGTCTACGATATCATGAACGACAAGCAGCGCAAGGAGTACGAGGAGTATCTTGAATGCGACTTCTCTTTCGAGATCAAGGGGTTGGCGCGCTTTCGCGTGAACGCCTTCAACCAGAACCGGGGTGCCGGTGCGGTGCTGCGTACCATCCCCTCGAAGATCCTCTCGTTGGAGCAGCTCAACGCGCCCAAGTCCTTTGCCACCATCGCCGACTACCCGCGCGGCATCGTGCTGGTGACCGGGCCGACGGGCTCCGGTAAGTCCACCACCCTGGCGGCCATCGTCAACCACAAGAACGACAACGAGTACGGCCACATCCTCACCATCGAGGACCCCATCGAGTTCGTGCACGAGTCGAAGAAGTGCCTGGTCAACCAGCGCGAGGTGCACCGTGACACCCTCGGCTTCAACGAGGCGCTGCGCTCCGCCCTGCGTGAGGACCCGGACGTCATCCTGGTGGGTGAGATGCGCGACCTCGAAACTATCAAACTGGCCCTGGAGGCGGCCGAGACCGGCCACTTGGTCTTCGGTACCCTGCACACCAGTTCCGCGGCCAAGACCATCGACCGTATCGTCGACGTCTTCCCCGCCGCGGAGAAGGAGATGGTGCGCTCCATGCTCTCCGAGTCGCTCAAGGCGGTGATCTCCCAGACCCTGTGTAAGAAGATCGGTGGTGGCCGCGTGGCCGCCCACGAGATCATGATCGGCGTCCCCTCTATCCGCAACCTCATCCGCGAAAACAAGATCGCGCAGATGTACTCGGCCATCCAGACCGGTCAGCAGTTCGGCATGCAGACCCTCGATCAGGACCTGCAGCGCAAGCTCGACCAGGGCCTGATCACCAAAGAGGAGGCCCGCTCCAAGGCGGCCAACAAGGACAACTTCAAGTAACTGGCAAGCAACGGGATAGACGCATGGTTACACCTGCACAACCGCCGGAGCGCACGATGGCAAGCGAGTTCGACAATTTCCTCAAGCTCATGGTCCACAAGGGCGGCTCCGACATCTTCGTCACCGCCGGTGTGCCGATCATGATGAAGGTGCACGGCAAGGTCTCGCCCGTGGCCAAGGCGACCCTCACCCCGCAGCAGTCGATGCAGCTGGTGCTGAGCATCATGAACGAGAAGCAGCGCGCCGAGTTCCTCGACACCCACGAGTGCAACTTCGCCATCCAGCGTGCCGGTATCGGGCGTTTTCGCGTCAACGCCTTCCAGCAGCGCAACAGCGCCGGCATGGTGCTGCGTAAGATCGAGACCACCATCCCCACCTTCGACAAGCTCAAGTTGCCCGAGGTGCTCAAAGAGGTGTGCATGACCAAGCGCGGCCTGGTCATCCTCGTGGGCGGTACCGGCTCCGGTAAATCCACCTCGCTGGCGGCGATGATCGACTACCGCAACACCAACAGCACCGGGCACATCATCACCGTCGAGGACCCCATCGAGTACGTCCACGAGCACAAGGGCAACATCATCACCCAGCGCGAGGTGGGGGTGGACACCTTCACCTTCGAGGCGGCCCTGGTGAACACCCTGCGTCAGGCCCCGGACGTCATCCTACTCGGCGAGATCCGCACCATGGAGACCATGGAGCACGCCATCGCCTTCGCCGAGACCGGCCACCTGGCCATGGCCACCCTGCACGCCAACAACGCCAACCAGGCCCTCGACCGTATCGTCAACTTCTTCCCCGACGAGCGTAAGAAGCAGCTGTTGATGGACCTCTCCTTCAACCTCAAGGCGGTCATCTCACAGCGTCTGGTACGTACCCCCGATGGTCAGGGGCGCCGCGCCGCCATCGAGATCATGCTCAACACGCCGATGATCGCCGACCTCATCCTCAAGGGCGAGATCCACTCCCTCAAGGAGGTCATGGCCAAGTCCAACGAGGCGGGCATGGTCACCTTCGACCAGGCCCTCTACCGCCTCTTCGTCGCCGGCCAGATCACCCTCGATGAGGCGCTGCGCAACGCCGACTCGGCCAACGAGGTGCGCCTCATGGCCAAGCTCGGCGAGGAGGATGCCGCCGAGAAGATGAAGGAGGCCACCGCCGGTCTCACCCTGGAGATGCACGACGACGACCGTTGAGTGCGCCCCTTCGCCCCCCGTTCTCGGGGGGCGACCCCGACGCCGCCCCTGAGTCGTCCCCCCTGGCGCGCCGTCCCTGCCCCCCATCGCTCCCCACTTCTCCCCCCGCTCTATCTCCATCCCCATCCCTGCACCCGTGACGGGCGACAGTGCCGACCCTAAGGCCCGTGCTGCCTGTGGGGAAAGTGTGTCGCTGGTCACAAATAATCCCCGTTTTCAGTACGACTGCGGTGAGATTTCGCCCCCAGAGAGTATTATGTGAGAAAGTTTCCCACATCTCTCGTCGGTGCACCGTCACCGTTCGGGGTGGCTGTGGGGCCGTAGCCGTTTGCACCCAGCGCACCTGAATGCGCCATTCCGTGGGCAGGGAGGCCGCCCGTGGCCGTCAGCCGACCAGGCCCGGGCGGTCCGTCACGTCGCCACGGGAGGGCATGCGAGGGGCAGACGTACCGAACACCACCAGGGTAGTCCACCATGCAGAGCAAGAATCCCCTCCATGCCCGTCCGCTCTTCACCCTGGAGGCCTTGGAGGAGCGACTGCTGCTCTCCGCCGACCCTGCCAGCGTCTGGGTGGAGGGGCTGAGTGCCGACCCGTCCATCGGGATCGAGGGAGAACAGTCCCGGGCAGAGGAGGGTGGCTTCGACCTCTTCGCCGGCCTTGCGGCGGCGGACGCGGTGCTGGCCGGGCTCGACCCGACGAGCCTTGCCGGGCAGCAGATCCTGCTCGACTTCGACGGCCTCGACGACTTCACCTACCAGGGCCCGGTGACTATCACCGGTGTCACACTCGACCCCTTCGCCACCCCCGACGGCCTCACCCTCTCGCGCGGCGCGACCATCGACGCCCTACTCGACGCGCTCAACGCCACCTTCGCCCACCACGGCGTCACTTTTGTCACCGAGGCCCCCGCCGAGGGCGACTACAGCCGCGTGCACATCGGCGGCGAGAGCGACGCCTTCGCCGCCTACGGCCACCTCCTCGGCCTGGCCCAACAGGTCGACCTCGGCAACCAGGAGCGCAGCGATTACGCGCTGGTCTTCAGCGCCGAGCTGGCCGACCGGGTGGAGGACGATGGCGCCTACCTCGACGCCCTCGCCGACCTCATCGCCCACGAGAGCCTGCACCTGCTCGGCGCCGCGCACACTGTTGATACCGGCGACAACCCCCTCGCCGCGCTCGCCTACGCCGGTGACTTCACCCTCGACCTGAGCGGCTCCAACCTCGACATCACTGCCGACGCCAGCAACGACCTCTACCTGAAGAACATCGACGGCAAGCTCGCCTGGAGCGTCGACGACGCCCTCTATAGCTACGACTTCGACAGCGCCGCTGCGGGCGACCAGGAGGTGCTGCTGGCCAACCACTCAAGCTTCACCGTCGACGCGGTCGATCAATCCATCGAGACCCTCTACCTGCGCGATATCGCCACCGACGGCGGCGACCTCACCATCAGCGCGCTGAAGATCAGCGTCAAGGCCGACGCCACCCTCTCCACCCGCGATCTTGTCGACAGCAGCGCCGACCCGCGCACGGCGGACTCGACCGGCGACTCCGGCGACCTCAAGCTGCACGCCAACAGCATCAGCGTCGCCAGCGGCGCCGCCCTGCTCACCGATGTGGAGGCGGGCAGCAGCTATAGCGCGGGCCTACTCAACCTCAAGGCGAGCGTCGACTCCGAAGACCTGCTCCTGGCCCTGCCGGTGTTCGACTACCGCAATGCCGACGCCGCCATCAGCCTCACCGGTGCCACCCTGCGCGGCGGCGAGGTGAAGATCCAGGCCGACGCCGACGCCCTCTCGCTGTTCGACGACGACTCGACCATCGCCGACATCGGCGAGAACCTGCTGGAGGCCCTCGCCAGCCTGAACATCCTCGGCGGCGTCGCCTACTCCAACGCCGACGCCACCATCAGCGTCGATGGCGGCACAATCGACGCAGAAACCCTGCTGATCGAAACCTTCGGTGGCGCCGAGGCCAACGTGCGCACCACCTCCTACTACCTCGGTGTCGCCTACGGTCAGAGCGACGCCCTGGCCAAGGTGACCCTGAGCAATGGCGTCCAGGTCACCACCACGGGCGACGCCACCCTGCACTCACAGACCCTCAGCGGCCTCTCGGTGGCGGCGGTGCAGGCGATGCTCGGCTTCAGCTCCACGGTGGAGAAGGTCAACGTCACCCTCGCCGGGGCCTACGCCGACACCGTCACCAAGGTGGATGTCAGCGCCGACTCGACCCTCAACGTGGGCGGTAACCTCACCCTCTTCGCCGAGACCAGCAAGGAGCACTCGGTGGCCGCCACCAGCCAGGCGCACCTCGACGGCACCCTCGGCGTCGGCCTCGCGGTGGCGGTGACCGAGAGCGAGGCCGAGGCGATCCTGCACGGCACGGCCCAGGTGGGCGGCGACGTCACCATTCGCGTCGACATGAACACCACGCGCAACGACGTGGCGGGCTCCGCCACCGTCGGCACCTCCGCCCTGGTCGGCATGCTGATGCAGACGCCCTTGGTGGGTGGTGGCCTCGACGCCGTGGGCGCGGTCTTCCGTGGTGTCACCGGCCTCGGCACGGTGGCCAACAGCGTCACGCGCATGACCGAGAAGGGCTTCGCCGGGGGCTTCTCCTTCGGCCACTACACCAATACCGGCACCTCGGCCCTCGGCGCCGGGGGCTACCTCGACGCCGGTGGCAGCGTGGCGATCAAGGCGGTGGTGGAGGAGATGCCGGAGACCAGCGCCTTCGCCTTCTTGAACTCCAGCGCCAGCTACAGCCCGCGCAAGAGCGGCGGCAGCGTCGCCCTCGCCGTCGGCATCACCGACAACCAGGCCGAGGCCTACATCGGCGACGGCGCCACCGCCATCGTCGGTGGCGACCTCAGCGTGCGCGCCGAGACGCGCATCCCCTACGAGATCCAGTGGCACAAGATCGAGGGGCTCACCGACATCCTCGATAAGCTCAACTTCAACCTCGGCATCCAGAACGGCTTCTTCACCTCCTGGGCCGAGGCGATCGCCGCCGCCAAGGACAAGGCCTACGGCGCCAGCATCAACGTGCTGGTGCTGGACAACGCCACCCACGCGCGCATCGGCCACGGCGCCGATGTGCAGGTGACCGGTGACCTGACGGTGGTCGCCCAGGGCGAGAACGACACGGTCAACTTCGTCGGCTCGCCGCTCGCACCCTTCAACGCCACCGGTGGCCGCGGTGTCGGCTTCTCCGGCATGGCGGTCTACTACGACAACGACACCACCGCGCTGATCCAGTCCGAGGCCGAGGTGAGCGCCGCCTCTCTGCTGCTCTACGCCGACAACCAGGCGCAGAACATCGCCATCGCCCTGCAGGGCGGCATCGCCGACGGCTTCGCCATGAACGGCGCGCTGGAGTGGCTGCACGTCGACAACCGCACCCTCTCGCGCATCGACGAGAGCGCGGTGATCATCGTCGGCTCCGGTCTCATCCGCCTCGCCCGCGACCACGACGCCATCTCCAGCGGCGGCCTGTTCAGCGACTACCCGCAGTTCACCCCCGACGCCATCATCGACGACGAGACCGACGCCACCCGCGTCGACGTCGACGCCGAGACCCTCACGCTGCCCTACGACCACGGCCTCACCACGGGCGACGCCCTCTACTACCAGAGCGGCGGCGACAACCCCATCGGCGGCCTCACCTCCGGCACCACCTACTACGCCATCGTCGCCGAGGGCGAGACGGCCAGGCTGCAACTGGCCTCTACACGCGCCGATGCCCTTGCGGGCACCGCCATCGACCTGGACCTCGACGCCACCACCGGCCAGGCCCACTCCCTCTACCCCGGCTTCGTCGCCCTCGATGCCCTCGACGCCGCCGCCGACACCCTCGACCTCGGCTTCGCGCACAACCTCATCAGCGGCCAGCCGCTCACCTACAGGTCCAACGGCGGCGGCGCGATCCACGGCTTGGTGGATGGCGCGACCTACTACGCCATCGTGGTCGACGACACCACGCTACAACTGGCCGCCAGCAGCGCCGACGCCCTCAGCGGCATCGCCCTCGATCTCTCTGCCAGCGGCACCAGCGGCACTGCCCACCTGCTCATCCCCGAGAGCTACACCGAGCTGACCGTGCTCGACGACATCACCAGCCTCGACAGCGCGCACATCACCGGCAAGGACAGCGACTTCGTCTACACCGACCTCTCCCTACTGGTGCTGGCCGAGGACGAGTCCAACCTCTACAGCGGCGTCGGCGGCCTCACCTTGGGCAAGAACGAAGGCGCCGGGATGTCGCTCGCCATCAACACCCTGGAGCGGCGCACCGAGGCGGGCATCGGTAACGAGGAGCTGAGCCTCGGCAGCTATTTCGCCCCCGGCGTCGGCCTGCAAGCCGACGGCTCCATCGAGCTGGGCTACAACCACGGTTACGCCGTCGGCGACCGCGTCATCTACACCGCCGGTGGCGGCCTCACCATCGAGGGGCTGGTCGACGGTCAGGCCTACGTTGTCCAGAGCGTCAGCGACACGGCGATCACCCTCGGGCGCAGCAGCGGCGAGTCGTCGCAGAGTTTCGACCCCGCCACGCAGGGCACGCTGCAACTCGACCTCGGCTACGCCCACGGCTTCCAGGTGGGCGACACGGTCAGCTACTCCGCAGGCGGCGGCACGGCTATCGGCGGCCTGGAGGAGGGTGTCACCTACTACGTCACCCAGGTCGACGGCACGAGCGTCGGCCTCACCACCACCCTCGACGGCGCCTTCGACGGCCTCGACCACACCTTCACCCCCTCGGGCCAGGTGAGCGGCGCCGACGACCTGATCCTGCTCGGCTACGCCCACGGCCTCACCACCGGCGCGGCGGTGCGCTACACCACGGGCGGGGGCGTGGCCATCGACGGCCTCAGCGATGGCGCCACCTATTGGGTGATCGAGGGCGAGGACGCCAACAGCCTGCAACTGGCCAGCAGCAAGGCCAACGCCCAGGCGGGCACCGCCATCGACCTCGACCCGAGCAGCGCCACCGGCATCGCGCACAATCTGCTTGCGGGCCTAACGGCCACCACCAGCACGGTGGACGCCAGCGCCGAGACCATCGCGCTCGGCGCGGACTACCCCTTCGCCAGCGGCGACGCCCTCATCTACCACGGCACCAGCGCCATCGGCGGCCTGGTGGATGGCCAGCGCTACTACGCCATCGCCGTCGACGAGAGCCACATCGCCCTGGCCGAGACCGAGGCGGACGCCATCTCCGCCACGCCGATCCACTTCGACGCCAGCAGCGGCGCGCTCACCAGCGGCCTGCTCGACCTCGACGGCAACGGTGACTACGAGACCATCGAGCTGTTCCGCGAGCACGGACTCACCACCGGCGACGCCCTCGTCTACACCCAGGGCGGTGCCGCCATAGGCCTAACGGATGGCGCCACCTACTACGCCATCGTCCTCGACGGCGACAACTTCGACGAGGGCTTCGGCACACGCATCCAGCTCGCGGCGAGCGCCGCAGACGCGGCGGCGGGCACGGCGATCACCCTCACCCCGGTGACCGGCGCGGGCGACTACCATGTGCTCACGCGCATGGAGGCGCGCATCGACCTCGACGCGCTGACTGAAGACGGCAGCGTCCACTTCTTCCAGCTCGACGCTCGCATCGCCCTCGACCCGAGCGTCGCTACGGGCAGCGCCCACACCCTGCGCCTGGCCCTCGACGCCA
The DNA here is from genome assembly GCA_003252455.1 of Gammaproteobacteria bacterium. Lineage (GTDB taxonomy): Bacteria > Pseudomonadota > Gammaproteobacteria > Thiohalomonadales > Thiohalomonadaceae > SZUA-467. Next base: position 70,103 of record QKED01000046.1, read on the forward strand.
CGGACGCCAGCGGCCAGAACCACGGCCTCGGCCTCGCCTTCGACCCCGCCACGGCGGTGAGCAGCGACACCCTCGACCTCGGCTACGACCACGGTTTCACCACCGGCGACGCGGTGCTCTACACCCCCGGCACGGGCGACCCCATCGGCGGCCTGGCGGCGGGCACGCTCTACTACGTGGTGGTGGTCGACACCCAAAGCATCCAGCTCGCCGAGACGCGCGACAACGCCCTGGCCGACAGCCCCGAGGTCATCGCTCTCGATGCGAGCCAGGCGAGCGGCAGCGACCACGCCATCGCCGCGCAGCTGCGCCCCACCGCCGTGGTCGACGGCGCCGCCGATACCATCACCTTCGACTCCCGCCACGGCTTCGCCGACGGCGACCAGGTTAGCTACGAGAGCGACGTCACGGCCATCGGCGGCCTCACGGCAGGCTCGTCCTACTACGTAATCGTCGTCGACGACCACACCATCCAGCTCGCCGCCACGGCGGCGGACGCCCTGAGCACCACCGCCATCGACCTCGACGCCAGCGGCGTCGGGGCGGGCGAGCACCGCATCGCCGACCGCATGCTGCTCACCGGCAGCGTCACGGTGGGCGGCAACGCCCTGGTGCAGGCGGCCAGCAGCGGCGAGGTGATCACCATCGCCCTCGCCGCCGCCGTCACCACCAGCGCCGGTGGCGCCATGACCAGCGGCAGCAGCTGGGCGGGATTCTCGAACAGTGGCAGTGAACCAGCAAAGAGCAGCATCGCCGGGGCGGGGGATGCGGTGATCACCGTCTTCTCGACAACCACCAAGGCGAGCCTCGACTACGCGGCTCTTAGTGCGGTAGACCTCGGTGTCATCGCCGAGAACGACACCCGCGTCTACATCGGCGCCGGTGCCGTGGCCATCTCCCTCTCCACCGACGACTCCGAGGGCGGCGCCGGTTCGCTGGTGCTCACCCTGCTGCTCAACGACACCGACGCCGTGGTCAGCCGCTCGACCCTGGAGCTGGATGGCGACCTGACGGTGAAGGGCCACAACGACGCCGACCTGGTCTCGGTGGCGGTGGCCGGGGCCGGGGCGAGTGGCAACTTCACCCTGGCCGGTTCCGTGGCGGTCAACGCCATCGCCAACGGCGTGCGCGCCGAGGTCGAGGCGGGCAGCGTGGTCCACGCGGCGGGCGATATCACCGTAGAGGCCAAGGAGGAGTCCGACGCCCTGGCCCTGGCCGGGGCACTGGGCATCACCCTCGGCGCGAGCGGCTTCTCCGGCAGCGGCCAGTCGGGCTACGGCCTCTCCCTGGCGCTCAACGTGGTCGCGGGGGGCGACGCCACGCGCGCCTACGTCAGCGACTCCGAGGTGGTGGCGGGTGGCGCCCTGGCGGTGAAGGCGCAGACCGATACCCAGCTCATCACCACCGCAGCGGGCTTCGCCGCCGTCACCGGCACCTCGGTGAAGCAGCAGGCGACCGGCGCCAGCCTTAGCCTGAATATCATCACCGGGCGCACGGTGGCGGCGATCCGGCGCCAGAGCGGCGCGGGGGTCAGCGGCGTCGACGGCGTGCGCGTGCGCGCGGAGGATAGCAGCGAGATCGTCTCGGTCGCCGGTGCCGGTGGTCTGGCCCTCGGCACCAACGCCACCGGGCAGGGCTTCAGCCTCGGCGTCAACGTGGTCGCCAACCGCATCGACGCCTACATCGAAGACGCCGAGGTCGCCTCCAGCGGCGGCAGCATCCGCGTCGAGTCCGACTCGACAGTCGAGATCACCGCCATCGGCGTCGGTGCCGCGGTGGGCAGCAGCAGCGCCCGCTCCGGCTCCTTCACCATCGACATCATCGCCAACGACACCGAGGCGTGGGTCACCGGTAGTAGCTCGCTCGCCGCCGCCGACAGCGTGCTGGTCGCGGCCAACGACAGCAATGCGGTGTTCGCCCTCGCAGGTAGCGTCTCCCTCGCCGCCGTCGGCGCGGGCGACCCGGTCTCCATCGGCGTGGCCAACTCCACCCTGGTGCAGTCCAACGACGTCATCGCCTACATCGACGATGGCGTCACGGTGCAGGCGAACGGCGACGCCACGCTCAGCGTCGCCACCGGCGCTATCGACAGCGACGGCAACGTGCAGACGGAGAGCCTCGCCGGGGTCGCGGTCACCGCCACCTCCTTCGACCACTTCACCAACATCGCCGCCGCCGGGACCGCCTCGGGCGGCGTCGGCATCGCCGGTTCCGCCACCGTCACCGTGCAGCACGACTACACCGACGCGCACATCAATGCCAACGCGCAGATCAACCAGGCCAGCAGCGGCGAGAACAGCGCCCAGTCGGTGGCGGTGCGCGCCGGTGACCGCCTCGACCTCATCGGCGTCGCCGGGGCCGTCGCCTTCGGCGCCAAGGGCGGCGGCGGGGCCGGTATCGACGTCGCCGCGCTCACCCGCCACACCCGCGCCTGGATCGATGCCGGGGCCGATGTGGCGGCGGAGAACGACGTCACCGTCGACGCCCTCTCCGAGGAGCGCATCGTCTCCATCGGCGCCTCCATCGCCGTCGGTGGCACCACTGGAATTGCGGGAGGCATCGGCGTCTCCGTGCTCGACCTGGAGAGCAAGGCGTGGATCGGCGCCGGGGCGACTGTGGTCGCGGGCGACAGCGTGCGCGTGCAGGCCGAGGAGCTGACCCGTATCGACCTCGGCGCGGGCTCCCTCGGCTTCGGCTCCAACGCGGGTTACGGCGGCGCCCTCGGCGTGCCGATCATCAACAAGGCGGTGAAGGCGTGGATCGACGACGGTGCCTCGGTGGATGCCGCTGCGGGCGGCGACGGCCTGAGCGTACTCACCGGGCAGATCAGCAACGACTGGTCTGCCGATGTGGGTGGCGGCGGCGTGGACGAGTCCGACGGCGACCTCAAGGGCGTAGACCCCGAAAACAGCGACCTCGACCTGGAGCACTTCATCTACCAGCGCGACGCCTCGCCGCTGAGCCGCAGCGGTTTCAAGGGCGTGGCGGTGGGCGCGGTGAATCGTGACGACCTGGAGGTCTACGCCGTCGGTGCCTCGGGCTCCAGCGGCGCGAGCGCGATCCAGCTCTCCGGCCTGTTCAACAAGCTCGCCGTCACCACCCAGGCGCACATCGGCGCCAATGCCCAGATCAACCAGGGCGTGAGCGGCGGCAGCGAGCAGGAGGTGCTGGTCACCGCAGGCTCCGACGCCTTCCTGCGTGGTATCGCCGGTGCCGGGGCGGTCTCTGCCGCCCAGGGCGGCGCCGCCGGTTTCGCCCAGGCGACCATCGACCTGACTACTGAGGCCTGGATCGGCAGCGGTGCCGACGTCGCCGCCGCGCTCGACGTGGCGGTACGCGCCGAGGCGCACGAGGAGCTGGTGATGGCCACCCTCGCCGTGGCTGGTAGTGGTGAGGTCTCGGTCTCCGGGGCCATCGGTGGCATCGGCGTCTTCAGCGAAACGCAGGCGTGGATCGCCGACGCCGTGGTCGAGGCGGGGGGCAACCTGCTGGTCACCGCCGACGACACCACCGGCTTCGACCTGGTGAGCGGCGCCATCGGCATCGGTCTCGGTGCGGGCGGGCTCGGCGCGGGCTTCACCATCGTCAACATCGACAAGGACACCCAGGCCTTCATCGCCAGCGGCGCGCAGGTGCAGGCGGACGGCAACGGCAGCGCGCTGCAGGCGCTCAGCGGTGCGATGGACGACAGCGGCACCCTCGGTTACGCCAGCGAGGTGCGCGGCGTGGTGGTCGCCGCCTGGTCGGAGGAGAACCTCTACGCCCTCACCGTCTCCGGCGCCGGGGGCGCGGCGGCGGGCATCGCCGGTGCGGTGGCGATCAACCTGGTGGACGCCGACACCCAGGCCTATATCGAGGGCGGGGCGAGCGTCAACGCGGACAACAGCTCGGCCAACACCGGGCAGGATATCTGGGTCACCGCCGTGGACTTGGTCGCCGCCACGACCAACGCCGGGGCCCTCTCCGGCGGCGGTGTCGGCGGCTTCTCCGGCGGCGTGGTGGTGGGCAGCGTGCAGAACGACACTATCGCCTACGTCGGTGGCACGCTCGCGGCCAAGGACGACATCCAGGTCGCGGCACTCTCCAACGAGACGGTCGATGTGGTGGCGGTGAGCGCCGCCGTCGGCGGCACTGTCGGCCTCTCCGGTGCGGTGGCGGTCTGGTCCAGCGGCGGCAACGCCAGCGGCAGCTACAGCGCCGACGGCAACAGCGACGACGCCCTCACCGATGACGACGGCAACGACACCGAGACCAGCGTTTCCAACGACTCCGACGCCCTCGCCAGCAGCACCAACCTCGGCGGCCTCTCCGGCGGCAGCAGTGCGCGCGGCGACAACGCCTCGCGTGTCTCCACGCTATCTGCCGACGCAGAGGAAGATACCTTCTCCGGCACAGACCCGGTGGTGGTGAGCCGCAGCCTGCCGAGCGGTGTCAGCGCCTTCATCGCCGACGCTGCGGTGGTCACAGCCGGTGACGACATCCAGGTGGAGGCGGAGCGGCGCATCGACGCCGACCTCATCGTCGGTGGCATCGCCGTCGGCTCCGTGGGCATCGGCGGTTCGGTGGGCATCCTCGACCTGGAGGCGGACGTCAACGCCTACATCGGCGACGGCGCCTCGCTCACCCTGGAGGGCGACCTGACGGTCACCGCCCACGCCCGCCACCTGGCCGAGGTGCAGGTCTACGCCGGTACCGGCGCCGCCACCGGCATCGCCGCGCAGTACGCCGAGGTCGACGACAGCAGCGACCAGCACGCCTGGATCGGCGTCGGTGCCACGGTGAGCGGGGCGGACAGCGTGACGGTGCAGGCGAGCCACGACCGCGAGCTGCACGCCCGCTCCGCCGGTGGCGCGGTTGGCGGCTCGGTGGTCGGCGTCTCCGCCGCGCGGGTCTACGCCGAGGGCAACGTGAAGGCCGAGGTGCAGGCCAACGCCCAGCTCGGTGCGAGCGACGCCCTGCTCGGCGCGGTGACCATCACGGCCAAGGCCGAGGATTGGGCCAGCACCGAGGCCTACTCCGGGGTGGCGGGTGTCGCCGCCGGTTCCGGCATCGACATCGAGACCCACCTCAAGCCGAGCGTGAGCGCCACCACCGGCGCCGATTCCGCGATCTACGCCGACGGCGCCGTGGTGGTGGAGGCGGATGCCGCCGTGCGCGGCAGCGCCGACGCCTGGGGCATCACCCTCTCGCTCTACGCCAGCGGCGGCGCGGCCCTGGCCGACACCCTGGTCTCGCCCGACGTCAGCGCCGCCCTCGGCGCAGGCTCGATCCTCATGGCCGGATCGCTGCGCGTCAGCGCCAGCCAGGGCAAGCGCGACGAGGGCGAGGAGACCGCGCGCACCTACGGCTACGGCGTCGCCGCCTCGGCCATGGTCGGGGTGCAGGCGACCATCTTCACGGCAAAGGCCCACGGCTCGACCGCCGCGACCATCGGCAGCAGCGCCGACATCGACGTGACCGGCGCGGTGACCCTGAGCGCCAGCAGTGAGGTGGACCTCTTCGCCGAGGCCAACGGCGGCAGCGGCGGTGGCATCGCCGGTATCGGCCTGAATCACGCCGAGCTGGACAACACCGTCACCACCGAGGCGCTCATCGCCGGTGGCGTCACCCTCGACGCGGCCAGCCTCACCCTCGTAGCCAGTGGCGACGAGCGCCTGGAGGCCAACTCCGACACCGGCGCCGGGGCGCTCATCGGCACCTTCGGCGCGGGGGAGGGCGGGGCACCGGCAGAGGCGATTATCGGCTCCACCACCTCGACCCTGGCGCGACTCTCTGACGCCACCTCAGGCAGCAAGGGTCTGGTCAACGTCGGCACCCTCACCATCAGCGCGGTACAGGACCACCGCGTCTACGCCACGGTGGAGAACCGCGCCTTCTCCGGCGCGGTGAGCGCAGGCGCCCCGACCATCGACGCCAGCATCGACGGCACGGTGGACGCACGCATCGGCGCCTGGCGTGTGGTGGAGGCGGACGCCATCAGCCTGAGCGCCGAGCAGAGCGCCAGCGACGGCGCCATCGACCTCTTCAGTGTCTCCGGCAGCCTGCTCGGCAGCGGCGGCTCCACCGACAGCCACCTCACCCTCAAGCACGCCACCAGCAGCGCTATCGGTGACAACGCCCAGGTGACCCAGACCGGCCTCGGTGATTTCGACCTCACCGCCACCAACAGCGCCAACCTGAGCAACAAGGCCAAGCTGAGCAACAACGCCGCCGTGGCGGTGAACGAACTCGACACCCAGATCCGCCTGGAGCGCTACGACGCCCTGGTCGACATCGGCAGCAGCGCCGACGTCGACGCCACGGGCGACATCCGCCTCGCCGCTTGGTCCCAGGCCGAGCTGCTGGTCAACGGCGCGGCGCATGTGGGCGGCGCCTTCGGTAACCCCACCTCGGACGCCGAGGGCTACGTCGAGAGTCAGAACGAGATCACCATCGGCAGCGACGCCACGCTCGATGCCGTCGGCGACATCAAGCTCCTCGCGGGCAAGGCGGATACGCTGGAGGATGTGCTCAACATCCCCGCGACCAACGCCTTCATGCTTACGACGTGGGGCGGCGCCTACTCGGCCACGGTCAACGCCACCTCCGACGCCAGCGCCACCAGCCAGGTGGACCAGTACAACCGTATCGACATCGCCAGCGGCGCCGCCCTCACCAGCCACGGCGACGTGCACCTGCTCACCGACGAGGGCATCCCGGTGCTCTACGCCAAGTCGATCGAGAAGGGCTATACCACCAGCTACGGCGGCCACGAGCGCTCCAACGTCTACGACACGGTGAACATCGACGGCACCATCGAGGTGGGGCTCGACGCGGTGCAGCGGCTGGTGATCGCCGAGGACTACAGCATCACCGAGCAGAGCGACGGCATCACCCTGCAAGAGGTGAGCTGGAGCCAGATCGACACCGCCTTCGGCAGCTATCTCGACAGCCTCATCGGCCTCAAGCAGGCCTACGCCGGGACCCCCGAAGCCGACGTCTACCGCGCCGAGATCGAGTACTGGATCGCGGTGATCAACAACCTCGGCGGTAGCGCCGCCTACAACAGCAGCACCGACGTGGTGAGCATCGAGGACAACCTGGAGCTGCCCTTCTACGTCGTCGACCCGGCCACTGCCCGCTCCGGCGATATCCTGGTGGAGGCGGACGCCCTCACCGGCAGCGGTGGCATCACCGCGCCGGGCGACGTGCTCATCGAGATCCTCAACTACAGCGACGTGAGTCTGGATATCTCCGGCCTGACCATCCCCGAGCAGTTCGGCGGACGGCTCTGGTACAACAACGTCTCGGTGAGCGACAACACCACCATCAACAGCTACAACAGCGCCGACGCCACGGCTGAGACGGCGGCCTTCAGCCTCACCGTCTCCGCCACCACGCCGGACCCGCAGATCAAGGTGCAGAACATCGTCTCGGCGAGCCACACGCGCAGCGCGCACATCGTCGTCTCCGGCGACCTGGCCAACATCGAGGGCGAGGTGCTGCTCGACAGCGGCAACGGCAGCCTGCTGATCAACGGCGACATCACCGCCGGTGTACTCGGCGTCACCAGCGGTGGCGACTTCATGCTCACCGGTTCGCAGTGGACCCACCTGGGCGGCGACCCGATCGAACTCTACGAGTCCATCGCCGAGGCCAACGAGGCCGCCGAGTCGCTGGTCGCCGACACCACCTCGGCCATCGTCGAGGACGCCAACCCGGACATCGTCGCCGGCAACATCTTCATCAGCGCCCAGTACCTCAACATCAACGGCTACATCCAGAGCGGCATCCCCGAATACAGCGTCACCATCGCCGCCGACCTGAGCCTGCCCATCGCCGCCGCCGAGGCGCAGTACACCGCCAGCGGCTACAGCGAAGACCGCCGCTACGCCGTGCTCGACGCCGCCTATGTGGATGGCGACGCGGTGGTGCGCTACGACGCCCTCGAAGATCGCCTGGAGCTGGTCAGCGACATCGTGGTCAAGGGCGGCTACATCCAGCTCATCGGCCAGATCGCCAGCACCGGCGGCGGCGAGGTGGCGGTGCTCGACGGCTACGGCACCATCGACGTGGTGAATGAGAGCGACTACGCCCTGGTCATCACCGGCACCCTCGACGTGGGGCGTGGCAGCGACGACGCCGAGGGGATCGAGGGCCGGGTGTCGATCATCGACCAGTACACCAACGAGTGGCTGGAGACCGTCACCCTCACCTCCACTATCAGCCGCGACGGCGGCGTGGTGAGCGGCGACACTGCGCGGGTGACGGTGACCGACGCCGCCAGCAGCGCCACCTACACCCCGCGCGCCCAGCGCTACGTCTGGACCAGCGGCAACGCCTTCACCAGCGAGCAGGAGTGGAAGCTCAACAACCAGAACCAGGAGCGCGATGCCGACTACGTGGTGGCCAACGGCACCCTGGTCTACGACGACACCGACACCGTCAACCCGACGCCGATCCTCAGCGGCTACTACCTGAGCGACGGCAGCAGCAGCGACATCTACAGTTTCGCCTACTACGACTACACCGTCTCCGGCTCGCTCACCCTCTACGAGTACGTCACCATCACCGGCGACAAGATCGGCCCGTGGAAGATCAACGAGACCACCAAGTACGACTACACCCTGGTGGACGTGCGCGGCGCCAAGCAGGTCTACAGCCACAGCGTGAAGGCGGACCAGCCCATCGACATCAGCTTCATCGGCGATGCCGAGGGGGCGATCAACATCCGCTCCAAGGGCGACATCCTGGTGGGCGACACCCTCGCCGCGCGCGGCGGCGAGATCGCCCTGCAGGCGGGCTACTACGACAACGGCGGCACCCTCACGGCGGCCAGCTCCGGCACCATCCGCACCACCGGCGACGGCGAGCTGGTGGCCGCCAGCCTCACGCTACAGGCGGTGAGCGGCATCGGTGACGGCGACGAGGCCCTCACCCTGAGCATGACCGGGGTCAACGCAGGCGTGCTCGACGCCACCACCCTCACCGGCGACATCGCCATCAGCGCCGAGAGCGCGCTCCACGTGCGCCAGGTACAGACCGGCGATGGCGATATCGAGCTGGACCTCAGCGGCGGCGGCCTCAGCGCCACCACCCTGGGCAGCGGCGCCCACCTGATGGGCAATAGCCTCACCATCGCCAGCGACGGCGGCATCGGCGACGCCAGCCAGGCGCTGCGCATCGACTCCGGCTCCGCCAGCGGCGACAAGGTGACCCTCAGCGCCCTCGGCGACATCGTCGTCACCGAGGTGGCCGGTGACCTCAACCTGGTGCAGGCCGCCTCCAGCGGCGGCGACGTCACCCTCACGGTGACCAGTGGCAGCCTGCTCGACGCCTACAACGGCGACGAGAGCGCGGTGCTCGACCTCGACGCGCGCGACGCCCTGCTCGACCTGTGGGACGAGCTGGGCCTCACCGGCGACGCGGCCCTCGCCCGTCAGGCCGAGGCGCTCGCCGACGCGGTGGCCAACTACGCCGCCCAGTACCTCTACTACTGGAACCTGCGCGGCCTCGATGCCGCCTTCGACCCCGGCTACAGCTTCAGCTACGACGCCGAGCTGCGCGACTACTACCTCAACACCCTCGGCCTAGATGAGGCGAAGGTGGCGGCCCAGGAGCAGGCGGTGACCGCGCGCTTCTTTGAGCTGCACGCCTGGTTCGGCGAGGGCGGCAGCTATGTCAGCCTCAACGACGCCACGCTCGATGCGAGCAGCTACCACGCCGACTTCAGCTACCAGCTCACCGCCGCCGAGGCGTCTGCCATCACCGACGGCCTACTCTGGTCCAGCGACCAGCTGCTGTGGGGCCTGCCCACCTCGGCGGTGCTGCGCAGCGCCGACACCGAGACCCAGGTGGAGGTGCCCAACATCGTCGGCCACGCGATCACCGTCACTGTCTCCGGCGGCTTCGGCGAGGACACCGGCGGCAGCGAGCTGGTGGAGGTGCCGGACGGCGACGTCAGCGCCATCGACGACGAGTCGGTCAAGGTGGCCCTGCTCACCGCCGAGGGCGACGACCTCACCTTCTACTGGAAGGAGGGCAACAGCCTCACCGCGTGGGTCGACACGGACGGCGACGGCATCGTCGACGCCGACGAGTTCAACGCCATCCTCATCCAGTACCGCGAGGATGTGGACGTGGAGGCGAGCGGCGCCATCACCATCACTGCCGGGGAGCGCATCTTCCTCGGCGCGGAGAGCGACCTCAACCTCGCCACCGTCGCCACCAGCGGCAGCGACGCCAACGGCGACATCCGCATCAAGGGCGGGGCGAACATCCTCCGCGCGGTGGTCGACGCGAGCACCACCCTCAGCGGCCACGACCTGATCCTGGAGGGCTCCGGTGCCATCGGCGTGGGCGCCGAGGTCAACCCGCTGCGCCTCGACCTCGACGGCGCGCTGACCCTGCGCTCTGGCGGCGACACCCACCTGCGCGACGTCAGCGGCACGCTCAATCTGAGCACGATCTACGCCGACGCCGGGGTCTACCTCTACAGCGACGGCGCGGTGCTGGATGTGAACGACAGCGGCGGCTACGCCCTGACCAACATCGTCGCCGACGCCCTGTGGGTCGCGACCGAGACCTTCGGCACCGCCGATAACCCCATCGAGGTGGAGCTGAGCGGCTCTGGCTTAGGCAGCGGTCTTGGCGGTAGCGTGGGCACCGCGCTCTATCTCACCACGCCCCTCGACCTGACCATCGACGACCTCACCAGCAGCGGGGCGACGCTGGTGGTCGAGGGCGACCTCGGCATCCAGCTCGGCCTAGTGCGCAGCGTCGGTGGCAACATCAGCCTCACCGCAGACAGCGGCGCGATCCTCGACGCCAACGGTGACGCCCTCAATCTGCTGGCGGCGAGCCTCTCACTCACCGCCCCTCATGGCACCATCGGCCTCCCTGAGGATCGCCTGGAGATCGCCGAGGGGAGCGCCTACCTCACCAGCAGTGGCTACGGCAGTTGGGTCGAGGCGATCCCCCTGCCCACCGGCTACTTCATCGACGGTGGCGACGGCCTCTACCAGGACGCCCACGCGGTGACCATCGCCGACTTCGACGGCGATGGCCGCAACGACGTGCTGGTCGGCTACATCTACAGCTGGGCGAGCTATAGCGCGCTGCTGCTGAACAACGGCGACGGCAGCTTCACCACCAGCCTCTACGACATCCCCAATGCCCAGGTCGCCGACCTCGACAACGACGGCGACCTCGACCTCTTCTCCCCCGCCGACGGCTACCTCTGGTTCAACCAGGGTGGTACCCAGGGCGGCGTGCAGGGTGAGTTCCAGCGTGCCGACGACCCGCTCGCCAGCGACCCCGACAGCTACATGCCCGACGGCGCCATCGCCGACATCAACGGCGACGGTGCCCCCGACCTCATCGCCGTGGACGACTTCTCCAATCTCATCTACGTCTGGTTCAACAACGGCAGCGGCAGCTTCCCGACCATGTCCACGCGCGCCATCGGCCTGGAGAACCCCGAGCAGGTCGAGGTGGTGCGGCTCAACGACGACGACGCCCTCGACCTGGTGGTGCGCGACTACTGGGGCGCGATGTGGGGGCTGCTCGGCGACGGCCAGGGCGGCTTCACCACCTATGCCCTCGGCGCCCCGAGCCAGGTCAAGGGCGTGCACTTCGCCGACATCGACGGCGACGGCGACCAGGACGCCCTCTACGCCCTCAACGGCGACAACCAGCTCTGGCTCAACGACGGCGACGGGAACTTCGGCGACAGCGGCGAGCGCTTCGACAGCCACAACAGCACCGCCATCGCCACTGGCGACCTGGACATGGACGGCGACCTCGACCTCTTCGTGGTCAACACCGGCCTGGCCTACAACCTGCCGGAGGTGAACAGCGTCTGGTTCAACGATGGCAGCGGCCACTTCAGCGACAGCGGCCAGAGCCTCGGCGACAACAACGGGCAGAGTCAGGCGCTGGCCATCGGCGACCTGGACGGCGACGGCGACCTCGACGCCTACGTCGGCAACGCCTTCTTCGCCGGTGGCGGCTCGCGCTACGACGAGATCTGGCTCAACAACGCCCCGCCGCGCTTCGTCGCAGGCCAGGCCTTCAGCGTCTACGAGAACCGCTATGACGGCACCGTCATCGGTCAGCTCACGGTGAGCGACCGCGACGGCCTCGACAGCCACAGCTACAGCCTCGACGGTGGCGACGGCGCCGCCCTCTTCAGCCTCGACGCCGACGGCACCCTGCGCGTGGCGGATAGCGCCGCCCTCGACTACGAGGCGCTGCTCGACGCGGGCGCGGTCGACTTCACCCTCAACGTGACGGTCACCGACCTCGCCGGTCTCAGCACCAGCGGCACGGTGAGTGTCAGCGTGCTCGACATCAGCCTGCCGCCGGTGCTCGACGACCTGCCCACCTTCACCCTGGCGGAGAACAGCGCTAGCGGCACCTTCGTCGGGCAGGTGAGCGCCAGCGACCCCGAGGCGGCCTACGACGACGCCGTGGTCGGCTTCGCCATCGTCGGCGGCACCGGCGCTGGCCTCTTCGCCATCGATAACGCCGGTAACATCACCACCGCCTCCAGCGACTTCGACTACGAGGGGCAGAACAGCTACACGCTGAAGATCCAGATGAGCGACCGCGACGGCAACAGCTCCGACCCGGAGGCCACCGCCTCGATCATCGTCGAGCTCGCCGACGTCAACGAGCAACCCGCCTCCGGTTATCTCGACTTTGTCGTCTACGAAAATCGTCAGGCCGGGGACTACATCGGCAGCTTCACCATCGACGATGTGGACGCGAACGAGCAGTTCACCTGGAGCTGGGTCAACAGCGGTTCGGAGAACGTCGCCAGCCTCGAAGTGGACGCCGCCGACCCCTACACCTACCACCTCTACGTCGGCCCGAGCGCCGGTATCGCCTACAGCGAGGGGACCGGCGGCTCCTCGTTCCAAGTCATCGCCAACTTCACCGACAGCGGCGGCCTCACCAACTGGTACGCGCTCAACATCGAGGTGCTCGACTACAGCAACGCGCCGGTGCTGGACGATGTGACCCTGCTGGCCCAGGAGCACGGCAGCACGCTGGAGCTGCTTACCACCCTGAGTGCGACGGACGCCGACAGCGTCCACGGCGACAGCGTCACCCTCGCGGCTACCGCGCTCACCGCCTACGCCCCCGGTGGCGGCAGCAGCGTGCTGAGCCTCGGCGGTGCCGACGACCCCTTCGTCTTCGATGCCGCCACCGGCGCGCTGAGTGTCGACACCAGCCAGCTCGACGCGGCCACGGTCGACTACTACGCACTGACGGTGGTGGCAACCGACAGCGAGGGGCTGAGCGACAGCGCCACCATCACCCTCAACGTGGTGAATACCAACGAGGCGCCGACCCTGGACGACGTCAGCTGGACGGTGAGCGAGGATCGCGACCTTGGTGCGCTGCTCGGTACCCTGCTCGGCAGCGACCCGGACGCGGGCGACAGCCTCAGCTACGCCATCACCGAGCAGCTGATCACCCTCGACTACCCGATCCTGCAGGCGGGCACCGTCACCCTCCCGGCGGTCTATTCGGGCAACGCCGACTACGTCACCGTGACCTTCAGCGAGGCCTTCGCCGAGACCCCGGTGGTGCTCCTCACCCCGACCAACGGCAACCCCGAGCCGACCCTGTTCAACCTGCGCCACGTCAGCCCGACCCAGTTCGAGGTGGTACAGGCGGAGCCGCGTGGCACCGCGAGTGCGGGCCTCATCGCACCGATGACCTTCACCTACCTCGCCATCGCCCCCGGCGTGCACACCATTGGCGGCCTCACCTTCGAGGCGGGGACGCTGCGCACCGACAACCACGTAGAGAGCGCGGCGGTCTTCCCCTCGGTCTACGGCACGGGCGGCGGTTACGAGCGCATCGACTTCTCTGCCGACTTCAGCAACCCGCTGCTGCTCACCCACCTACAGAGCTACGACAACCAGAGCAGCGGCACCACCTCTCTGGTGCCCGCCCTCAGCGTTGCGGTGGGCGCCCTCGACGCCGCAGGCGCCGAGCTGGCCATCGAGCACAACGAGGTGGATTGGGCCGACACCGACATCCACGTCAGCGAGAGCATCGGCTGGCTCGCCATCGAGAGCGGCAGCGGTAGCTTCACCGCCGCCGACGGCAGCACCATCGACTTCGTCGGCCTGCGCACCGGCAGCAGCGTCACCGGCTGGGACCAGAGCGACGGTGAGGGGGTCGATACCCCGTTCGGCGTCAGCTTCGCCACCACCCCGGCGGTGGTCGCCAGCCTCAACAGCCGCAGCGACAGCGACGGCGGTTGGCTGCGCCTCGGCGCGGTGGACACAGACTCCGCCTTCCTGGTGGTGGACGAGGACGACTACCACGACGCCGAACGCAGCCACTCCGCCGAGCAGGCGAGCCTCTTCGCCTTTAGCGGCGACTTCCTGCTGCGCGGTGCCAGTGAGAGTGTCAGCGACGCCTTCGCCATCGACGCCAGCACGGGTGCCATCACCCTCGCCCGCGCGGGGCTGCTCGACTACGAAAACCCCGAGACGCAAACCATCACCCTCAGCGTACAGGTCACCGACAAGGGCGGCCTCAGCGACAGCGCCACGCTCACCATCAATCTGAGCGACCTCGACCAGGTGGCGCGCTTCCAGGCCGACGGTACCGGCGCCTCCTACCTCTATCTCGACGAGAACGCCGCCGTCGGCACCGAGCTGTCGCTGCGCAACTACGGCACCTTCATGGCCCCGGATTGGGATGCCGAGAACAGCGTGGTGCACTCGATCCGCTTCGTCACCAGCGGCGGTAACGCCGAGCTCTTCGCCGAGAGCTTCAGCTACGACGCCGCCACCCAGACCCTCACGGTGGTCGACAACAGCGGCCTCGACTTCGAGAGCGTGCCCTACGCCGACCTGCTCGACCCGGACGGCGCCCACTTCGTCGTGCAGGCCTTCGTGCGCGACGCCGAGCAGAACGAGAGCGCCTACACCTTCTACATCGCGCTCCAGGACCTGGACGAGACGCCGGTGCTGATCGACGGCCAGACCTTCAGCCTCTACGAGGGTGCCGCCGTCGGCGACGTGGTCGGCAGTGTCGCCTACCGCTACAAGGACGCCGGTGACACCTTCGCCATCGTCGGTGGCAACAGCGCCGGGCACTTCGCCATCGACGCCACCACCGGCCTCATCCGCGTCGCCAGCGACCGCCTGCTCGACTACGAGAGCGCGCAGAGCCACACCCTGCGCGTGCGCCTCACCAGCGGCGCCGAGTACGACGAGGTGGCCCTCGACATCGACCTGCTCAACGTCGCCGAGCCCGAGGTGCAGGTGACCAAGGAGGATGGCGTCAGCGTGGTGCGCGAGGGAGACGCGATCAGCTACACCATCACCGTGAGCAACAGCGGCGACACGGACCTCAGCGGCCTTCGTGTCGACGACCTCTTCACCGGCATCAACGACCTGGCACTGACCGGCCTCACCCTCAGCGACGGCTCCGGGCTGGCCCTCGGCAGCGTCGACGGCGTGCTGCGCTTCACCAGCGACGACGAGGGGGCCTTCAGCGCCAGCGACGAGCTGGCGGTGGACCTCGACTGGCTGGAGACCGGCGAGGACCTCTCGCAGTGGCTCGGCGGCACCGCCACCCTGGTGTTCGACATCAACACCACCCAGGCGCTCAGCGCCAATTACGACGGGAATCTTCTCGACTACCTCGGCCTCGCCCCGGCCATCACCGGCGCCAACGCCTACGGCGGCGACTACTACAGCGACCTACAGTACGCCGACAGCGGCGACAGCTACTGGGGCTGGCTCGACGCCGACGGCCAGATCGGCCTCAGCGTGCAGGGCGGCACGGTGCAGAGCCCGCAGGCGATCAACGACGGCCAGTGGCACCAGATCGCCATGAGCCGCGACGCCGACAGCGGCGCCCTGGCGCTCTACGTCGACGGCGTGCTGGTCGACAGCGCCAGTGGGCGCACCGGGCTTATCGACACCCCATTCTCGCGCCTCGGCCAGACGCTCAGCTATCTCCCGCCGAGCTACAAGCTGGAGTGGGGGCCCAACATCGAGGCGAGCTACGCCTACGCGGGGCTGCTCGATGGCGTGCGCATCTACGACCAACGGCTCGACGCGGTGGCCGTGGCGGCGCTGGCCGCCGGTGGCGACCCCGGCGTGAGCGCGGTGCGCGACTACAGCCAGACCAGCGTCAGCGCGGCGGACAGCGTCAGCAGCACTCTCACCCTCGGTGCCCTCAGCGGCGGGCTACACGACACCATCGACCTGCCGGTGGGCGCCAGCATCACCTACACCCTCAGCGGCACGGTCGCCAGCCTCGCCGAGGGCGGGCGCGACAGCGAGGGGCTGCTCTCCAGCGCGGTGAGCGTGAGCGGCGACTTCATCAACCGCACCCCCGGCGGCAACAGCGCCTCCGCCGGGGCGGTGGTGATGCTTGCCGCCAGCGCCGGGTCCGGCACCCTGGTCGAGAGCGGTTGGAGCAGCCTCACCAGCGCCAACGCCCTGGCCCTCGGTGACCTCGACGGCGACGGCAATCTGGACGTGTGGCTGGCGGGCAGCGGTGCCGACCAGATCCTGCTCGGCGACGGCAGCGGCGGCTTCGCCGACGCAGGCCAAGCTCTCGACAGCCACAGCAACAACGCCGTGACCCTGGGTGATATCGACGGCGACGGCGACCTCGACGCCCTGCTCGGCCACAGCGCCGGGGTGGCGGTCTGGATCAATCAGGGCGGGGCGCAGGGCGGTAGCGCGGGGACGTTCGCCGACAGCGGCCAGAGCCTCGCCTATCGCGGCCCCTACGACCTCAACCCCAACAGCGTCGACCTGCTCCTGGCGGACCTCGACGGCGACGGCGACCTCGACCTCTTCTCGGTCAACGCCAGCTACGAGGCGCGCAACGCCGTCTGGCTCAACACCGGCGACGGCACCTTCGTGCTTCAGCCCGGCGTCGACCTGGCGCAGGGCGTGGGCATCGGCAGCAACGTCGCCTACGCCGGTGTGGTCGGTGACTGGGACAACGACGGCCAACTGGACGCCGCCGCCAACCGCAGCGACGACTACTTCGAGGCCTACCGCGCCCTCGGCGCGGGCCTGTTGGCCTACGACGGCGTCTACCACCTCGGCGCCGCCGGGCGCGGCATGGCCACCGGCGATCTCAACGGCGACGGCATCCTCGACTGGGTGGTGGGCGCGCGCGACATCGGTAGCGCCAGTGCCGTCTACCTGGGTAACGGCGACGGTACTTTTAGCTCGGGCGGTACATTTGCCACTGACCTGGCCGTCACTGGCCTCGTCCTTGGCGACCTCGACGGCGACGGTGACCTCGACCTTATCAGCTACGCCGCCAGCGGCGACAACGCCGTCTTCCTCAACGACGGCAGCGGGGCGCTGAGTGAGTACCTACGCTTTAGCGGCGACGCCAGCAGCGCCGCCCTCGGCGACGTGGACGGTGACGGCGACCTCGACCTCTGGTACACCGGCGCCAGCGGCGAGCAGCTACTGCTCAACGCCTCGGCCCCTGAGTTGAGCGGCGTGGAGGGGAGCCTGACGCTGGTGCAGGGCAGCAGCAGACTGCTCGGCGGTTACAGCCTGAGCGACAGCGACACCGCGCGTGAGGAGAGCGTCTTCAGCGTCACCCTGACCCTGGAGGACGAAGGGGCCGGTGCCCTCACCCTGGGTGAGGAGCAGGGCACCCTGCTCAGCGCCAGCGGCGACGCCGCCACCCTGGAGGCGCTGCTCGCCAGCTACAGCCTCAGCGCGCTGGACGACTACCTCGGCAGCACCAGCCTCAGCCTGGTGGTGAGCGACGGCCAGGCCGCGCGCAGCTACAGCATCGCCATCAGCGTCACCGACTACGACGCGCCGCCGACCCTGAGCTACCCCACCAGCGTCACCCTGCAAGAGGACGAGCCGTGGTCGCTCGCCGCGATCAGCGTCGCCGACCTCGACTCCAGCGCCCTCAGCCTCACCCTGGCGGTGAGTCACGGTGACCTCGGCGGTGGTCGCACCACGCTCACCCTGAGTGGTGACGAGGCCAGTATCAACAGCCAGCTCGACGCGCTCAGTTACACCCCGAGCAAGAACTACAGCGGCAGCGCGACCCTCGACCTGAGCCTCAGCGACGGTAACACCACGCTGGCGCGCAGCGTCGCGCTGACCCTCACCGCGCAGAACGACGCCCCGGTACTGAAGATGATCGCCGGACAGAAGCTCGACGAGGACACCAGCCTGCTGCTCAATGGCATCAGCGTGAGTGACGCCGACGGCGACACCCTTACCCTGAGCATCACGGTGGATGAGGGGAGCCTCACCCTCGGCAGCCAGAGCGGCAGTACGCTGAGCGTCACCGCCGGGGCGGCGACGCTCAACAGCCTGCTCGGCGGCCTCACCTACACCCCGCAGGCGGACTGGTTCGGCGACGCCACCCTCGGCTTCAGCCTGAGCGACGGTGCACAGACGGTCGGCGATACCCTGGTCCTGACGGTGCTCGACGATGGAGCCGTCGACGTCAACGACCCGCCTGATTTGGTGGTGACCCAGACCCGCTTCAGCCTCTCCGAGGCGGCGGAGACCAGCGCACGCATCGCCATCGCCACCTATGCGGTGGTGGACGATGCCCTGGGCAGCAACACCCTCGACCTTGCCGGTGCCGACCGCTTCAAGTTCGAGTTCGACAGCGGCGTGCTCTACCTCAAGGCCGGGGTGACCCTCGACTACGAGGCCGACCCGAGCTACACCATCTGGCTGCGCGTCGATGACCCGAGCGTGGGCTACACGCCGGATGCCAGTATCCGCATCGACCTCGCCCTGCTCGACGTCAACGAGGTGCCCGTGCTGAGTGTCGACCAGCTGCTCGCCAGCGTCGACGAGGCGGTCGCAGGCGAGAGCCAGGCCGCCCAGCTCGTCGCCCAGCTCGGCTACGATGACCAGCTCGGCGACAACCAGCTGAGCCTCAGCGGTGCCGACGCCGCGCGCTTCGAGTTGGTCGGTACAGACCTCTATCTCAAAGCCGACTCGGCACCGAGCTGCGAGGCGCAGGCGAGCCTCAGCGTCACCGTCTCGCTGGACGACACCACCCTCGGTACCGACCCCGACGACAGCGTTACCCTGAGCGTGGCGGTGAACGACCGCAACGAGTTCGCCCCGACGCTGGCGGTGACCAGCGCCGAGGTGCTGGAGAACGCCGCCGCCGGGACCCTGGTCGCCACCCTGAGCGCCAGCGATGCCGACGCCACGCACGGGGCGTTGAGCTACAGCATCAGTGCGGGCAACGCCGCCGGGTGGTTCGTGCTGGATAGCGCCAGCGGCGAGCTGCGCGTCGCCGACGGCGTCGAGGTCGACTACGAGCAGTTCAGCAGCATCGGCCTCACCATCGAGGTGGGCGACGGTGGCCCAGATACGCCGCGCACCAGCAGCACCCTCTTCAACATCGGCATCACCGACACGCCGGACTACGACGAGTTCGTCGACGCCTGGAGTGCCTACCAGACCAAGCTGGAGAGCGTCACCAGCACCAGCAGTCGTCGGCGTGGGGGTACCAGCGGCGGCGTGGTGATGGAGAATCCGCCCGAGGCGGTGCTCCACCGCCTGATGCAGAGCTGGTCCGACGCCTCCAGCGGCAGCTACGCCACGCCGGAGGTGCAGGGCCAGATCAGCGCCCTCAACGGCTACCTCGCCACGTTGAGTAGCAGCTACCAAGGCAGCATCAGCCAGAAGCTGGCGGGTGAGATGCTCACCGCCCTCGGCAGCGGTGCAAGCAGCGGCGAGGTGGATGTCCTCTACGCCGAATACGGCCAGTGGTGCACCCTCCTAGGCCTCGACGCCATGGCCGAGAGCACCTTCGACTATCTGGCCTCGCGGCTCTAGCCGGTTGCGCGGCGCAGGGTTGAGATGCCCCAAGGTGACGCAAACATGC
This sequence comes from Gammaproteobacteria bacterium, assembly GCA_003252455.1. Lineage (GTDB taxonomy): Bacteria > Pseudomonadota > Gammaproteobacteria > Thiohalomonadales > Thiohalomonadaceae > SZUA-467. The sequence continues at coordinate 89,975 of QKED01000046.1, forward strand.
CCACCATCTGGGTGGAGGCGTCGCGCGATGGTCTGAACAGCCATCGCCTTTGCGAGGGTAAGGATACGTGCGTCGATCAGCAGGGTGTCGGCGCAACCCGGTCGCGTCCGAGGCGCAGGAACTGACTCACATGCCACAGCCGCCACACGCTATCGTGGCGCGGAACGTGCGGGGAGGCCTCGTAGTAAAAAACGATTGCCGGGTCGAAGCCAACCCTCTGGACCACCCACGAGAGATGTGGCCGAGGGCCCAGGCGAGCAGCTCAGTTACGGGATCTCACGGGTTCGTCTGCGGGGAGCACGAGTTCAACCCGAGATGTTGCAGTTGCTCTAGGCAGCTGATCGCAGGATTTGCCCGCAGTGATGGTGAAGGAGTCCTAGAAGAACCTGTGGCCGCGCGGTGGGGTTTGTCGTTATAGCGGCTGGTGTCCTTAGCTGGTGCTACTCATGATGAACCATCATCCGCAAATACTCCTGATGGATGAGTGAAACGTTTTTGTTTAATTCGTCTATCACTCGGCCAAGCTTGCTTGGTTCAAACCCAAGCAATATTTCCGTATCAATAACAAAAAGCGGAACGCCGACTCGCTCTTGTTTTCCTGTCGCTATTTTTCCGAGATTCGTATGGCGTTGCTTGGCGTCGGCATCTTTGTCTATGTCGTATTCGATATACTCTATGCCGCGCTCGTCGAAATAGGCCCTTGCCTTTGCGCAGTATCCACACCAGTCAGTGGCATACATGTAGATCGTTGGGTCGCTCACGACGGGAATCGTTTTTGTCTCGACTTTCTCTGAACATCCACTCAATAGAACAAGAAATGCGAAAAGTAGTGATAACTCTTTCACTGTTCGTCCCTTATATAAATGCGCCAAGCGTAACGGAATAGATTGGCGTGGATTCCGTATCGTCTAGTGTGGTGATATGTCGAACGGTCAAGCGGGTGATCTTTGCCTCGCCGCGAGATGCCATGCGTACCATGTGCCTAAAATGATGAATAGTCCGTCGAGATAACCTATGCGATAGAACATAAGAGAGATGGCGGATAACTCAGCAGTCTCGATTTCGTCTTTGTAGGTGTATTCAAACCACTCATCGTAAGTCGGCGACGTGTTCCCGATGCGCTCGAGTCTTGGTTCAAAATTCGTGGTGAATATCGACCTCTCCTCAGAGGAGATCTCGGCCGGATGGGTGGCATCGACGTAGGCGTTGTCAACCATGAAGAGCAGGCGAGACCCATCATCAGTCACAGATTCGAGATATCTTTTCGCCAGTCTCATCTCGTGATTGTAAATGCCAGCCACGGCATCTTTTGTCTGTACGAGCTGCTCTTCTAGTCCTGACTTCACGGCGAAAGAGGTAAACAACTTACCGCCAAGAGTAGCCCCGACTACCAAAAGAGCGCAGGCAATGGCCGCCTTTCTTCCATAGCTACCGGTTGTTGATACTACAAAGCCAATAGCCGCACCGAAAATGAGTGCAAGAACCGAGGGTTCATACCCCATCGCTCCAGCCGTAAAACGCCAAACAAAAACCCCCAATGCGGCGACAAGCACGCCTAATATCAGGCTCTCTTGGTGAATTCCGTCGATGAAGTTGTCTTCATCTGAATTTCGAGTATCACTCGCGGACGCATAGTTTTGTCGATGTGCAAACGTCTCTCTTTCCGACGGGTTGACTTTATGAAGAAATACGCCACATTTGCCACACTGCTCATCGCCTGTAGATGTTGTCGTGCCACATTTTGGGCAATCGGCACGTATGAGCGATTGCGGTTGTTCCATCCGAGCGTCACTCACTATGCTCAAGGGTGGTTCAGCATAGGCTTCGAGCGCTAGGCTTGGACGCGATGCGCTTTGTTCAACGGCTAATGCAAGCGAGGGATTCGCATTTGATGGCGTGCTCAGCGGGGTGAGGGGGGCGCTAGACGTCGCTGTCTCTGCCGCACTCTGTGCCTTAACCTTACTCTCCGAGTCAGACGCCTTGAGTGCAACGATCAAGCCGATAGACTCAAGCCGCTGCTTGTATTGTCGAGCGGTCTGTAAGTCGATGTCTCGCTTAAGTATCCGTGTGCGCGAGAGAAATACGCCGGCTTTTTGCGGCTCCATCTTAAGCAACTTGGCAAAAGAGATAGCTACCGCCGCTCGGTCATAGCCCTCTTGAAGTCGGTTGCTCACGACTACCGCATAGAGAACCGCGTCCCCCATACAACATCTCCTTGTCTTCGTGTCCTAAAGAAACATGGCCAGCGAGTTTGCTCAAAGTCGGTGTGCCAGAGAGCTCGGTCGCTGGCTATTTTGCATCGACTCAACGACAGCCGCGTTTCAGTTTTTTGCCATAACCGGGTGTGGTTCGAGTGCCAAACGACCCCCTATCCTGCCAAACACAAGTCGGCTAGGCAACATTGGGGTGAACCGCTCCACGGTTGCGCAGGCCGCTGTTTGGTGTCTGAAGGCCCTGTTCACCGCCCTCTGCAGCGGCGCGAGCAGTGCCGCGGTCGATGCCCTCTACGCCGAGTACGGCCAGTGGTGCACCCTCCTGGGCCTCGACGCCATGGCCGAGAGCACCTTCGACTATTTGGCCTCGCGGCTGTAGGGGCGCCCCATGGGCGCGATGGGTTGCTACCGGGGCTACTTATCAAGCCGTTGGCTTGATGCTCCTGCGTGGCGCTACGCCCTACTCCGGGTAGTTCTGTCGTCCGATGGGTCTCCAGGGCAGGGCGCACGGCACTGCTGTGAAGAGCCGGTATCCAGGCAGAGCCCGGACACCAGAGGAGCGTCTCGCCTCGCGGTTCTAGGAGCGCCCCACGGGCGCGAGGGATGCTCCCCTCACCCTCCTGGTAGCGAGGCTCTGCCTCGCTACCCACCTCTTGCGGCTCCGCCGCGCAGCGTGTGGCGTGTCACCCAGGGTTGGGATAGCGGCAGGGCCGCTAAGAACTCGGTATCCAGGCAGGGCTTGGAACCCCAAGGCTACCTGCTTTAGGTGCCCAAGATGCAGGCTTATGCCGTTTAACCGAATTACAGCGCCCTGATCCTCCGCTAAGATGGGCGCACCCCGCGTAGGTTGGGTTAGCGGCGTGTCGTCACGGTTCGGCTCGGCTACGATCCTTGGTGCCGCGTAACCCAACCGCCAGTGGCTGGCCGACCCCCGCTGTTGGGCTTCGGCACGCATAGAGTGTACGCCCCAACCCACGCATTGACCCATTTACCTGGACACCCCATGCCTCAAGCCATCCCCCATCTCTCGGCCCGCGACGTCGCCCAGCGACTGTCGTCCTACGCCGGTGCCTGGAACGGGGTGGCGCTGCTACAGCTGTTGGGCAACCTCATCGGCCTGCTGGCCTGCTACGCGGCGATGGTCAGCGCCATCGAGCACGGCCTCGGCGCGCTCGTACCGCTGCTCTGGCTCCCTGCCGCCGTGCTGCTGGTGCGCCTCTTCATCATCCAGCACGACGCCGGGCACGGCTCCTTCTTCTCCACGCGCCGGGCCAATCGCTGGGCCGGGCGACTCATCAGCCTCTTCTCCGTCACCCCCTACGCCTTCTGGCGCGAGGCGCACAACCGCCACCACGCCACCTCCGGCGACCTGGACAACTCCGGGGTCGGCGATGTCTTCACCTGCTCGGTGGCGCAGTACAACGCCATGCGCGCCGAGGATCAGGCGCGCTATCGGCGCTTTCGCCACCCCGCCTTCATGATCCTCTTCGGCGCGCCGATGCTCTTTCTGCTGCGCTACCGCACACCCTTTTTCCAACGGGTGCCGCCCGCGGAGTGCTGGCGCAGCATCCTCGCCCTCGACCTGGGCCTGCTGCTGCTCTATGGCGCGGCGATCGGCCGGTTCGGCTGGTTGGCGGTGGTGGTGAGCGTGGTGCCGACACTCATCATCACCAGCTGGGGCGGCGCCTGGCTCTTCTATGTGCAGCACCAGTACCCGGCGGCCTACTGGCGCCGACACGAAGAGTGGGACTACTTCGACGCGGCGCTGTGGGGCTCCTCCTTCTACGACCTGCCCCCCTGGCTGCACTGGTGCTCGGGCCACATCGGCCTACACCACATCCATCATCTCTGCCCCGGCATCCCCAACTACCGCCTCCAGGCCGCGCTGGCCGCCGACCCCGAGCTGCGCGCGGTCGGAAGGGTGGGGCTCAAAGAGAGCCTCGCCTGCACCCGGCTGGCGCTGTGGGATGAGGGTGTCGAGCGTCTTGTCAGTTTTGCCGAGGCCCGCGAACGCGGGCTCATCGGCGGGCAATGAGGTTGTTCAATTAGATGCGATCGTTCGTCCGTTTCATCGTCGATAACCACCACTTCAGCATCCTGCTGGTGCTGATCGTCCTCGCCTACGGCCTGGTCTCCGTCGCCGAGACCCCGCTGACCAAGGACCCAAGCGTCCCGGTGCCCAAGGTGATGCTGGAGCTCTTCGTCGACGGCGCCTCGCCCTCGGAGATGGAGCGCAACGCAGTCTTCCCCATCGAGCAGGAGCTGCGCACCATCCCCGGCATCGAGGGTATCCGCACCGCCGCCTCGCACAGCTACGCACAGAGCTGGATCTCCTTCACCTATGGTGTCGACCTCGCCGAGCGGCTGCGCGAGGTGGAGTCGGCCATCTCGCGCATCCGCCGCAAACTGCCGAGCCAGCTCGACTTTCGCGCACGGCAGTACAAGATCGCGGACTGGATCAGCGCCTTTCTCTTCAGCGTCGAGGGCGAGGGCATCGCACCGGCCCAGCTGCGCGAGACGGCGCAGGAGCTGGCCACCCGCCTGCGCAAGGTCGCCGACCTCAAGGATGTAGAGCTGGTGACGCCGGACGAGCAGGTGGAGATCGCCCTCGACGCCCCGGCCCTGGCGCGCCTCGGCATCGGCCTCGACCAGGTGCAGGCGGCGATCCGCGCCGACAACGCCTTCGCCGCCAGCGGCCGGCTGCACGTCATCGACCGCGACTTCCGCTTCGCCGGGCCCGCCAGCCGCTATCGCACGCCGGAGGACATCGGTGCCACCCTGCTGTACGCGGCGGACGGTACCCCGGTGGCGCTGCGTGAGGTGGCTCGCGTGCAGCTCGCGCTCAAGGGGACACAGGGGATCACCCGGCGCGATGGGCGTGAGGTCTTCTTCGTGCAGGCGCACACCAGCGAGTCGATCAACATCCTCGATGTGAGCCGACGGGTCACGCAGGCGGTGGAGGAGTTCCGCGCGGGGCTGCCCGAAGGGGTGCGCGTCGAGACCCTGTTCGACCAGAGCGAGGGGGTAGAGACCATCGTCTTCAACCTGCAGGACAACTTCTTGCAGGGTATCGCCATCCTCTTCTGCGTGCTGCTCTTCACCGTCGGCATGCGCTCCAGCCTGGTCATCTCCTCGATCCTGCCGCTCTCCTTCCTCACCGCCGTCTGTCTGCTCGGCTTCAGCGGCTACGGCATCCAGCAGATGACCATCGCCGGTTTCATCGTCGCCCTGGGCCTTCTGGTCGACAACGCCATCGTCGTCACCGAGAACGTCTTCCTCGCCCAGCGTTACCAGGGCGCCACGGCCAAGGAGGCGGCGGTGGAGGGCACTGTCAAGGCGTTCGCCCCGCTGCTCTCCTCCACCCTGACCACCATGCTCGCCTTCGTCCCCACCTTTCTGCTCACCTCCGAGGTGGGGCTCTACCTGCGCAGCATGTCGGTGACCATCTGGTTCTCCCTGCTCGCCTCGCTGTTCATGTCGGTGACGGTGGTCACCCTGCTGCTGTCGCGCTTTGGCACCCTCGGCAAGGTGCGCTGGCTGCCCAACCCGCCGAGCGCGCTCAACGCACTGATCCCGTTTCGCGATGGGCCCTACAAGCGCCTGGTAAATGTCGCCATCCGCTTTCGCTGGCTCACCATCATCGCCTTCATCGGCCTGCTCGCCTTCAGCATCAACCAGGCCCGCCAGCTCCACATCGAGGTCTTCCCGCCCACCGGCGCGCCCTACCTCACGGTCAACCTCACCCTCGCACCGGGGCTCGACGGACCGACCCGTGAGGGGATCATCCAGGAGCTGGAGGGGCTCGCCCACAGTGTCGATGGGGTCGATTCGGTGCTCAGCTTCAGCGGCGTGGCGACGCCGCAGATCGACCTGGTGATGGACCCGCGCGGCGACATCGTCGCGCTCGTTCGCACCCGCTCCGGGGTCGAGCCCGTGGTGCGTCGCGTGCAGTCGGCGCTCAAGGCGGCGCTGCGCCCGCTCAAGGCCTACGGCGAGGTGACCGTGGGACTGTTCCAGTACCACGACCTCACCTACGCCGCCCCCTTCTCGCTCAAGGTGACCGGCAGTGACGTGGCCAAGCTCGCCGCCTATGTGGCGCAGATCGACGAGCCGCTGCGCGAGGTCGAGGGGGTCGACGCCATGGTCAACCCGCTCAAGGGGAGCCAGACCCTGCTCGACCTGGCCTTCGACCGTGAGCGGGCCGCACAGCTGGGGGTGACCAAGGCCGCTGTCGACCCCTGGATCAACCTGCTCACCTACGGCATCGTGGTCGACCGCATGCGCGACGGGCGCGGCGAGGAGCGCCCGCTGCTGCTCAAGGTGGCCCCGCGCGAGGCGGCCCCGCTGGCGGTGTTGCACGATCTGCAGGTGCCGACCCTGCACGGCGGCACGGTGCCGCTCGCGGAGGTGGTCGAGGCGCGCTTTAGGCCGAGCGAGAGCCGCATCACCCACGTGGATTTCGAGCCGACGGTGGAGATCGACTTCTGGCTGGACGAGGGGCTGACCCCCGAGCAGGTGTCGGCCAAGGTCATGCAGCGCCTCAAAGACTTGCCGCCGCCGAGCGGCGTCAGCGCCGAGATCGGCGGCTCGCTGGTCAAAAAGCGCGCAAACTTCAAGGGGCTGGGCGCGAACGCGGTGTTTGCCGCGCTGCTCATCTTCGCCATCCTGGTGCTACAGTTCCGCTCCTTCTCGCAACCCTTTATCGTCCTCGCCGCCGTGCCCATGTGCATCATCGGCGCCCTGCTCGGGCTGGTGGTGACGGACCAGTCGATGACCTTCGTCGCCGCCGTCGGCATCACCAGCCTCATCGGCATCGTGGTCAACGACACCATCCTGCTGGTGGAGGAGGGCAACCTGCTGCGCGCCGAAGACCCGAGTCAGCCCATCGCCCTGGTGGCCGCCGAGGCGGCGCGCAAACGCTTCATGCCGGTGCTGCTCACCTCCATCACCACCATCGCCGGGCTGCTGCCCATGGCCGTCACCGACAACCTGTTCAAGACCATGGCCATCACCATCTCCGGTGGCCTCTTCAGCTCCACCCTGCTCACCCTGCTGATGGTCCCGGCCCTCTACTCCTTCCTCTCGTCCCGGCAGCAGCCAGTCAGGAGCGACCCATGAACCACACCTATCGCCACGCCGCGCTGGCACTGACCCTCTTGTTCTTGCTGATCGGCCAGGGCGTGCGCGCCGAAGAGGCGCCGCTGCCGGTCATCACCCAGCCCATCGCGCGCCAGACCCTGGCCGAACCGCTCACTGCCTGGGGCAGCGTCGCCGAGTCGAGCGAGACGCTGCACTTCGCCACTGACGGCCTGTTGCAGACCATCGCCGTGCGCGATGGTGAGCGCGTCGTCAGCGGCCAGCCGCTGGCCCAGCTCGATGCCGTGCTGGCGCAGAACCAGCGCGACCAGGCGCACGTCGCCCTGCGCTTCTCCGAGAAGGCCCTGGAGCGGACGCGCAAGCTGCACGCCAAGGGGATCGTCGGCGACGACCAGCTCGACAACGCCAGCCAAGACCAGGCGCTCAAGGAGCTTACCCTGGGGGCCGCCGAGGAGCGGCTCCAGCGCCACACCCTGCGCGCCCCGGCGGCCGGGCAGATCCTGCGCCGCCTGGTGGACCAGCCCGGCCCGGTGGCGATCAGCACACCCATCGCCGTGTTCAAGGCCGACAGCGCCCCCTGGCGCGCCAGCGTGGCGCTGGCCGGGCGCCACCTGTCGCAACTGGCGCTGGGCACCCCGGTCGAGGTGAGCGTCGAGGGGCTCGCCGCGCCGCTGGCAGGTAAGGTCGAACGCATCTCCGGCGTGGCCGAGAGCGGCAGCGGCCTGTTCATGGTCGACATCGCCCTCACCGACGCCCCCACCGAACTGCGTAGTGGCCTGCAGGTGCGTGCCCGTTTCACCCTGCGCGAAGCGCAGGGCTACGCCGTGCCCCTGAGCGCCTTCTACCGCCTCGAAGAGGCGCGGGGCCTGCTCTTTCTCACCGGCAGCGACGGCCTCGCCCACCGCGTCGAGGTGCAGGTGGGGGCCTTCGTCGGCAATGCCGCGCTGGTCACCACCGACCTCTCGGCCTTCGAGGCGGTGATCACCCAGGGGCAGCAGCACCTCAAAGATGGGGCGCGGGTCGTACCGAGGTGAGTGCATTTGCCACGGAGCCACGGAGAACACGGAGTCGAAAGAGTCGTAGGGTGGATGCGCTGCGCTTATCCACACTACGATACTATCTTGGTGAGTAATTGACGCGGTTTTAAAGATATGGCTATCGCAAAAAAACGATCGCAACTGATCTCGGTCGACGGAGTCACCTTCCGATATGCAATATCAATTTCCAAGAGTAGTGATGGCTTGTTTGATCTGAATATCACTATCCAAAGTGTCGAGCATAACGGTGGGAAACTGCTTGTGAAGGGATTGGTTACCAGGGATTTATGGCTCGATTTTCCAGTGGGGGAGAAAGGGAAGCCTGGAAGTCATGTCTACCCGGTGATAACTCCAGGGCACGTTAGGCACTTTGTTCGACAGGCAGTGTCGCTGGGATGGCAGTTCAATACACAGTCAGTAAATTTCGAACTGTCGACTGATAATAACGCAGTGAAACGAGTGAGAAAGGATACACCGACCTCATGAGGCGCACCGGATTAAGGTACAGAGAGGAAATGTCACCGTGCACATTCAGCATCTGTTGAACTGGATGAAACAGTCAAACTTGGTCAGCAGAAAGAGAACTCGATCATGTTTGAATGGAATGAATGTCCCACGAAAATTTGGAGAATACGAAACTCTTCAACAGGAAGTGGTCGATGAGATAGTGTTATCAAAGAACGCGGTTTCTATCGAAGATATTGCAGAAGAGGTGTTGTGGCAAATCGATGAAACGCTAAATTCTGGATGGAAGATATATCCTCATGGAGAGCACTTGTCGTGCATAAGCAAGAAATCTGTCAAAATTGAAATTCCACTATATGTTAGTGGGTGCATCGGAATTGATCCTGGCCATTTTGATGACTATTTGTCAAGCATAGGTGTTTCAAGATGTGGCTGCCGAGCCATTACTAGGGAGCTAGAAAAACTTGAGTTTAGTAACAAAGCCAAGAGGGTAAACCCTGAAGGAACAGCGGCTGTATGGAAGCTAAACTGATATAACACATAACTCGTCGCTCCACTCGATCAAAAACCGTACACGGTTATCGTCGAGTGGGTCAGGCGTTCTTCTCTGTGACCTCCGCGCCTCTGTGGCCAATGCATTTGTGCGCCCTACCCAGCAGATGAACTCGACAGATTTCTCCCATTAGCAACGAGACCGCCATGTACACCATCCTCACCCTCTACGCGGTGCTGGTCCTGTGGATCGTCTGGCGTGCGGGTCGCCATGAATCGCGCGAGGATTTCCTCATCGCCGGGCGTGATCGCGGCCTCTTCCAGGTCACCTGCTCCAAGTTCGCCGCGAGCATCGGCGCCGGGTGGTTCCTGGTCTACACCGCCTTCGGCTACCGTTACGGTGCGGCCATCTTCTACGGTCTGGCGAGCTACGCGGTGGGCTATCTGCTCTTCGCCTGGCTGGCGGTGCCGCGCATCTGGGCCTGGGGCAGCGGCACGCGCGCGCTCACCGTGGGCGACCTGGTGGCGGAGCGCACCGGCACGCGCACGGCGGGGCATGTGACCAATGCGATGATCGCCCTCACCACCCTGATCGGCGTCAGCGTCTCGGTCACCGGCGGGGCCAAGGTGCTGGAGTATCTCGACGTGCCCGGCGGCTTCACCGCTGCGGTGCTCATCACCTCGGGCTTCACCCTCTTCTATCTGCTCCTCTCCGGCTTCAAGGGGGTGGTGCTCACCGATGTGTTGCAGGCGCTGGTGATCGTCCTCTTCGCCCTGGTGATCGGTTGGGCGGTGGCGCGCAAACCCGACCTGATGCTCGCCCTGGCGCAGGAGAACGAGCCGATCAAGCCGACCATCGTCGCCGGGCTGGCGCTGCTCGGCTTCAGCTTTCTCACCAGCTCCGACCGCTACCAGCTCACCTACGCCGCCCGCTCGCAGCGCGCCGCGCGCCTCGGCATGGCGCTGCCGCTGGTCTTCGTCCTCGCCGTCGCCTTCGTGCTGGTGCTGGTGGGGCAGTACGCCAAGCTGGTCTACCCCCAGGGCGAGGCGGACATGGCCTTCATCTACGTCCTCACCCAACTGCTGCCACACTGGATCGTCCCCTTCGGCCTGGCGCTGCTGATGGCGGCGATCATGAGCACCATCGACTCGCTGGTCTTCGCCATCGCCTCGCACAGCGTGCTGCACCGCGAGTGGCAGAGCCCGGAGCGGGCGATGCGCTGGGCGATGGTGGTCACCGTGGTGCTGCTGGCCGCCTTCGCCCTGCTGGTGCGCGACATGGTCGACATCACCCTGCTGAGCATCACCGCGCAGATGGTCGGCGCCATCGCCATGCTCTACATCCTCGCTGGGGGGCGCTCGGCGCGCACCTTCTTCCTCGCCCTCGCCGGGGGGCTGCTCGGCGCCCTCGGCGGGCTCTGGCTGCTCGGCATCCAGCCGCTGCTGGCGGTCACCACCCTGCTCGGCGGCACCCTGCTGCTGCTGGTGGGCCTCGCACAGGGGCGGTTCGCCGCCGCGCGTGGGCGATGAGTGCGCCGCCAGCCCCCGACCTGCGCGACCCGCTCGTCGCGGGCGGCATGGGCCCGTGGCTGCGCCCCATCCCGGCGGGGCACTTTCTCATGGGCGCAGCGCCGGACGAGGTCGAGGCGGAGCCAGACGAGTGGCCCCGGCACGCGGTGACCATCAGCCAGCCCTTCGCCCTGGGGCGCTACCCGGTGACGCGCGGCGAGTTTCGCGCCTTCGTCCTGGCCAGCGGCTACCGCACCGAGGCGGAGCTGAACGAGAGCAGTGAGCAGTGGCAGGCGCCGGGCTTCGCCCAGGGCGACGACCACCCGGTGGTCTGCATCGCCTGGGCCGACGCTGTCGCCTACTGCGCCTGGCTGGCGCAGCAGAGTGGGCTGGCGTACCGCCTGCCGAGCGAGGCACAGTGGGAGTACGCCTGTCGGGCGGGCAGCACTACGCCGTTCTGCTGGGGCGAGAGGGTCGCCAGCGGTCAGGCCAACTTCGACGCCAGCCACCCCTATCCCGACGGCCCGACCGGCGCGTTTCTGCGCACCACCGTGCCGGTGGAGGCCTTCGCCCCCAACCCCTGGGGCCTGGTACAGATGCACGGCAACGTCTGGGAGTGGGTGCTCGACGGCTATGCGCCTTACGCCGAAGAGGCACAGGTCGACCCCTGTGTGGTCGAGGGGGAGCTGCATGTGCGCCGGGGCGGGGCCTTCAGCAGCTACGGCGCGCGGCTGCGCTCGGCCTTTCGTGGCCAGGCGGGTCCGGGTTACCGTGTGAGTCGTATGGGCTTTCGCGTGGCTAGGCCGATGTGAGAGAGTCACTATCCGCGAGCCATTTCGACCCAGAGCGGCGATCCGCCGGAGTGTGAGTGAATGAGTGAGAGTCTGCGCCTACTGATCATCAAGCCTTCCCACTACGACGACGAGGGGTACGTCATTCAGTGGTGGCGCAATCTCATCCCCACTCAGACCCTAGCGGTGCTCAACGGCCTGCTGCACGATGCCGCAGAACGTCAGGTGCTCGGCCCGGTGGCCATCGAGGTACGCCTCATCGACGAGAGCGCCAATGTCCTCGGCCTGCAGCGCGAGGTACGCTGGTTGCAGGGGGCAAGGTCTAGCGCGGTGCTGCTGGCCGGGGTGCAGACCAACCAGTACCCGCGCGCGGTCGACCTGGGGCGTGCCTTCATCGCCCAGGGCATCGCCGCGATCATGGGCGGCTTCCACGTCAGCGGTGTGCTGGCCATGACCCCGCAGTGGGAGGCGGGCCTGGCCGAGGCACGCGAGGCGGGTATCACCCTCTACGCCGGGGAGTTCGAGGAGGGCGTCGATACCCTGTTGGAGGATATCTGGAACGGCACCCTGCCTGCACTCTACAACCTGCTCGACCGGCTGCCGGACCTGGAGCAGGCGGCACCACCGCGCCTCGACCCGGATACCCTGCGCCACACCCTGCTCCGCCGGGCGGGGATCGACCTCGGGCGCGGCTGCCCCTACCTCTGTTCGTTCTGCACCATCATCAATGTGCAGGGGCGTCGGCCACGTCAGCGCACGGCAGAGGTCGCCGTCGACTATGTGCGCCAGGGCGCCCGATATGGGGTGCGTGACTTCTTCATCAGCGACGACAACTTCGCCCGTAACCAGAACTGGGAGGCGATCCTCGACGCCCTAATTCAGCTGCGAGAGGTGGAGGGGTTGGTGTTCACTCTCTCCATCCAGGTCGACCTCCAGGCCACGAACATCCCGTACTTTGTCGAGAAGGCGGTGCGGGCGGGCTGTGCGCGCGTCTTCCTCGGCATCGAGTCACTACGCGATGACAACCTGCTGGAGATGCACAAGAAGCAGAACCGTCGTTTCGCCTTGCGTGATGTGGTGGTCAGCTGGAAGCGCGCCGGGGTGCTGGTGCACGCCTTCTACATCATCGGCCTGCCGCACGACACCCCGGAGCGGCTGCGCGACGATGTGCGCGAGCTGCAAGAGCGGGTGCCGATTGACCTGATCAACTTCTTCATCTACACCCCGCTGCCCGGCTCCGCCGACCATCGCCGTATGCTCGATGCGGGTGTGGCGATGGATGCGGACTTCAACCGCTACGACGCCGAGCATGTGGTGAGTGACCCGGCGTGTATGTCGCGCAGCGAGTTGCAGGCGCTCTATTGGGAGCTGTGGGGGCTTTACTACACCCCGGAGCACATCCTGCGCCTGCTCAAGCGGGCGCTGGTGCATAGCCTCTCCTCAAAGCAGCTGATGCGCGGCATCCAGGGGAGCTATGCGGCGGTGCACATCGACCACACCCATCCGCTGCAGAGCGGCCTGCTGCGGCGCAAGGTACGCACTAGCCGTCGCCCTGGGCTCCCCATCGTGCCGCTCTGGCGCTTTGTGCCCGCGCGGCTGTGGGAGGTGTTGGGTCGACAGGTCGCAACCCTGCGCTTCGTCTGGCGCACCCAGCGGCTCTATCGGCAGGCGCTGCGCGAGGTGCTCGGCGGGGGGTACCACGAAGGCTTCCTCGATGAGCCGGTGGCGCTAGGTGAGTCGGCTGAGCGGAAGGAGTGAGCCGCCGACCGCCGCGCCAACACGCCCGAGTGTCGGTTGGTTATCCGGCCAGAGAAGGGTGTTTGTGACAGGCTGTTCGCGGGCATGGCCCACTCCTACGCGGGATCTTCGGTCGGCGTAGGAGCGCCCCATGGGCGCGAAGGGCGTGCGAGGCAGGCTGTTCGCGGGCATGGCCCGCTCCTACGTGGGATCTTCGGTCGGCGTAGGAGCGCCCCATGGGCGCGAAGGGCGTGCGAGGCAGGCTGTTCGCGGGCATGGCCCGCTCCTACGCGGGATCTTCGGACGGCGTAGGAGCGCCCCATGGGCGCGAAGGGCGTGCGAGGCAGGCTGTTCGCGGGCATGGCCCGCTCCTACGCGGGATCTTCGGACGGCGTAGGAGCGCCCCATGGGCGCGA
>QKED01000106.1 GCA_003252455.1 Gammaproteobacteria bacterium
TGCGCATTCCACGGGATTCGGCCAGTGATTCCATCGTCATCCGGCCGTTGGTTCCACGGCGATTCGGCCACCGGTTCCACGGCCATTCGGCCGGGCAGTCGGAGCGACGCGACGCAGGGTCGTCATTGTTACCCGCTAACAGCGTTGGCGGTCAATGCGGGTGCACGGCGCTTGCGCATCGACTCGCCCTTGAGGGTGATGCGGTAGGCGTTGTGCACCAGGCGGTCGAGGATGGCGTCGGCGAGGGTGGGATCGCCGATCAGGTCATGCCAGTGCTCGACGGGAAGCTGGCTGGTGATGAGCGTGGCACGCTGGGCGTGGCGCTCGTCGATCAACTCGAGGAGGTCGCGGCGTGAGGGCGCGTCGAGTCCCAGCAATCCCCAATCATCCAGAAGCAGCAGATCGGTCTTGGCCAGCTCACGCAGCAGCTTGGGAAAGCTGCCGTCGGCATGGGCGAGGCGCAGGTCCTCGAACAGGCGTGGGACGCGCAGATAGCGGGTGGTGAAGCCCTGGCGGCAAGCCTGTTGGGCGAGCGCGCAGGCAATCCAGGTTTTGCCGACCCCGGTGGGGCCGAGGATCAGGCAATTGAGTCCTTCGCGGATCCACTGCCCGGTGGCCAGGTGGGTGATGAGGCTGTGATCGAGTCCGCGCGGGGTGTGGCGGTCGAGGTCCTCGAGGCAGGCGCCGTGCTTGAGCTTGGCTTGGCGCAGGCGTGTCTGTAACCGGCGTTGCTCCCGGGCGGTGAGCTCGCGATCGACGAGCAGTCCGAGGCGCTCCTCGAAGCTCAGTGCGGCCGCCGCGGGCAGGTCGAGCTGCTCGCGCAGGGCCTGGAGCATGCCGTTGAGGCGCAGCTGTTGGAGTTTATCGAGGGTGGGGTGATGCAGCATGGGTCTTTGACTCCAAAGGTTCGCGCATTAGTGGAAATAGCCTGGCCCACGCAGGTGATCGTGGGCCTCTGGCAGATCAAGCTGCTGCGGCTCGGGCGGTCCCTGGCGCTCGAGGCCGCGCTGGAGGATGGATTCGATGCTCTTGTAGCGGCAGGCGTTAAGCTGCAGGGCGCGCTGGCAGGCCGCCTCCAGGCGCGGGCCCCCGTATCGCTCGCCCAGGCGCAGAATCCCTAAACAGGAGCGGAAGCCCTGCTGGGGATGGGGGCGGTTGGCGAGGATATGGCCGATCACGGCGGCGGTGGCAGGGCCGGTTTTCTCCGCCCAGCGCACCAGCCGCTCCGGGGTCCATTGCGCGTAGTGCTGATGGGCCTTGGGCATGTGCTCGGCCACGGTGGTATGGCGTCCCTTCAGGGGGGAGCGCACATGGCTGGCGACGCGCTGGCCGCGGTGAAAGCACTCCACGGTGTGCTCGGTGAGGCGCACCTCGAGGGTGTGTTTCACCAGGGCATACGGGACGGAGTAGTAATGGCCGTCGACTTCGACGTGGTAGTCGATGTTCACGCGTACCCGTTTCCAGGTCGCGAAGACATAAGGGGTGGCCGGTAACGGGGCGAGTGCGGGACGCTCGATGCTATCGAAGGCCTCTCGCCGCGAGCCAGGCAGCTTCTTGAAAGGACGCTCATTGAGCCGCGCCAAGTGCACGGCGATGGCGCCGTTGAGCTCGGGCAGCGAGAAAAAGGTGCGCTGGCGCAGCGCCGCGAGAATCCAGCGCTCGACCAGCTGCACGCCGACCTCGACCTTGGCCTTATCGCGCGGCTTGCGCACCCGCGCCGGAACCACCGCCACGCCATAATGGGCGGCGAACTCGGCATAGGTCGGATTGAGGTCGGGCTCGTAGCGATGGGCCTTGTGCACCGCGCTGGCGAGATTGTCGGGCACCAGGATGGCAGGCACCCCACCGAAATGGCTCAGGGCGCGCACATGCGAGCCGATCCAGTCGGCGAGCCCCTGTGACCAGGTCGCCTCGGCGTAGGTGTAATTCGACGCCCCCAGCACCGCCACGAAGATCTGCGCGGTGCGCACCTCCCCGCTGCTGTGATCGACGACCTCAATGCCCTGACCGGCATAGTCGACAAACAGCTTCTCACCGGCGCGATGGCTCTGACGCATAACCACGTCCAGCCGCCCCGACCAGACCTCGTAGGCCTTGCAGAACCAGCTGTAGCCAAACCCCTGTGGGTGGGTGGCGCGGTACTCCTCCCAAAGCAGCATCAGCGTCACGCCCGCACGACGCAGCTCCCGGTGAATCACCGCCCAGTCAGGCACCGCGCGGGTGTCGGCGACACGCGGCAGCGGCGGCGCAAACAACCGCCGCTCCAACTCCAGTTCGCTCAGCGACGCCGGCAACGGCCACGACAGCCCCGAGGCGTGGAAACGCCGCTCATACTCAGCGACGCTACTGCGCGCGACCTGCGCGCTGGCGGCAACCTGGCGGATGGACAACCCCGCCTCCAGGCGCAGGCGCAAACACTCTCGAATCTTACGCATGGACAAACGCTCCATCTCGACCCCTTCGCTTCGAAAAAGGGGGCGATGCTAGTGGATCGTGGTCCTGCCTCGCGTCCTGCCCGAGGGGTGGCCGAATGGCCGTGGAATCAGTGGCCGGATCGCCGTGGAACGGGTGGCCGAATCAGCGTGGAATCAGTGGCCGAATGTCCGTGGAACCGGTGGCCGAATGGCCGTCGTATACGCACCTTCAGCGTAGACTGAATCATGGCGTATCCACCCCTGTTGACTGTGATCTTGGCCGAGATCAGTCAACAGGATACGCCACCCCTCCCGGCCTTCG
>QKED01000082.1 GCA_003252455.1 Gammaproteobacteria bacterium
GGTCGCCCATACCACCGAGATCGTCGTCGAGGCCACCCAGGTCGCCCATGCCACCGAGATCGTCGTCGAGGCCACCCAGGTCACCCATACCGCCGTCGTCGAGGCCGCCCAGGCCGCCCATACCGCCGTCGTCGAGGCCACCCAGGTCACCCATACCACCGTCGTCAAGGCCGCCCAGGTCGTCCATGCCGCCGAGATCGTCGAGGCCACCCAGGCCGCCACCGATCTCCTCCAGGCCACTGCTTATCGCGTCGTCACCGCCAAGGCTGGTATCGCCGCCCATGTCGTCGAGGGCGCCAAGGTCCACCCCCCCCAGGTCTTCTGTGCCACCGAAGTCCATGCCTGAGAGGTCGAAGTCGTCCATCCCATCACTCTCTTCGGCAGTGGCCTTGGCCGCCACGGCGGCGCCAACCACAGCGGTCGCAGCGACCGCCATTCCACCGAGACTACCGAGGTCGCTCTCCTCCGCCTTACTCGGCTTGGGCTCCTCTTTCTTCTTTTCTTTCTTCTTCTCACCTGTCAGGTCGGAGAAGTCGAGACCCAGGTCGAGGGCGAAGTCGTCGTCACCACCGATTCCGGCGGCGGCGGAGGACTCCATCTCGGCAGCCAAGGCATCGATGTCCAGTCCAATATCCAGGATGTCATCGTCATCGGCCAGCGTACTGCCTGAGCCGCCCGTGTCGCCGCCCTTGGCCGCACTGAACATAGGGTCATCGGGCAGCAGGTCGTGGCCCCACTTGAGGACCTTGTCCCACAGCGGGCCCTCGCCACCCAGCTCCTCTTGGGCCAGGGTGGCGTGCTCGGCGAAGGCATCCTTGTTCTTGGTGCTGTGATAGAGCTCAAGCAGTTTGACGCGCAGCTCGTGGCGTTCGGGATCCGACTCGATCGCCTCCTTGAGCAACTCTTCACCCTGCTGGTGACGCCCATAGGCCATGTAGACATCGGCCTCGGTCAACGGATCCACCTCGGACTCGTCCGCGTGGATGTTGTTCATCCCACTGATGGCCAGGTCGCTAAAGAAGGAGGACTCCTCAGAGGGCTCGCCGGTATCACTCGACTTGGTCTCACGCATGGCAGTGCTGCCACCGGTGAGGATACTCTCGGTGAAACCCATGCCATTCTTGCGACGGCGATAGACCACAGAACCGAGGCCGAGCAGGATGAGCACCAGGATCGCCCCACCGATGAGCATGATGTTGTCGAAGATGAGATCGACAATGCCCTTTTCGGGTTCAGGCTCGGGGACCGGTGGCACGACCGGGGCGGGTGTCGGCTTCTTCGGCGGCACGACGACCGGCGGGGTCTCGGTGGCGGTGGGGGTCGTCTCGGGCTTGGGGGCCTCGACGGCTGGCGTCGGAGGCACCGGCTCAACCACGCTCGGCGCAGGCTTGGGCGGAGTGACCACCTCGCCTTGTGCGTTCTCACCCATCAGCGGCGGCAACTCCGGCGGAGTCACGCGCTTTTCGCCCGTACTCGGCTTGACAGGCTCGGTGACGACCGGCTGACTCACCGGAGGCATCAGCGGTTCGCCAGAGGGCATGTCGGACTGCACTGGAACCATGGGCGCCGGCTTGGGTTTGACCGGCTCGCTCGGGGTCACGTCACTCGTGGCAGGTGCACCGGCGAGACCCTGTCGCGCCTCGACCAACTGCTGCTCCAACTGCGCGATACGCTCACGCAGCTTCTCGTTCTCCTTACGCTGGGCAGAGGAGCTGGCCAGGGCCAGCATCATATCTTCGCGCAGCTGCTTGAGCTCCTCGTTGTCTGCCACGCTGTCGCCGCCACTTGGCATCTCTGCACTGGGCAGCGCCACCTCTGGCATGCTCTCAGGGACGACGGGTTTGGTGGTGCGCGGTGTCGGCGTCTGTGTGCCACCGCTACTGCGGCGCATGGAGCGCCACTCGCGGATCTGCGCCTCCACCAACTCATTGGCCTGCTCACGCGAGAGACGGGTGATGTCGCTGGGGTTGGCGATACGCAGGGTGACGCCCGACTTCAGGCCATTGATGTTGCCGTTGTCGAAGGCATCGGGATTGTTGCGCAGCAGGGCGATCATCACCTGCTGGGCGCTGATTGAGGGGTCGGGACGCAGGCGTTCGGCCACCGCCCAGAGGGTGTCTTCAGCCTTCACCGGACCATAGGTGATGGCACCGCCGGACAGGGCAGAGGGTGGCGCGCTGGGTGTTGTTACAGCGCGCTCGACCGTCGCAGGGCGGGGCGGAGCACTACCACTGGAGAGGGGGTTGAGCAGGGTGGCATATTCACGCAACAGACGACCGGAGCGCGACTGCACCTCGATGAGGAAGTCGAGGAAGGGCTCGCGCACCGGTTCCTTACTGCTGATCTTGACATAGTACTCACCGCTGGCACGCTTGAGCACCTGGAATTCGAGCTGGTTGAGCACGGCACTGCGCTCGAGCCCCGCACGCATGAAGGACTCGATGGGGGCCAGCCGCACCTTGATGGTGTCCGCCTCGGAGGCACTGACCGACATCAGCTCGATCTCCGCGTCCAGTGGCTGGTTGAGCGCGGAATAGAGTTTGATCTCGCCCATACCCAGTGCCCAACTGGTGATGGGTGCCGTTATTAATAGCGCTGCCGCTATACATGACCGGATCTGCTGCCGCACTCTCCTCACTCCCTTAGCAATCTGCCCCTTCGGGGGACGGATCGATATCCCCGAAAGCGGCATGGACTGGCCAAAACTTCGCGCGAAACTTTAACTATCTAAGGTAACTATAACTTAGATATAGTCTTTTACCAAAATCTCTGCGATTTGAATACCGTTCAAAGCGCTACCTTTGCGCAAATTGTCGATTGTGACCCACAAAGTTACATTCTCTTCGCTTATAGGGTGCTGGCGCAGACGTCCGACCAACACCTCGTCCTGGCCTATCGCCTCCCCCACCGGGGTAGGGTAACCAGCGCCGTGGTTTGCGTCCATCAGCGCCAAACCGGGCGCTTCGGCAAGGGCCTCGCGCAGCAACGCCAACGCCACCGGCTGGGCGAACTCCAGCGTCAGGGTGGCACTGTCACCGTAGAAAGTAGGGACCTGCACAGCGCTCACCTGCGCCTGCGGCAGGTTGTAATCGAACAGGCGCTGCAACTCTTCGGCCAACCCCAGTTCAGCCGAACTCCAGCCCTCTGCATCCAGCCCCCCCACCTGAGGGTGGAGGTTGAAGGCGACCTGGGATGGCAGCCCATCCAGCTCCAGCTCCCGGCAGTTGAGCAGGGCCACGGTCTGACGCGCGAGGCGATCGACACCCTGGCGCCCGGCGTGCGAGATGGAGTAAAGGGCGGTAATGCTGAGGCGGTTGAGTGGTGCCAGCCCCTGCAGTGGCGCCAACACCAAGGCGAGGGCGCAGCTGAGCGCGTCCGGCACAGCCACGAGCCCGCTCTCGCGCAGGTCGACCAGGGCGTGCGGATTGAGCTCCGGGAGCACCAGCGGTACACCTGTGGCGTAACGATGGGTGGCGGTGAGGTCCACCACCAGCGCCCCGGCACCGAGGGCGCGCTGGGCCCACTCCTGCACCTGTTCCGACTCGCCGTCGCAAATCACCACGAGTTGCGCCATACCGAAGTCGAAGGCTTCGGCACTGGCCACACGCCAGTGTTTGCCCCCGCACTCCACCCGCCCACCGGCCGCCTCGTCGGACTCCAGAGGGAAGAGCTCGGCGAAGGGAAACGCCCGTTCGCCGAGCAGGGTGATGAAGGCCTCCCCAATGAGGGAGGTACTACCGATGACGGCCAGATCGACCTTGTTCGACGGCATGCAGTACGACTCAGCCTTCGAGCAGGATGCGCAACATACGGCGCAGCGGCTCGGCAGCGCCCCACAGCAGCTGGTCGCCGACGGTGAAGGCGGAGAGATATTCGGGACCCATCTTCAGCTTGCGCATGCGCCCGACGGGCACGGTGAGGGTACCGGTGACAGCGGCAGGGGTGAGCTGCTCCATGGTGAGCTGGCGGTCGTTCGGCACCACCTTCACCCAGTCGTTGTGCGCGGCGATGATGGCGTGGATCTCGTCGAGCGGCACATCCTTGGTCATCTTGATGGTCAGTGCCTGGCTGTGGCAGCGCATGGCGCCGACGCGCACGCAGAGGCCGTCGATCGGCACCTGATTGGCGGAGCGACCGAGGATCTTGTTGGTCTCGACCTGGGCCTTCCACTCCTCCTTGGACTGCCCACTCTCCAACTGGACGTCGATCCAGGGGATCAGGGAGGCGGCCAGCGGCACCGGCCAGGCGTCGAGCGGGTAGCGGTCGGAGCGGAGGAAGTCGGTCACCTGCTTGTCGATCGCCAGGATCGCGGAGGCCGGGTCGTCGAGCAGCCCCTTCACCTCGGCGTTGACCGCGCCCATCTGCTGGATCAGCTCGCGCATATTGCGCGCACCGGCACCGGAGGCGGCCTGGTAGGTCATCGGCGAGATCCACTCCACCAGCCCCTGCTCGAACAGGCCGCCGATGGCCATGAGCATGAGGGAGACGGTGCAGTTGCCGCCGACGTAGGTCTTGATGCCGTTGGCGAGGCCGTCCTTGATCACGTTGAGGTTGACCGGGTCAAGGATGATGATGGCGTCGTCCTTCATACGCAGGCTGGAGGCGGCGTCGATCCAGTAGCCGTCCCAACCGGTGGCACGCAGGTCGTCGTAGACCGCCTTGGTGTAGTCGCCACCCTGGCAGGTGACGATCACATCCATCGCCTTGAGCTCGTCGATGCTGTTGGCATCCTTGAGCGGCGGCACCTCTTTGCCGATATCGGGGCCGGGCTGACCGGCCTGAGAGGTGGTGAAGAAGACGGGCTCGAAGTGGTCGAAATCGGCCTCCTCACGCATGCGCTGCATGAGCACGGAACCGACCATACCACGCCAACCGATCAAACCTACGCGCTTCATTTACTCTGACTCCTGTACGTCTCTTACACACCCCTCGGGGCGCGACCTGAAGTGATTTACGCTCTGACGGGGCCGCCGCCCTTAGGCACGCATCGCCGCGACCACGGCGTCGCCCATGCCAGCAGTGCCGACCTTGGTGCAACCCTCGGTCCAGATGTCGCCGGTGCGCACACCTTCGTCGAGCACCTTGTTCACGGCGGCCTCGATGCGCTCGGCCATCTCCGGGGCGTCGAGGGTGTAGCGCAGCATCATGGCCACGGAGAGGATGGTGGCCAGCGGGTTGGCCAGGTCCTTGCCGGCGATGTCGGGGGCGGAGCCGTGGATCGGCTCGTACATCCCCTTGCTGTTGGCGTCCAGCGAGGCCGAGGGGAGCATGCCGATGGAGCCGGTGAGCATGGCGGCGCAATCGGAGAGGATATCGCCGAACATATTGGTGGTGACCATCACGTCGAACTGCTTGGGCGCACGCACCAACTGCATAGAGGCGTTGTCGACGTACATGTGCGAGAGCTGGATCTCCGGGTAGGCCTTGGCCTCCTCGATCATCACCTCACGCCACATCTCGGTGCACTCCAGCACGTTGGCCTTGTCCACCGAGCAGACACGCTTGTTACGCTTCATGGCGATATCGAAGGCGACCTTGCCGATGCGACTCACCTCGGACTCCTTGTAGACCAGGGTGTTGTAGCCCTGACGCTCGCCGTTCTCCAGCACGCGGATACCGCGCGGCTGACCGAAGTAGATGCCGCCGGTCAGCTCGCGCACGATCATGATGTCGAGACCACTGACCACCTCGGGCTTGAGGGTGGAGGCGGAGGCGAGCTGCGGGTAGAGGATGGCCGGGCGCAGGTTGGCAAACAACCCGAGCTCGGCGCGCAGGCCGAGGAGGCCCTTCTCCGGGCGCACGGCGATGGGTAGAGACTCCCACTTGTACCCACCCACAGCGCCAAGCAGCACCGCGTCGGCCGCCTTGGCCAGCGCCAGGGTCGCCTCGGGCAGCGGGGTGCCGGTGGCGTCATAAGCCGCACCGCCCACCAACCCATCTTCCATCTCGATGCTCAGGCCGAAGTCGTCACGCAGCACTTCGAGCACCTTGACCGCCTCGGCGACGATCTCCTGGCCGATGCCGTCACCCGGCAGAATGGCAATCTTCTTGGTCATAGTCTCAACAGTTCCAATAGTCGGTAGATACGACAGCGCCCCGCATGCACGGGGCGTGGCGAAAACGTTTCATTATACGCTGGCTAGCGCCTTGATTCGATAGCTGCGAATGTGCCACGGAGGCACAGAGGACACGGAGAAGAGGCAGTTTAGGGATTGCACTCTCCACTCCGTGCCTCTGCTGCGCGCTCAGCCCCGTCCGGGGAAGAGCCAGGGCGCCTCGGTGGCACGGCGCTGTTCGTAGGCGCGGATGTCGTCCACGTGCTGCAGGGTCAGGCCGATGTCGTCCAGGCCGTTGAGCAGGTTGTGGCGGCGGGTGTCGTCCACCTCGAAGGCGATCACCTCACCCTCGGGGGTGGTGATGGTCTTGGCCTGCAGGTCGATGGTCGGCTGCCACGGCTGCTCACTCGCCGCCTCTGCCTCGAACAACTTCTGCACCGTGGCGGCGTCCAGGCGGATGGGCAGGATGCCGTTCTTGAAGCAGTTGTTGTAGAAGATGTCGGCGAAGCTCGGGGCGATGACCGCGCGGATGCCGAAGTCGAGCAGCGCCCAGGGGGCGTGCTCGCGGCTGGAGCCGCAGCCGAAGTTGTCGCGCGCGAGCAGGATCTGCGTCCCGGCGTAGCGCGGCAGGTTGAGCACGAAGTCGGGGTTGATGGGCCGCTTGGAGTTGTCCATGCCCGGCTCGCCGTGGTCTAGGTAGCGCCACTCGTCGAACAGGTTGGGGCCGAAGCCGGAGCGCTTGATCGACTTGAGGAACTGCTTGGGGATGATGGCGTCGGTGTCGACGTTGGGGCGGTCCATGGGGGCCGCGACGCCGGTCAACTGGGTAAACTTATCCATTCTTCTTCTCCTCTTAGGCGCTGCGCACGTCGACGAAGTGACCGTGGATGGCGGCAGCGGCGGCCATGCTCGGGCTCACCAGATGGGTACGCCCATCCTTGCCCTGACGCCCCTCGAAGTTGCGGTTGGAGGTGGAGGCGCAGTGCTCACCCGGCTCCAGGCGGTCGGCGTTCATCGCCAGACACATGGAGCAGCCCGGCTCGCGCCACTCGAAGCCCGCCTCGATGAAGACCTTGTCTAAGCCTTCGGCCTCGGCCTGCTGCTTGACCAGGCCAGAGCCCGGCACCACCAGCGCCTGCTTGACGCTGGCGGCGACCTTTTTGCCCTTGGCCACTTCGGCGGCCTGACGCAGGTCCTCAATGCGCGAGTTGGTGCAGGAGCCGATGAAGACGCGGTCGACCGGGATGGCGCTGATCGGCATGCCCGCCTTGAGGCCCATGTACTCCAGCGCCTTCTGCATGCCGGTAGCCTTGACCTTGTCGGCCTCGGCAGCCGGGTCGGGCACGCTGGCGTCGACCGGCAGCACCATCTCGGGCGAGGTGCCCCAGGTGACCATCGGCTTCAGGCGGGCGGCGTCGATCACCACCTCTTTGTCGAACACGGCGTCGGCGTCGGAGTGCAGCTCACGCCAGGCGGCCACGGCGGCCTCCCACTCTGCGCCCTTGGGGGCGAAGGGGCGACCCTCGAAGTAGGCGATGGTCTTCTCGTCCACCGCCACCATGCCGGCGCGGGCGCCCGCCTCGATGGCCATGTTGCAGACGGTCATGCGACCCTCGACGGAGAGGTCCATGATCGCCTCACCGGCGAACTCCAGGGCGCAGCCGGTGCCACCGGCGGTGCCGATCTCACCGATGATCGCCAGCACGATGTCCTTGGCGGTGACACCCTCGGGGGCGTGGCCCTTCACGGTGACGCGCATGTTCTGCATCTTCTGCTGCACCAGGCACTGGGTGGCGAGCACGTGCTCCACCTCGGAGGTGCCGATACCATGGGCCAGGGCACCGAAGGCGCCGTGGGTGGAGGTGTGCGAGTCACCACAGACCACGGTCATGCCGGGCAGGGTCGCCCCCTGCTCCGGGCCGACCACATGCACGATGCCCTGACGGATATCGTCCATGCGGAACTCGTCGATGCCGAAGTCGGAGCAGTTCTGGTCCAGCGTCTCGACCTGGGTGCGCGAGATGGGGTCGGCGATACCGACGTGGCGGTCGGTGGTCGGTACGTTGTGGTCCGGGGTGGCGACCACGGAGTTGGTGCGCCACACCGGACGACCGGCCATGCGCAGCCCCTCGAAGGCCTGCGGCGAGGTCACCTCGTGGACCAAGTGGCGGTCGATGTAGAGCAGGCTGGTGCCGTCCGGCTCGCTGCGTACCACGTGGGCGTCCCACAACTTGTCGTAGAGTGTCTTTGCGGCCATCTGTTGTTCCTCCTAGTCAGTGACAGTGAGGTTACCGAATCGGTCAGCATTACTCCAATTCATATTTTTCATATAATTGATTCCAATTTGGAATATGGAATCAGTGCTGTGGAGTTTGCCAGCCTCAACACCTTTCTCGCCGTGGCCGAATCGGGCTCCTTCTCCCTTGCCGCCGAGCGCCTCTTCCTCACCCAACCGGCGGTGAGCAAGCGCATCGCCGCACTGGAGTCGGACCTGGGTCAGGCGCTGTTCGACCGCATCGGTCACCAGATCCGCCTCACCGAGGCGGGCCGCACCCTGCTGCCGCGCGCCCGCGCCATGCTCGACGCCCTGGCCGACACCCGCCGCACCCTGGCCAACCTCGATGGGCATATCGCCGGGCCGCTGCACTTCGCCACCAGCCACCACATCGGCCTGCACCGCCTCGCACCGCTGCTTAGGCACTTTCACCAGACCTATCCCGAGGTGGAGCTGGCCATCGACTTTCTCGCCTCGGAGGAGGCGATTAGACGAATTCAGCACGGCGAGCTGGAGCTGGCGGTGATCACCCTCCCCCCTCAGGCGCCACCGCAGCTCATCTGTACACCGATCTGGAACGACCCCCTCGAACCCGCCGTCGCGCGCGACCACCCGCTTGCCAGCATCCACTCACTGACGTTGGAGACGCTGACCAGCCACCCGGCGATCCTCCCCGAGCCCGACACCTATACCCGCGAGGTGATCGACCAGGCACTCGCCCCGAACAAGGCCAATGTGCTCATGCAGACCAACTACCTGGAGACGATCAAGATGCTGGTGACGGTGGGGCTCGGCTGGAGCCTGCTGCCGAGCCGCATGCTTGGAGAGGGGTTGATTGCGCTGCCGGTGGAGGGGCTCCATCTCACACGTCCACTCGGTATCGCGCGCCATCGCGGCCATACCCTCTCCAACGCCGCCGCGGCATTCATCCAATGGCTGGAACAGGAGCAGACCTGAAACGCACAAGGGCCCCGCAGGGCCCTTGTGCGCTCAAAGTGGTGCGCTCACTGCATGTCGCTGCCCACGACCACGCGCACGGCCACGTCCTTGGGTAACGCCGGCTCCTTGCTTACCACCTGGTTGCCCGGTAACACATGCCCCACCTTGACGCCGTCGCCGGAGAGGCCCGGACGGTAGCGTACCCAGCTGACCGGTGAGGTCGTGCCACTGTCACTGTCGACCCGTACTACGTTGTAGCCTGCGGCACGCAGCTGCTCGGCGACCTTGTTGCCCGCACTCAGGCGCCCCGACTGGTTGAGCACCTCCACCTGTAACCCACAGCGGGAGTGGAAATCGTCGGCGTTGTAGCACCCGACATTCGCAGCCGCCGCCAGTGGGGTTGCAGCGACGGTGACCGGCTTGGCGACGGCCTGCACCCCCTTACCCGCCGCCGTCGCCACGGGTCTCACCGCCGCACTCGGCACGGCAGCCACCACGCCGCGCGGGACACGCACCGGCACATCCACGACTCGGTTCACCGCCTCGGCCTGATAGACCTTGGGTGCCGGCGGCGCAGGGGGGGCGGGGGTCAAGGGGGCAGCCACCACCGTCTCGTCGCTCTTGGGCGGGGTCGTGTCTTGCGCAGCCTCACCAGGCGATTTTGCCTCAACCACCACCACCATCTTCCGCGCCGCCGTGGCGTTGGTGTTGAACGAGACCCCGGCGTAGACCTGGCTCTCGGGCTGATAGGGTTGATCATCCTCGGAGAGGTCCAGTGTCGCCCCCACAGAGAAGGTGACGAAGCGGTTGCGCTGATAGCGCATCGAGGGGGTGAGGGTGAGGGTCTGCTGCGCGTCGTCGTCCTGTCGGTTCACCAGCTCCACGGCGTAGGTGCCTTTGGCGCCATCGGCGTGATACTCGTATCCGAGCGCGGCACTGGTCTCGTAGAGGCGCACCCAGCTACGACTCACCGCGGGTGAAAACGTGAAGAGCGGGCGGTCTACCTGACCACGCCCCAACGAGAGGTAGACACTGCTACTGCCACCCATGTAGCCCACATTCACCGCCCCCCCGCCCATGTCGTAACCACTGCCGACCCCGGTTAGGGCGCTGGCGGAGAAGACCGAGAGATAACCGGAGAGGGAGGCGGCGGCGCCACGCCGCTCTCCGAGGAAGCGCCAGTTGAAATAGCCACCGATGTTCTGCAGGCCGTTGGCGTTGAGGCTGTTGTTAGAGAGATAGGGCATGGAGAGCCCCGCCTCGAAGCGCTCGGTAAGGGCGCGCGAGAGGGAGGGGGTAAGGCGGAAATCCGACTGCTCCTTGCCGGTCACCGGGTCCTTGTAGGTGTCGTACTGGATGAAGATGGCGCTATCCACATCCCCGTGCGGCATGGTGACCGGGGTGCGACTGATGAGCAGGCCGGTACCGCCACCGGGGTGCGAGACCCCCGCCATGGCCGCCCCACCGCACAGAGCAGAGAGGGTCACCCATGCGGGTAGGAGTTTGCTGCGCATGACATTCATTCCCTACATCCCTTACTATCGATTGGAGGGCATGTCTGGGCATACCTCCACCGGGGCCTCACCGTCCGCCACTCAGTCGGCCAGGACCATTTCTAGAATCAACTTCATATTTATAGCATATATCGCTGTAACAAAAAGGGTTTTG
Source organism: Gammaproteobacteria bacterium (assembly GCA_003252455.1). Lineage (GTDB taxonomy): Bacteria > Pseudomonadota > Gammaproteobacteria > Thiohalomonadales > Thiohalomonadaceae > SZUA-467. Next base: position 10,939 of record QKED01000082.1, read on the forward strand.
CTGACGACAGGATGATACAAGATGCGCCAACACTCGCCCCTATCATTGCCCCCGAGAGCGGCCACCATGCCCTTGCGCTCTGGTACGCCGAGCCGTTGAGCCCAGCGCAGGCCGAGCGGCTCGCTGCCTGGGCCAAGGCGCGGCGTCTGGGCCTGCGCCGTCCCGCCCCCCTGGCCGGCCTCGGCGAGCTGATCGCCCGCTTCTGGCTGGGCCAACCCACCTACACGCTCTACGAGCGTCTGGCGCAGACCCCTCAGGGGGCACACCGTCGTGCCCTGGTGGAGCTGGTCCACGGTCAACTCCTGATGAGTCGACGTCTTGCAGGGGCCCATCACCACCTACACCGGGGCTTCGAACTGGCCTACCCACTCCTGAGCGCGCGGGATTATCTACACCTGCTACGTCGCCACGAGGCCCTCGCCCCACTACCCCTGGCGCAGACACCCAGCCCCGCCGAGGGGTTGGCGGACCTGCTGCGCGTCGCCGGCGTGATCCGCCGCCTGCAACCCCAGCACCGCGGCCACTACAGCCGCGACCCCAACGACCTCTACGGCTAGGACCCTATCGCGCGGGCTGCACCGGGCTGCCCTCCTCCACCCATCGCCACACCAGAAAGGCCCCGACGAAGGTCAGGGCCGAGGCGATGGTGTAACTGGCCAGCGGCCCCACCCCCTCCCAGGCGATACCGCTGAAATAGCTCCCGAGTGCCCCACCGCCACCGAAGCAGAGGCCGTTGTAGAGCGCCTGCCCCTTGCCGTGGCTGCGCCCCCGGAAGTAACGATGCACCAGGGCGATGGCAGAAGCGTGAAACACGCCAAAACTAGCGGCGTGGAGCAGCTGTGCCGCGACGATCACCACACCCACCTCGGGCATCAGGCCGATAAGTAGCCAGCGCCCACCGGTCAGGAGAAAGCTGGCGAGCAACAGCCGACGTAGACCGAAACGGGCGATGAGTCGGTGCATGATGAGGAACAGTCCCACCTCCGCCAGTACACCGAGGGCCCAGAGCTGACCGATAACACCACGACTGTAGCCGTAACCCTCCAGATAGAGGGTATAGAAGGTGTAGTAGGGACCGTGACCGGTCTGCATCAAGGTCGCCGCGGCGAGTAGCGCGAGCACCGCAGGACGACGTAGCAGTCGCCCCATCGGCTCCCCCTCACCCGGCGCGCCACCCTCCCCCTCATCGAGGGTCAGGGTGCTCAAGAAGATGGCCCCGTAGATGATCGCCAAGGTGGTGGGGATGAGGATCAGCGGGGCCCACTCCAGCAGCTCACCGAGTAGGACCACGGCACAGATAAAGCCGATCGAACCCCACATGCGTACTTGGCTGTAGCGGTCGCTGTGTCGACCGAGCAGGTTGAGGGTAAGAGACTCGAACTGCGGCAGTACCGCGTTCCAGAAGAAGCTGAAGGCAAACATCACCCAGGCGATGGACCAGAACTGGTCGACGAAAAAGATGAGGCTGAAACTCCCCACCGCCATCAAGGCCCCTGCGCGGATCACCCACAGCCGCCGCCCGAGGTGGTCGGCTAGCCATCCCCACAGGTGTGGCGCCACCACCTTGGTGAGCATGACGATGGCCATCAGCTCACCGATCTCCCGCGCACCGAAGCCGAGCCCCTTCAGGTAGAGGCTCCAGTAGGGTACCAGGGTGCCGAGTGCGGCAAAGTAAAAGAGGTAGAAGGCCGAGAGGCGCCAGTAGGGCAGCTCGTTACGCATGCATTCTCCAGGGCGCGAAGGGGTTTCAGGGGCCCACAAATGGACAAGGCGACGGTGCGGAACACCGTCGCCTCGTGTCAGGCAGGGCGCCCACCCGAGGGGTGGGCCCGAGGTTACAGCTTGGAGCCGAGCGGTATCATGTCGGTACCCACCACCACGCGGATGGTAATGCCCGGGTCGAGGGAGAGTTCGCGCGTGACGATCTGATCCATCGGGATGTGGTGGGCCAGCTTCACGGCCTCGTCCGGGTAGCCGGGGCGATAGTAGACCCAGCTGATGATCTGGCGGTAATCCAGCTCGGTCACACGGGCCACATCGTAACCATCCTCACGCAGCATGCGCGCCACCTTCTCGGCCAGCACCGGGTCGCCGGAGGCGTTGATCACCTCCACCTGCATGGTGCACGGGGAGCCCGCAGTCGGCAGCTTGGAGCACTTGACGAACTGCGTGTTGCCGTTGGTCATCAACGGACGGTACTTGATCGGGTTGAGCATCTCGGTGGTGACCGAGGCGGTCGCGTCGGAGACCTGGGCGACGATACGAGAGGCCGCGGTATCCAGCGCCTGTGAGGCGTTACGCTCCAGGTCGGTGACCGTGGTGGAGGTGAACCAGGCGTTGGCCAGGCCATCCATGTTGCCACTACTCGGGCGCTTGTCGGTCCAGCGCAGGGCGACGCCGAGCGGGCGGCCGACACGACGCGGGTCATTGTTGCCGTAGGAGACACCTGCGAAATAACGGGTGTGCGGCGGGGTACGGTCAGAGGGATTACCGGCGGCAAAACCGACGGTGAAGGCCCAATCGGCGTTCGGGGCGAACTTGACGCCCGGCACCACATAGGTGGCGACATTGTCCGCCTCGTCCTGGGTGGTGATGGCCTCCAAGGTCACGGCCACATCGGAGCGCGGGTGCAGCTCGAAGCCGAGGCCGACCTTCTTCATGTTGCCGCTGGTGAAGACGCGCTCCCAGCCGCCACCGGCCTTGGCCACAAAGCTGCCGGTATCGACAGTGTGTGCACCGAGGGAGAGGTGTAGGCCGTAGTTGCGCTCGTAGAAACTGAAGAGGATGTCACCACCCGAGGTGGTCTCACCGCTGCCGAGCCCCTCGGCGGCATCGCCGGTGCTGCCGGAGTAACCGGCAATGGCCACAGAGAGCGGGTCACCGTCACCACCGGAGAGGCGGAACTTGGCGAACACCTTGGAGCTGCGCACACCGGAGACATCATAGTGCGGGGCCTGGACCGTCTCGGCCACCAAACCCAACTCCATGAAATCGAAGAGGCCGACAGTGACCGAGGGGATGAGTGCGTAGTCGACGTACTCTTTACCCGTGGGGTCGTCGTAGGCATCCACCGAAGCGAACAGACCGACATCGGCGGTTGCATGTTCGAGGACATCGGCAGTACCCATGGCCACCAGTCCCGTACCTCCTTCGAGGTAGGTGAACCCGGCATGTGCCGAGCTGGAGAGGATAATCGCCGGGAGTATAGCCAGCCGGAAGCCGCTGATTTTTCGACCGATGCTCATCGCCTTTTTCCCTTACAACATCGCGTGTTAGGCAAGATTAATAACAATTGTTTTAGAAGTCCAGCCTAAGACCTTATTTTTTCGAGATTCTCACTTGACACTCTATCGGCGATTTCACCCCGTTGGCGTGACTGATATCACGCCACGGATCATACCCTGGGTGCAATGGGGGCCAGTGTCGGCGCCACCTCGGCGTTTTGTGCACGATGCCGCAGATAGTGATCCATCAACACCAGCGCGGTCATCGCCTCGGCGATGGGCACGGCACGAATGCCGACGCAGGGGTCGTGACGCCCCAGGGTCACCACCTCGGCACTCTCCCCTTGCATATTGATGGTCTCGCCGGGGATGCGCAGGCTGGAGGTGGGCTTTAAGGCGATGGAGGCGAGCAGGTCCTGACCCGAGCTGATGCCGCCGAGCACGCCACCGGCGTGGTTGGAGCGAAAACCCTCGGGGCTCATCAGGTCGCGGTGCACGCTGCCGCGCTGGTCGACCACACCGAAGCCGTCGCCGATCTCCACCCCCTTGACCGCGTTGATGCTCATCAGCGCATGGGCCAGGTCGGCGTCGAGGCGGTCGAAGATCGGCTCACCGAGCCCCACCGGCATGCCGGTGGCGATGACGTTGACCCGCGCACCGATGCTGTCGCCCTCCTTGCGCAAGGCGTCCATGTAGGCCTCCAGCTCCGGCACCTTGTCGGGGTCGGCGCAGAAGAAGGGGTTGTGGTCGACCTGGTCGAGCTGCGCGCAGCCGAGGGCGAGGGGACCGAGCTGGGCCAGCCAGCCACGGATCTCGATACCCTTGGTGGCGAGATATTTTTTCGCGATGCCCCCGGCGGCGACACGCATGGCGGTCTCACGCGCGGAGGAGCGCCCGCCGCCGCGATAGTCGCGCAGGCCGTACTTCTGCTGGTAGCTGTAGTCGGCATGGCCGGGACGAAAGAGATGCATGATCTCCGAGTAGTCCTTGGAGCGCTGGTCGGTATTCTCGATCAACAGGCCAATAGGGGTGCCGGTGGTGCGCCCCTCGAAGACGCCGGAGAGGATCTTCACCTGGTCGGGCTCGCGACGCTGGGTGGTGTGGCGTGAGGTGCCGGGGCGGCGGCGGTCGAGGTCGTGCTGCAGGTCCGCTTCGCTCAGTTCCAGGCCGGGGGGACAGCCGTCGACGATGGCGCCGAGGGCGGGACCGTGGCTCTCGCCGAAGGTGGTGACGGTAAAGAGTTTGCCGTAGCTGTTGCCGGACATGGAGCGGATTCCCAGTTAAAACCTAGTGCTAGATGACCTTGGAGAAGCGCTGGTTGGCGCGCTCGCGCAGGTAGCGGTCGAAGACCATGCAGATGTTGCGGATGAGCAGCTTGCCAGCAGGAACGACCTGGATGGTACCCGCGCCGAGCTGCAGCAGGCCATCGGTCTGCATGGTCGCCAGCTCCGCCATCTCGGTGGCGAAGTAGTCGTCGAAGACGATGTTGTAGGCGTGCTCGATCACCGCTTTTTCCAGGTAGAAGTGGCAGATGAGGCGGGTAATCACCTCACGCCGCAGTTTGTCATCGGCGGTCAGTTCGACGCCTCGGAAGACGGCAAGGTCGCCCTTATCGATGGCCGCGTAGTACTCGTCGAGCCCCTTGAGGTTCTGCCCGTAGCTATCGCCGACCATGCCGATGGAGGTGCTGCCCATACCGACCAGATCGCAGTCGGCATGGGTCGAGTAGCCCTGGAAGTTGCGATAGAGGGTGCCGTCACGCTGGGCCACCGCCAGCTCGTCGTCGGGGCGGGCGAAGTGGTCCATGCCGATGTAGACGTAACCGGCACAGGTCAAGGTCTCGATGGTCATCTGCAGGATGTCGAGCTTCTCCTGTGGGCTCGGCAGGTCCTCTTCGTTGATGCGCCGCTGTGGCTTGAACAGCTCCGGCAGGTGGGCGTAGTTGAAGATGGACATGCGGTCGGGGCCGATGTCGATGGCGCGCTTCAGGGTCTCGCTAAAACTCGCCACGCTCTGGTGCGGCAGGCCGTAGATGAAGTCGAGGCTGATGGACTTGAAGCCGACATCGCGTGCCGCCTTGAGCGCGCCGTAGGTCTGCGCGTCGGACTGGATGCGGTTGACCGCCGCCTGCACCTTGGGGTCGAAGTCCTGCACGCCGAGGCTCATGCGGTTGAAGCCGATCTCGCGCAGCAGGGCGATGGTGTCGGTCTTTACCTCGCGCGGGTCGATCTCGATGGAGTATTCGCCGCTGTCATCATCGCGCAGGTTGAAGTGCTCGCCGGTGACGCGCATCAGTTCACGCATCTCGTCGTGGCTGATGAAGGTGGGCGTGCCGCCACCCCAGTGCAACTGGTCGACGCTGCGGCTCTTGTCGAACAGCGCCCCCTGCATGGCGATCTCCTTGTAGAGACGCTCCAGGTAGGGCGAGGTGCGCGTGCGGTCCTTGGTCACCACCTTGTTGCAGCCGCAGTAGTAACAGACGGTGTCGCAGAAGGGGATGTGGAAGTAGAGCGAGAGCGGGCGCCCGGAGGCGTTGGTCGCCGCGGCGATGGCGCGGTAGTTGGCGCTGCCGAAACCGTCGTGGAACTGCACGGCGGTGGGGTATGAGGTGTAGCGCGGACCCGACTTGTCGTAGCGCTTGATCAGGTCGATGTCGAAGATGATCTGCTGATTGTCCAAGGGGGGCCTCGCTCGGGTTGTGCCTGGGTGGTGAGCCGAGGGGCTCACGCCTCGTCGTCGACGTTGAGACCCTGTTGGTGGGTCTCGTTGATCACGGCGAGCAGGCGGTGGAAGGGGATCTTGTCCTTGAAGCGGTTGACGTACTTCATGTAGGCCAGATCCTCGCTGCCCCACGCATAGCTGCCATCGCGCATGGCGGCGAGCAGTTCCTTCAGCTCACCATCGATGGGCTCGACGAAGTTCGGTGTGGACCCCATACCCTCCATGTCGAATTCATAGCTGTAGCGCAGCTCGTCCACCTCGGCCAGGGCATCCTCGATCATCTTGACGTAGGCCTCGACGGTGCGTGGACGAAAGTTCTTCTCTTGCTGGCTCAAGTGGTCACCTCGATTGCGGCTGTAGGAGGGGTGTAGTGGGTGTTCAGGCGAAACTCGCCCGGCACTCGTCGAGCTGCTCGGCGGTCAGCAGGAAGACCCCGGAACCGCCACGCTCGAACGCCAACCAGACGAAGGGCACCTCGGGGAAGGCCTCGGTGAGCGCCCACTCGCTGTTCCCCACCTCGACGACGAGGATACCGTGGTCACTCAGGTGACGACGGGCCTCGCGCAGGATGCGTCGCACCAGGTCGAGCCCGTCGTCACCGGCGGCCAGGGCCAGGGCCGGTTCGTGGCGGTACTCGGGGGGGAGCGAGGCCATATCCTCGGCGTCCACATAGGGGGGGTTGGAGACGATTATATCGTACTTGCGCCCGGCGAGGCCGTCGAACAGGTCGGAGGCGACCACCTCCACACGCCCTTCGAGCTGGTGCTTGGCGACATTGCGCTGGGCCACCTCGATCGCCTCGGCGGAGAGCTCTCCCGCGTCCACCCGGGCATCGGGGAAGGCGTAGGCACAGGCGATGGCGATACAGCCACTGCCGGTACAGAGGTCGAGCACCGCCTCCACCCGCTCGGGGTCGATCCACGGCTCGAACTGGTTCTCGATCAGCTCCGCGATGGGTGAGCGCGGGATGAGCACACGCTCGTCGACGTAGAACGGCAGGCCGCAGAACCACGCCTCGTGGGTCAGGTAGGGGGCGGGCAGACGCTGTTCGATGCGCTGCTCAAAGAGCGCCAGCACCTGCTGGCGCTCCTCTAGCGTGAGGCGGCAGTCGAAGTAGCGCTCGTCGCTGTCGTGCGGCAGGTGCAGGGCGTGCAGCACCAGATAGACCACCTCGTCCACCGCGCGCGCGCTGCCGTGGCCGAAATAGAGCTGCCCCGCCTGTTCTGCCGCATTGAAGCGTGAGATGCCATAGCGGATATAGTCGCGCAGGGTGTGCAACTGGTCGGTCAGGTCGGTCTGGTGCATGGAGCCTCTAGGGGGTGGGGCGTTTGGCGTGTTTCGGGCGGAAGGCGGCAAGGCGTACTGGGTCGGTGTCGAGCCAGGGGCCTTCGAGCAGGTCGATGCAGTAGGGCACGGCGGGGAAGACCGCGTCGAGGCAATCCTTGATCGCCGAGGGCTTGCCCGGCAGGTTGATGATCAGGCAGCCGCCACGGGTCCCGGCGATCTGGCGCGAGAGGATGGCGGTGGGGACGAACTTGAGCGACACCGCGCGCATCTGCTCGCCGAAGCCGTCGAGGATCTTGTCGCACACCGCCGCAGTCGCCTCCGGGGTGATGTCACGCCGCGCCGGGCCGGTACCACCTGTGGTCACCACCAGACAGCAGCCGTGCGCATCGGCCAGCTCACGTAGCACGGCCTCGACCTCGGGCTGCTCGTCGGGCACCAGCCGCTCGACCCCCTCCCAGGGGGTGGTGAGGGTCTCGCTCAGCCAGGCACGGATGGCCGGCCCACCCTCGTCCTGGTACTCGCCACGGCTGGCGCGGTCCGAGACAGTGACAATGCCGATCTTGGCCACTGCAGTACTCATCTCCCCTCCCCTGTCGCTCGATTACATCACCACCAGGCGCTCTTCCGGCTCATCCCCATCCTCCGCGTGATTACCCGGATTGAGGTGGGCGGTGAGCCAGGGGAGCGCCAGAATGACCATGAAGGTCAGGGCTATGGCGGGAATTTGCAAGGGAAAATCCACCGTGAGCTGGATCAGCAGCGCGACGATGGACATCATCACGCCAAAGGTGATGCCACGCATGGTAGGGCTATGGCGTCGGTAGTGCACCCGCAGCGCAGTGACAAAGGCAAGGGAGACGAAGGTGGCGAGGATGAGAAAGCCGATGATGCCGTTCTCGGCGGTGAACTCCAGGTAATCGTTGTGCCCATGGTCGATATACCCCCCCAAGTAGATGCGTACCTTGTAACGGGTGAGTGCGGCCTGATAGCTGCCTGGGCCGGTACCGAGGAGAGGATAATCACGGATCAGCGCAAGGGTTGCCTCGTTGTACTCAGCACGGTCGGAGGTCTCCAGGTCGGTCCTCCCGATGCGTTCCACCACCTGACTGAGGCCGAACCAGGAGCCCACCACCAGGATATCGATGACGATCAGGCTGACGATCAGGCGCACAGTACGTCGACTGGCGTGCTTGGAGGTGAAAAGCGCCAACAACCCCACCAGCAACAGGCTGGCGAAAAAGGCGGCATTACCCATACGTGAGTGGGTCATTACCACCGCGACGACCATCACCATCAGATAGAGACGTAGACGCAGGTCGGCACTAAAGAGCCAATTGAGCACGGCACGGGCACGCGCCTTCCACGTGGCGAGGCTACCGGTGTAGGGGCGCGCCAGCAACAGCCCAATACCGAGACCTAGACAGAGGTTGAGGTAGGCGGCCAAGTGGGTGCGTGCGACGAAGGTACCGGTGGCGAGGCCGCGCATGTAGTCCTTCTCCACCAAAAAGCCGTATTCGAGTCCAGTAAGCACCATACTGGCGCCATAGGCGGCCTGGAACAGCCCGGAGAAGACCAGCACGCGGATCAACAGCACCATGCGCCGTTCACTGCGTACTAGTAAAAGGGTGAGGAGGAACATCAGCACATAGCTGCTACCCTTGAGCAGCGCCTGCTCGGTACCGTCCGGCTGTAGACTCAGCGGGAACCAGGCAGTGTCACGAAAGCCGGCCACCTGGGCATACATCTCGGCGGTATTGGGCGAAACGAGGGCGATCAGACCCGGAGGTAGGGGGATCAGATAGAGCCCTTGATAGAGTAGCCAGACCCCGAGCAGGATGAGCGGCGTGCGGGCGCGAAGAATGATTTGAGGGATATGCACTTGGCCACGCATCAACAGTAGCAGCCATCCGGCCACTAGCGTGTAGACCCAGATATCCATAACCCCCCAGGCCCAGGCGCGCACCCCGGCGTTGGGTATCGGCGCCCACACCAGTAATACGAGAAAACCCCAAAAGATGAGATTGTCGGGCTGCTTGCCCCGCGCCTGTGGCTTTTTCGCCCACTCCTGTTCGGTATCGACGCCCTGACCAAACATCCGTTACGCCTCGGTTATTACCAGCAAATCAATCCCCTCGGGGAGTCCGAGGCGGGCTGCATTATGGCATAGATAGCCCTTGTGGATGCCAACGGATGCCACATTTGCGTCCGCGACAATCTGTTGCAACCCCTTGATCGGGCGTGACTAGGTCACGTGGTAGGCGTCATTTAAACCACCCAGGTGATACCTTGGGCACCCACTTTAGGACCCGAGCTGGATCGGACGCCGACGCCGCCCCCAATCCCCCGGGGCAGGGGGAAAATGGCCTGCGCAGAGGGCCCCACACACCTTACACGCCCCACTCGCATCGAGACCCCAGTGGGTGAGCAGATACCAGTCGCGCCCGATGAGCCGCTCACCACAACTGGCGCAGTAGGTCGTATCCCCCTCGGGGTCGTGCACATTGCCAACATATACATGCTTCAACCCCTGCTCCAGGGCGATATGACGCGCCAAGCGCAGGGTCGCGACACTGGTAGCAGGGCGATCACGCAGCTTGTAATCGGGGTGAAAGGCGGTGAAGTGCAGTGGCACCTGCGGCCCCAACGCCTCCGCCACCCAGCGACTGAGCGCCTCCAGCTCGATGGCCGAGTCGTTCTCGCCCGGGATCAACAGGGTGGTCAGCTCCAGCCAGACGGGGGTCTCGTGGTGCAGATAGAGTAAGGTGTCCAGCACCGGCTGCAGGTGCCCACCGGTGAGCTGATGGTAGAAGCGCTCACTGAACGCCTTGAGGTCGATATTCGCCGCATCCATCTGCGCGTAGAACTCACGCCGGGGGGCGTCGCATACATATCCGGCACTCACCGCCACCGAGGCGATGCCCCGCTCGCGGCAGGCGATGGCGGTATCGATGGCGTATTCATGGAACACCACCGGGTCGTTGTAGGTGTAGGCGACGCTGCGCACCCCCAGGTCGGCCGCAGTCTGTGCCAGTAACTCGGGGCTGGCGGCATCGGCCAGTGTATCGGTCTGTCGCGAGTGGCTGATGTCCCAGTTCTGGCAGAATTTGCACGCGAGATTGCAGCCAGCGGTACCGAAAGAGAGCACCGGCGAACCAGGATAGAAGTGGTAGAGTGGCTTCTTTTCGATGGGGTCGATGCAAAATCCGCTGGAGCGCCCGTAACTGGCCAACACCAGCTCCCCCGCCAGATTGCCACGTACGAAGCAGAGCCCACGCTGCCCCTCGGCGAGGTGGCAGGCACGCGGACAGAGGTCACACTGTACGCGACCATCCCCCAGTGCGTGCCAGTAACGGGTAGGGACGATACTCCCCGGCGGGGCATCCTCGCGCCGCAGGGTGTGACTCGACGACATGGCGGCTCCTAGCCCCCAGGAGGCGGGGGACGGCTATGCTAGCGGTACGACTCAACAACAATAGTGTGCAGTGAGGCCTCTGTCATGCCGACCCTACGCCCCCCCGCGGTGGCCGGGCTCTTCTACCCCGACGACCCGGCGACCTTGCAACGGGAGGTCGACCGCCTCCTCGCGGCGGCCCCCCACCCGAGTGCCCCGACAGCGATCAAGGCACTGGTGGTGCCCCACGCTGGCTATGTCTACTCCGGCGCCACCGCCGCCCGCGCCTTCGCCGAGCTGACACCACAGGCGGACACGATAGAACGGGTGATCCTCCTCGGCCCGGCCCACCGCGTCGGCTTTCTCGGCCTGGCGCTGGCCGATACCCAGAGCTTTGTCACCCCCCTGGGCCCGGTCCCCCTCGATCTGGAGGCAAGCGCTCTGATCGCATCTCTGCCCCAGGTACATACCCTCGCCACGGCGCATCAACTGGAGCACAGCCTGGAGGTACAACTGCCCTTTCTGCAGCGCGTACTCGGTGCGTTCAAACTGCTGCCACTGGTGGTAGGAGAGGCACAGCCACAGGAGGTGGCCGAGGTGCTCGACCGGCTCTGGGGCGGACCCGAGACGCTCATCGTAGTAAGCAGCGACCTGAGTCACTACCTCCCCTATGCGCAGGCGCAGCGGCGCGACCGCCACACCTGTCAGGCCGTGGAGGCACTCGACGAGACGGCCATCGGCGAGCAGGACGCCTGTGGCCGCCATCCGCTGCGCGGCCTGCTGCGCTGCGCCAAGGCCCACCACCTCACCGCCACCACCCTGGCCCTGTGCAACTCCGGCGACGGGATCGGCGACCGACAACGGGTGGTGGGCTATGGGGCCTGGCGCTTTTGCGAGGCAGAGGCATGAATCACTACAACGACACCCAGCGCCACGCGCTGCTCGACCTGGCGCGCACCTCGATCCGCCACGGCCTCGACCTGGGCCGCCCCCTGGAGCCGCCCCATCCCCCCCACGACGCGGCCCTGCTGGCACCGCGTGCCAGCTTCGTCACCCTGCACCACGAGGGTGAACTACGCGGCTGCATCGGCACCCTGGAGGCGCAACGCCCACTCTATCTCGACGTGGCCCACAACGCCTATGCCGCCGCCTTTCGCGACCCGCGCTTTTCGCCCCTATTGGCGCCGGAGTATGCAGACCTGCGCCTACACATCGCCATCCTCACACCACCAGTGCCCCTAGTGACGACGGACGAAGCCGCACTGCTCGCCGCACTGCGCCCCGGGGTGGATGGGGTGATCTTGGAGGAGGGCCGCCACCGTGCCACCTTCCTACCCGCCGTGTGGGCGCAACTCCCCTCCCCGGAAGAGTTTCTCCTGCACCTCAAGTACAAGGCAGGACTGGGCGCGGGGTACTGGTCTCCCGATCTGCGCGTGAGCACCTACCAGACTGAGGCCTTTGGCGACGAGGGGTAAGAACGGATAGAACGAGTCGGGCAGCGGGGAGAGAATGCGACCGACACCCCACGTAGGGCAGCGGACCCGCGTCGCACGGCCGCACGCGACCGACGGTCACAGCGCCTCAGATGGTGTCGATCAGGAGCTTGCCGAGGTCCGGCAGGCTAAAGACCTTGTCGACCAGACCGCGCTCGGTCACCGAACCGGGCATACCGTAGACCACGCAGCTCTGCTCGTCCTGGGCCCAGAGGGTGGCACCGAAGCGTTTGAGCTCCTCGGCCCCGAGGGTGCCATCGGTGCCCATACCGGTGAGGACGATGGCCAGCGCCTTCTTGGGAAAGAAGCGTGCAGCCGAGGTGAAGGAGCGGTCCACCGAGGGGACATAGTTGTCGCCTGGCTGCGGCTCAGTGAGCTTGATGCGCGTCTCGTTGCCGTGATGACTCAACTCCAGGTGACGTCCGCCAGGGGCCAGGTAGGCGCACCCCGGACGCAGCAGCTCGCCGTGTCGCGCCTCCATCACCTCGATGGCGCACAGCTCGTTGAGGCGCTGGGCGAAGAGTGGGGTAAAGCTGGCCGGCATGTGCTGCACCAGCAGCAGCGGCACCGGAAACTCCTTGGGCAACTGAATGAGCAGCTCCTGCACCGCCATCGGCCCGCCGGTAGAGGCGCCGATGAGTACCACTTCAAAGTCGGAGTGACGGATGCCGCTGGTCATGTTGCGCAACGGGCGCGGCAGGCGTGGAGCGAGATAGGGGTTACGATAACGCATTGGCAGGCCGTGCCCACCGATGGCGACCACCTTGTCGCAGATCTCGCAACCCACCTGGTCACGCTTGCGGCTGAAGATGCCGTAGCGCTTGGGCAGGTAGTCCACCGCGCCATACTCCAGCGCCTCCAGGGTGGTGCGTGCCCCCTGGGTGGTGAGCGAGGAGAACATCAGGATCGGCGTCGGGCGGGTGGTCATGATGCGCTGAATGGCGCCGATGCCATCCATCACCGGCATCTCCACATCCATGGTGATCACATCGGGCTGCAACTCCAGAGTCAGCTCCACCGCCTTGGCGCCGTTCTCCGCCGTACCCACCACCTCCAGTCGCGGATCGGCGTTGAGGATCAACGAGAGGGTCCGGCGCAGAAAGGTGGAGTCATCCACCACCAATACGCGGATCCGCTTGGCGGTCATGTACTCAGGCTCCAACATGTCCAGCATGGCGACACCTCTTGCTCAGGGGCAGACCCGACACCGCCCATATCGGGGCCAGAGACAGGACGACGGACCTCATGCGCCCACCCCACGCAGCAGATGGGCACGGTAGTGGCGCAGCTCATCGATGGATTCGCGGATGTCGTCCAGTGCACGGTGGGTGTCTTGTTTCTGCACCCCCTCCAACACCTGCGGAGCCCAGCGCTTGGCCAGCTCCTTGAGGGTCGAGACATCCAGATTACGGTAGTGGAACCACCCCTCCAGCTCAGGCATCAGCCGCGCCATGAAGCGTCGGTCCTGACAGATGCTGTTGCCACACAGGGGTGAGGCCCCCTTGGGCACGTATTGGGCGATGAAGTCGAGGGTCAGGCGCTCTGCCTCGGCGGTATCTACCTGGCTCTCGCGCACCCGCTGGGTGAGGCCGGAGGCGCCGTGGTGAGTGGTGTTCCACTCATCCATACCCGCCAGCACCACATCGCTGTGATGGATGGCCAACACCGGCCCCTCGGCCACCAACACCAACTCACTGTCGGTAATCAGGGTGGCGATCTCGATGATCTGATCGTTGAACGGGTCGAGCCCGGTCATCTCCAGATCGATCCAGACCAGATGGGTGGCGGATAGGGCCATGTAGCGTACCTAGGTCTCGTTATTCGAATGTTTGGCAGTTTAGCAAAAGCATTTTTGCGCCAAGCGTGACGAGTCAAAACAATTGTCACATCTCACCTGGGGTTAAATTTACTCGGTACAAGGGCTTTGCCTGACACATCGCGTCAGAATCCCTTACCATGGACGCCTGTGCACCAGCGAGTGACCCCATGTCCAGCTTTACCCTCCTCTTCCTTGCCCTGCTGCTCGTCGGCAGCGGGCTGCAGCTCTACCTAGCCTGGCGCCATGGGCGCCACGTGGCGGCCCACCGCGATGCCGTGCCGAGTGCCTTCGTCGACCGCATCAGCCTGCAGGAGCACCAATTGGCGGCCGACTACACCACCGCCAAGGTACGACTGGAGCTGGTCGGAATCCTCTGGTCCAGCCTACTACTCCTGCTCTGGACCCTAGGCGGCGGCCTGCAGTGGCTCGATCAGCGCTGGGACGCCCTGGAGCTCTCACCCCTCTGGCACGGGACCGGCTTCATGCTCAGTGCCCTACTGCTGATGGGGCTACTCGACCTACCGCTATCGCTCTACCGCACCTTCGTCATCGAACAACGCTTCGGTTTCAATAAGAGTAGCTGGGCGCTCTGGATCGGCGACCTGTTCAAATCCACCCTGCTCTCGCTGCTCATCGGCGTCCCCCTGTTGTTGCTCGTACTCTGGCTGATGGGCAACGCCGGTCCACTCTGGTGGCTGTGGGTATGGCTGGTATGGAGCGGCTTCGGCCTGCTCATGCTGTGGGCCTACCCCGCCTTCATCGCGCCGTTGTTCAACAAGTTCTCCAACCTGGAAAACCCCGAACTCGAAAGCGCCATCCGCGACCTCCTGACCCGCTGCGGCTTCGCCTTTCAGGGGGTCTTCGTGATGGATGGCTCACGGCGCAGCAGCCACGGCAACGCCTACTTCACCGGGCTTGGCAACAACAAGCGCATCGTCTTCTACGACACCCTGTTAAAGGCCCTCGGGCAGAACGAGATCGTCGCCGTACTGGCCCACGAACTCGGCCACTTCCGCCGCAAGCACGTGCGCCAGCGCATGATCATCATGTTCGCGAGCAGTTTTCTCGGCCTCGCCCTGCTCGGCTGGCTCAGCGGACAGAGCTGGTTTTTCAACGACCTCGGTCTCACCACCCCATCACTGCACGGGGCACTGATGCTCTTCCTGTTAGTGGTACCGGTGTTCACCTTCTTCACCCAGCCGCTGCTGGCCGCGCACATGCGCAAGCACGAGTTCGAGGCCGACGACTTCGCCGCCGCACAGAGCGACGCGCGTGACCTCATCCGCGCCCTGGTCAAGCTCTACCAAGACAACGCCAGTACCCTCACCCCCGACCCCTGGTACTCGGCGTTCCACGACAGCCACCCGCCCGCAGCGGTGCGCATCGACCATTTGTCGGCTAGAATCGCCCCATAAACGCCCTATTTCAGGAGAGTTGCCCCATGCGCCGCCTCATCGCCCTGCTGCTCCTTGCGAACCTGGCCCCGCTCGGCGCCCATGCCGCCGAAGCCCCCGACGCCAAGGCCCTGCACGCCGCCAACTGTACCGCCTGCCACGCCTCGCGCTTTGGTGGCGATGCCAACCTCATCTACACCCGCAGCGACCGCCGGGTACAGAGTCTCACGGCCCTCGGCAAGCAGGTACGCTTCTGCAAGGACACCATCGGCCTCACCTGGTTCGATGAAGAGGTCAACGGCATGATCGACTACCTCAACACCACCTACTACCACTTCCCCACCGACAAATAAGACGCCGCCATGAATGACCTCGCCGCCCGCCGTTGTACCCTCCTCGAACCGACCGACAAGCCCCTCAGCGAAGAGGAGGTGAGGCAGTACCTCGAACGTCTGGGCGGCTGGGAGTTGAGCGAGGATCGCCACGCCATCCACCGCAGCTTCGCGTTTCAGGACTACTACCAGACCATGGCCTTTGTAAACGGCGTGGTCTGGATCGCCCACCACGAAGACCACCACCCCCACCTCAGCGTCAGCTACGACAAGGTGGTCATCACCTACAGCACCCACGTCATCGGTGGCCTCTCGCTCAACGACATGGTCTGCGCCGCCAAGGTCGATCGCCTCCTCGCCTGACCCATGTCGCGCCGCAAACTGACGCGTCAGCAGCTCTGGCGTGCCGAGAAGGTGCAAGAGGAGCGCATTAAGCGCGCCCAACGCCGTGATGCCCGACTTGGCGAATCCCTCGACATCCACGACGCCGAAGAGCGCCAAGGCACCTTAGTCAGTAACTTCGGCGCCACCCTGGAGGTCGAGGGTGAAGACGGCTCGCGCGTGCGCTGTAGCGCCCGACAAAACATCGGCACACCGGTGGTCGGTGACCGCGTAGTGTGGCAGGCCCACGGCGAGGGCGGCGTAGTCACCGCCCTGCAACCACGCCGCACCCTGCTCGCCAAGCCCGACAAGTCCGGCCAGCTCAAAGGGCTCGCCGCCAACCTCGACCAGATCATCGTCGTCGTCGCCCCCGCCCCGCTCTACAGCCTCGATCTGATCGACAACTATCTGGTCGCCGCCGAGAGCACCGGCATCACCCCGCTCATCCTGCTCAACAAGATCGACCTGCTCGACGATGATGCACGCGCCGAAGTCGACCGCGAACTGGCTATCTACCCCCAGCTCGGTTATACCCTCATCCGCGCCAGCACCCACACTGCCCACGGCCTCGACGCCCTGCACGAGGCCCTCAAAGGCCGCTCCAGCGTCTTCGCCGGACAGTCCGGTGTAGGCAAATCCTCCCTGGTCAACCACTTCATCCCCCACGAAGAGGCCCTCGTCGGCGCCATCTCCGAACAGAGCGGCCTAGGCCGCCACACCACCTCCGCCTCGCGCCTCTACCACCTCCCCGATGGCGGCAGCATCATCGACTCCCCCGGCGTGCGTGAGTTTCGCATCTGGCCCATGCCCGATGAGCAGCTGGTCGAGGGGTATCGGGAGTTTCGCGAGCACCTCGGCCACTGTCGGTTTCGGGACTGTAGCCATGTGCACGAGCCAGGGTGTGCGCTGCTTGGGGCGATTAAGAACGGTGATATTGACCCACGTCGGCATGCCAGCTTTTTGCGCCTAAGGCAGGAGATGGCCACACAGCAGACGCGGCATTCGGAGTTGGAGTCGCCTTATGGGTGATGGGTGCGGAGTGGGGTTGGCGGGGTTCTTTGTTTGGCGTGGATGGGACGGGTAGATGCCGCCTTTCAGCCCTGACAATGGGGAATAACCGACGTGAACGACGACAAACAGCCATCCGTACAGCACCCGAGGTTTGATGGTCAGAACTCCCCTAGCATCATTGACGCTGACCCCTCGAAGCAAAGGCCAAGCTTTTGCCCTTATATCTCCTATTCAGATGAAGCACGCGTGTGCAGAGACTGTGCACGGACCTTTATCTTCTACGCTGCCGAAGAACAATTCTGGTACGAAACACTGAAGATCCCCCAAGATGCATATGCATTAAGATGCCACGAATGCAGACGAACATGGCGACAAGATAGGGCTTTGATTCGGCGTTACAATCAATACGCCGACCAAGAGCCTCAGACTAAGGGTGATCTCGAAACGTTTGCAGAAATTTCTGTCCGTATGGCTGACCGAGGCTATTTGAAGCACCCGAGGAGAGTGCTTCATCTACTCAACGTCTATAAGCGTGAACATGGTTCACTAACTGAGGAGATGTTGAGAAATCGTGCGAAGCTGCTACAGCTAACTCAATCGTCAATCGCCCAGTGCTGAGGAAATTCACGTTCGAATACTTACAGCGTATTCATAGCTGTCAAGTCACTCTTCATTGTTGGGAGTGTATCGCTATCTGAGATTACGTGTTACTTCAATGAGTTAGCGATCAGTATATTGGCAGGTTTGAGCTTTCATCTCCCAGCGACCACCAGCATCTAAACAGCTATCGATCTGCACCTGCTCTTTGAGCCATGGGTATACCAACGCAAAAAGAATGACCACAGCAACGACGGCGGTGATCCATAAGAGACGAGACGGTGGCTTAGGTATGAGTGACATAGGGCAAATCGAGCACTCCGTAGGATGGGCAAAAGGAGCGATAGCGACGTGCCCATCAGAGCGGTTTGGTGGGCCACCCAAACGGTGACAGATGCTCCAACAGATCCTTTCGAGCTTGGAGATAGGGCTCGACGCTCTTTACCTTGATGGGCACGTCCGCTAGCGCTCCCTTTGCCCATCCTACGCGTCTTCGTCCTTAGACCTCTGTGTTCTCTGTGGTGAACAGCCCAACCCGCCGGGACGAGGCGCTTTACCATGCCACAAAGCCCTGCCAGAACCGATCAGGAAGCTGGTCAGACCTTCCGCCGCCCGTTAAAGGCGTGCGCCAGAGTACCGCCATCCACATACTCCAGCTCGCCACCGACGGGAACGCCGTGCGCGAGGCGAGAGAGCTGAATGGGCAGGTCGCGGGCCATGTCGGCAATGTAATGGGCGGTGGCTTCGCCTTCGATGGTGGGGTTGGTGGCGAGGATCAGCTCTTGTACCTCGCCTTGGGCGAGCCGTTCGCCGAGGTGGTCGAGGCCGATGTCGCTCGGGCCGATGCCGTCGATGGGGGAGAGGTGGCCCATGAGCACGAAGTAGAGGCCACGGTAGCCGGTGGCCTGCTCCAGTGCCTGGACGTCGGAGGGGGATTCGACCACGCAGAGCTGTGTGGTGTCGCGCCGGGTGTCGGCGCAGAGGGGGCAGGTCTCGCCTTCGCTGAAGTCGCGGCAGAGGCGGCAGCGCCCTACCCCGTCAATCGCGGCCTGGAGCGCCCCGGCCAGCGCTTGTGCGCCGTGGCGGTCGCGTTCGAGCATGTGGTAGGCCATGCGTTGCGCCGACTTGGGGCCGACGCCAGGCAGGCCTCGCAACGCCTCCACCAGGGCGGCGATGAGCGGGGTGTAGGCCATAGAGGGGGCTTAGAAGGGGAGTTTGAAGCCGCCAGGCAGACCCATCCCGGCGGTCATGCTCGACATGCGCTCGGAGCTGGTCTTCTCCAGCTGGCGCACGGCGTCGTTGAAGGCGGCGCCGATGAGGTCTTCGAGCATCTCTTTGTCGTCCATCACGGAGTCGTCGATCTCGACGCGGCGCACGTCGTGACGACCGGTCATGGTCACCTTGACCAGGCCGCTGCCGGACTGGCCGGTGATCTCCATGTTGGCGATCTCCTCCTGCATGCGCTGCATCTCCGCCTGCATGCGCTGCGCCTGCTTCATGATGTTGCCCATGCCACCTTTCATAGCCAGTTCCTCTTAAGTTCGCGATGTGTGTCTGAAGGCGGTCCAGTATAGCAGGTGGGCCGAGCGATTTGCCCCACGGCGGCGGGCGCCGTCGCCACCACTCGCTGCGGGTAGCCGGGAACGGACATCCCCTTCATCGCCGCGAAACCGCTGGCCCGAGAGGTCACTGACGCAGCAGCGGAGAGTGCTGCAGAAGGGGGAGTTAGACGGCCTCCATCTGCTTGTCCACGTTGCGCAGCACCAGACGCGCCATGGCCAGGTTTGCGTGGGCCCGATCCAGAGCGACATAGAGGAATACCTCAGGCTGCCGACTGAGCAGGCGGATGAGGTGGTACTGGGTGCCAAGGGTGATGAGGATATCCTCGATATGGTCATCACCCAGGCCGATCTCACGCATCGCGCGCAACTTGGCCTGCACCACCTCGGTATTCGCCGCCGCCGCCATCTCGATGGCGAAGGTCCCCTGGACCCGCGATTCGAACATCATGCCACTGGTGGAATCGACCAAGGCGGCGGCGATGAAGCCGTCCAGCTCTGCCAAGGGGTCGAGCCTATCGCTCACCGTCACGAGTTGATTGCCCATACTTGCACTCCACATGACTGTTTAATCAGGATTTCTCACCCTGGCCGAAGGTGCACCCCACCCTATTCGCGGGGTGGACGGCATGCGATGGCGGTCACGGGTGAGACGTAACCGGCATGACGAGAGGGCCCCTGTCGACATCACATGGGCAGCGCCATATCCGTGAATTTATGTCAACAATTCTCTCATCTCCAGGGGAGATGGGGATGGCGCCTGTGGGAACAAGGGCGTGGATCGCATGGGTGTGCGTGGTAGTGGGCTATCGCATGGCGCGGGTGAGCCGGACGAGCGACCCCCCCCTCGCAGCGAGGGAGGCCAGACGACGGGCGAGCCCAGCTGTTGGATGGCATCGTCCTGTCATTTACCCGCACTAGACTGGTGCGCAATTCAGCCGTGGATGGGAGGTGCAAGATGCTCAAAGAGCAACTCAGGGCCATCGCCAACGAACTGGGTGTGGCGACCGGCAGACTCACCAAGGCGGAGCTGGTACGCCAGATCCAGCGCGCCGAGGGTAACTTCGACTGCTTCGGCAGCGCCATCGATGCCCAGTGCGACCAAATCGCGTGCCGCTGGCGCGAGGAGTGCCTGAGGCCCATCAAAGGGGCAAAGTAACGGCCCCCCCTCGGCACCCACGCACGACGCCGAACCGGCGAGTGGTGCCGATTCGGCTGAACGCCGTGCTGCACCTCCCGACGCAGACGATGATGCCTATGACGACGTAGCACGAAGCCGTAGGCCGCACAGTTGAATAGACCAGAGAGGGGGCCGCCCGGCGCCCTACTCGCCTGGCGGCTCCATCCGCAACCCCGCCAATGCCCGCACCGAGTCGGCTACCAGCTGCACATCGAAGCGCTTACGCAGCTCCTTCACCACCGGGTCTTCACTGATCAAACGCTCGGCCTCCTTCAGACGCAGTCGCTCGCGTTGGCGCTGCCGCCATTGGGGGGTGGGGGCACCGGCCCGCCCCTGCTCCAGCACAAGGGCAATGGTCTGACCGAGGTGCGTACCGAGGGCCTCTGCCAAGGCATCGCGACGCGCGGCGGTGTCGAGGTGACGACAACCAGGGTCGAGGGCGAGGCGGACCTGACCCTCACTCTGGGCGACCAGGGTGCAGTTGACGGCGAGTTGCTGCACCAAGCCCCCGAGGGCGAGTTGCTCACAGAGTGCCTCCCAAGGGTCGGGGATGAAGGGTGAAGGGCCGCGTGTCCCGCCCCCCACGCCCTGGAGTCCTCCCGCTACGTCACTCGGAGGGCGTGCGGGGGCAGGCTCATCGTCCCCCTCGCCGGGGGCGGGTCGCGCCTGCGCGGGGCGTTGCTGCGGCTGACGGCTGCGATTATCGCGCCCGCCTTTATCGCCGAGCATGGCGCGGATGTTGTCGGTAGGGCGATTTCCTCCCCCACTATTACCCGCGGGCGACGGGGTCGGGCGTGAAGGGGGGCTCTGCGGGCGCGAGGCAACGGTCGGATTAGCGCGCGTGGTCGGCACGCTCGGCGACGCAACCGGGGCCGCTGGGGCAGAGGGGAGCGCCAGCGTGGCCGGGCGGAAGGCGAGCATGCGCAGCAGGGCCATCTCCAGGCCGCTGCGTGGGTCGGGCACCAGGGGTAGATCACGACGGGCGTGCAGGGCAATCTGGTAGTAGAGCTGCACCTCCTCGGCACTCAGCTGGGCGGCCAACTCACCGAGCAGGGCGGCGGCCTCCTCATCGCCCTCCTCCGCCCCCCCCTCGGCACCGAGCACCTGCGCCATGGCCAGGCGGTGGAGGAGGTCGATGAGCGCTTCGAGTACAGCACGATAGTCGGGGCCGAGTTCGGCCAGGCGCGCGGTCTCGGCGAGCAAGCCGGGACCATCCTCGGCGGCGAGCGCCTTGAGCAGCTCGACCACGCGGGCGCGGTCGATGGTGCCGAGCATCTCGTGTACCTCTTGCGCCTTGACCCCGTCGCTGCCGAAGGCGATGGCCTGATCGAGCAGACTCAGGGCGTCGCGCATGGAGCCGTCGGCCGCGTGGGCCAGGGCGCTCAGTGCGCTGGGCTCGAAGGCGATCAGCTCCTTGCCGAGCAGATCGGCCAGATGGTCGCGGATCAGACCGACGGAGAGGCGCTTGAGGTTGAACTGCAGGCAGCGCGAGAGGATGGTGGCCGGGAGCTTCTGCGGATCGGTGGTGGCGAGGAGAAACTTGACGTGCGGCGGTGGCTCTTCGAGGGTCTTCAACAGGGCGTTGAAGCTGCTCTTGGAGAACATGTGCACCTCGTCGATGAGGTAGACCTTGTAACGCCCACGGGCGGGGGCGTACTGCACGTTCTCCAGCAGGTCGCGGGTGTCGTCGACACCGGTGCGCGAGGCGGCATCCACCTCGATCAGGTCGACGAAGCGCCCCTCGTCGATCTCGCGGCAGTTGGCACACACACCGCATGGCTCCGAGCCGACGCCGTGTTCACAGTTGAGTGACTTGGCGAAGATACGCGAGACGGTGGTCTTGCCCACCCCACGCGTGCCGGTGAAGAGAAAGGCGTGATGCAGGCGATCGCTATCGAGGGCGTTGATCAGCGCACGCAGCACATGCTGCTGGCCGACCATCTCGGCGAACTTGCGCGGACGCCACTTACGCGCCAGTACCAGGTAGCTCATCGTCGCCACTCCATCGCGGGGAAAGGGGCGATGTTAACACGGGGGTTTGCCACGCAGGCACGGGGGGCGCCGGGAACCCCAGCGTATCGCCAACAAGAATTACGACATGCGCGAGTGGAAGCGCGGCCATTGTGATGCGGGCAGAAACCGAAAAGTAGAGGCGCACTCAGCGTCCTCTGTGCCTGCGTGGCGCATTCGTACTGGGTAGGCCAAAAAGGAGGCGGCCTCGACCAGCCACACCCCGGCGCCCGAATCGACTGCTACCGTTGCTCCCTTCCGGGCCTGGCGGGGTTCACAATCTATCGTCGCGAGGGGACCGGAAGAGGCCACCATAGAACTCGATGTCGGGGATTCGGGCCGTAGGCCCTGAGGAAAATCCACTGCGGGAATTTGGCGGAGAGGGGGGGATTCGAACCCCCGATACGTTGCCGTATACACACTTTCCAGGCGTGCTCCTTCAGCCACTCGGACACCTCTCCAGGTATGACTGCATCCTGCGGTCAAGAGCGGGCAATTATACGCATAGGACGTTGAAAAGCAATGCCCGGTCAGGGGTTGTGGAGAAGAAATTTACCGCAGAGCGCGCGCAGCCACCGCGTCCGGGAGGGGTCGTTCGCTTCGCCATCACGCGCTGTTCGATACTGCGGTACGAGCGGCCTGATTTCACGCGGTGCTCCGCTCCATGCCATCGACGCACACTGCGCTGTGGTGAACGTCACCCAAGAAGCCCGCCCTGAGGTAAAAGTCGTCACCGACTTTGCGTTATAGTCAGCGCCATACGTCCTCAAGCGGAGAGCATCCATGCAGATCGGTACCTTCATCCTCCTCGGCATCCTGGTGGTGCTGCTTATCTACATCGTCATCCTCTACAACGGCCTGGTGGGCATCAAGCACGCGGTGGACAAGGCGTGGTCCAACATCGACATCCTGCTCAAACAGCGCCACGACGAGCTGCCCAAACTAGTGGAGGTGTGCAAGCAGTATATGGGCTACGAGAAGGAGACCCTGGAGCGGGTGATGCAGGCGCGCAGCGCGGTGGCCAATGCCCGAGCAGCGGGCAACGCTGCCAGCCTCGGTCCGGCCGAGGCGCAGCTGCGCATGGGGCTCGGCAACCTCTTCGCCGTGGCCGAGGCCTACCCGGAGCTGAAGGCCAACGACAACTTTCAGCACCTCACCGGGCGCATCACCGGCCTGGAGAACGCCATCGCCGACCGCCGCGAGTTCTACAACGAGCAGGTGAACATCAACAACGTACGCATCGAACAGTTCCCCGACATCCTCGTCGCCCGCCTGTTCAACTTCCGCGAACGCGCCCTGCTCACCTTCGACGCCGAGGAGTTGAAGGATGTCAACCTGGGCAAGCTGTTCAACGGCTGACCCATGTCCCTCTCCGAGCAGCTACGCCTGTGGGCCTTCACCGCCTCTAACTTTGAGTTCTGGCTCTACATGGTGCTGCTGCTAGCGGCGGCCCTCGGCGGCCTCTGGCTGCTGCAACGCAGCCTGCGCCGGGCACGCATCATCGAAGACACCCCCACCTCGAAGATCCGCTCCGCCGCCCAGGGCTACGTCGAGCTGGACGGCTGGGGCGAGCTGCTGCCCGGCGCCCCCATCATCTCGCCCCTGAGCGGTACCCGCTGCCTCTGGTACCGCTACAAGCTGGAGGAGCGCGAGCGCGACAACAACAACCGCGAGCAGTGGCGCACCCTACAGAGCGGTACCAGCGATGACCTCTTTCAGATCAAGGACGACAGTGGCGAGTGCGTGGTCGACCCCGAGGGGGCGGAGATCATCCCCTCGGTGAAGCGCGTCTGGTACGGCAGCAGCGCCAATCCCCAGGCCAACGCCCCCCTCGCCCGCCC
>QKED01000044.1 GCA_003252455.1 Gammaproteobacteria bacterium
CTGAAACTGTAGACAGGGGCGGCTGCGATTATTGAAGGTACTTTCGTCACAGGGGCGGAGCTTGAACAGTTTCTGGAGCAGATTGAGGCTGTCGCGCACGGCGGCCGAGCTGGGATAGGGACCGAAGTAGCGGCCCGCGCGCCCGGGTCGGCCGCGGTGGAAGGTAAGCCTTGGATAGCGGGCAGGCGTGAAGTGAATATAGGGGTAGCTCTTGTCGTCGCGCAGGAGAATGTTGTAGCGCGGCTTGAGCTCTTTGATGAGGTTGTTCTCAAGGATCAGCGCCTCACCCTCGGTGTGGGTCACCAATACCTGGATATCGGCGATCTGCGCCACCATGGCGGCGGTCTTGGCGTTATCGATTTGAGTACGGAAGTAGCTAGAGACGCGGCGCTTGAGATTGCGCGCCTTGCCGACGTAGATCACCTCCCCCTTCGCATCGAGCATGCGATAGACACCGGGTAGCGAGGTGAGGTCGCGTAGGAATGCGCGCGGGTCGAAGGGGTCGGTGTGGGTGTCGTGCATGGTGTGTCGAGTTCGGGGAGGGGCGTCGCCCTCCCCACTCGGCACACACTGGTCAGCCGTCGATCAGCTTGTAGCGGATGGCCATGCGGGTGAGGTCGGCGTCGTTCTTGACCTTGAGTTTATCAAACAGGCGATAGCGGTAGGTACTGATGGTCTTGGGGCTGAGGTTGAGCTGGGTGGCGATATCCTGCACCTTGCCGCCCTGCACCAGCATCAACATCACCTGCATCTCACGTGATGAGAGCTTGTCGAAGGGCTGCTCCTCGCCCCCGCCTTGACCAGGCAGCAGCGAAAGGGCCAAGTTCTGTGCGATCTCCGGGCTGATAAAGCGCTGCCCCATGTGCACGTCACGGATCGCGCGCACCATCTCCTCGATGCTCCCGCCCTTGGAGATGTACCCCATGGCACCGGCCTGCAGCAGCTGACTCGGAAAGGGGGCCTCTACGTGTACGGTGACGATGATAACCGGCAGTTTGGGGGCGATCTGGGCGATGCGCCGGGTCGCCTCCAGCCCCCCGATGCCGGGCATACTGATATCCATCAGCACGACATCGGGCTTGATCTTGCGTACGGCCTCGATGGCCTCCTCGCCACTGCCGACTTCCTTGACCACTTCGATACCACCGACATCCTCCAGGATGCGCCGAATGCCATGGCGGACCAGCATGTGATCGTCGACCAACAGGACCTTGATCATCCGTATATCTCCTTGTGGCTAAGTGGAATGAGTCGCCACACCTGCGGTTGATTACGCTTCCGTAAGATACTGCCTACACGCATAAGCACGAAAACAGACGAAGGGAGCCTCCTAACAACAACGACGGGTATGGGGATTACACCACGTAACCCATCATTCTTTCGTAAGGGTACTATAGGGTTCGAGGGGAGGGAAGGAGGTGGACCGGATGGTTACAAAGATCTGTGAATACCTGCAACGTAAACGTAAGTATCAAAGCAATTACAATCTGTAGGTCACATAATTTTGGCCTATGCGCTCAATACCCCCTCGACCAGATGCAGGGTGCGCCCCATGCGCGCGGCCAAGGCCCGATCGTGGGTGACCACCACGAAACTGGTGCCCAGCGCCTGATTCAGCTCCATCATCTCTGCGTAGACGCGCTCCGCCGTGTGCTGGTCCAGGTTTCCTGTGGGTTCGTCGGCGAGTACGCAGGCGGGTCGATTGACCAAGGCCCGCGCGATCGCCGCACGCTGCCGCTCGCCGCCCGAGAGCTCTCCCGGTTTGTGCTTGATGCGTGCGGCGAGTCCCACCCTGGAGAGTAGGTCGGCCGAGCGCGCATGCGCCTCCTCCACCGAGGTGCCACCGAGCAGTAGCGGCATGGCCACATTCTCTAGTGCAGTGAACTCGGGCAGTAGGTGATGAAACTGATAGACAAAGCCGAGGGCACGGTTGCGCAGGCGCGCGCGCGCCGACTCTTTGAGCTGCGCCATAGACTCACCGGCCACCTGCACCTCGCCCTGCGTCGGTAGGTCGAGGCCGCCGAGCAGGTGGAGCAGCGTGCTCTTACCCGAGCCGGAGGCCCCGACGATGGCGATGCGCTCGCCTTTGGCCACCTCCAGGTCCACCCCGCGCAACACCTCCACCGAGAGGGGGCCTTGGCGATAGTGCCGGGTCAGGCCCTGGCAGCGGATGACACAGTCGTCGGTGTTATTCATAACGCAGGGCCTCGGCAGGGGCGGTCTTGGCGGCGCGGCGGGCGGGCCAGAGGGTGGCCAACACGGTGAGGAGGAAGGAGACGCCGCAGATGTGCAGAACGTCGTCCCAGTGCAGTTCCGAAGGGAGGTCGCTGATGTAGTAGACATCCGCTGGCAGGAACTGCACGCCGAAGGCGTGTTCGAGCCAGGGCACCAGGGTCTCCACATTGAGCGCCAGACTCACACCGCCAATGAGGCCGAGCAGGGTGCCGATGACGCCGATGAGTGTCCCCTGCACGATGAAGATCAGCAGTATGGTGCGTGGCGTCGCCCCTAGGGTCTTGAGGATGGCGATGTCGGACTCCTTGTCGGTCACCACCATCACCAGGGTCGAGACGATGTTGAAGGCGGCGACACCGACGATGAGCAGCAAAATGATGAACATCACCATCTTCTCGGTGCGTATGGCGCGAAAGAAGTTGCTGTGACTCTGGGTCCAGTCGCGCACATAGTAGACCCCCTCTAGACGGTTGCCCGCCTCACGCACCACCTGCGGGGCGGCGAACAGCTCGTCCACCTGCAACCGCACCCCTGTCACCTCCTCGCCCATGCGAAACAGCTTTTGCGCATCGCTCAGGTGGATGAGGCCCAGGGCACTGTCGTACTCGAACATCCCCACCTGGAAGATGGCGCTCACGGTAAAGCGCTTGAGTCGGGGGAGGATCCCGGCGGCGGTGACATTGGCAGTGGGGGTGACCAGGGTCACCTTGTCACCCACCCCAACCCCCAAGGCCATGGCCAACTCGGCACCCAGAACGATGTTGAACTCTCCGGGTACCAGACTCGCCAGCTCACCCCGACGCATGTGCTCGGTCACCTTGCTGACCCCGGGCTCTAAGGCCGGGTCGATACCCCGAATCACGCTGCCGTTGACCAGGTTGCCATTGATCAACATCCCCTCACGCTGAATATAGGGTGCGGCGGCGAGGATGCGCGGGTGTTCGAGCATACGCTCACGCACCCCCTGCCAGTCGGAGAGGTTCTCCCCATAGCCCTGGATGGTGGCATGGGCAGTCATACCGAGGATGCGATTACGCAGTTCGTTCTCGAAACCGTTCATCACCGAGAGCACGGTAATGAGGGCGGTGACCCCCAGGGCGATGCCGAGCATGGAGATGAGCGAGATAAAGGAGATGAAGTGGTTGCGGCGTTTGGCGCGCGTGTAGCGCAGACCGATGAAGAGTGCGAGGGGTTTATACATGCGGGGGATTTAACCACACAGAGGGGTGAGGGGGTAGCCGCGTGTCATCGAGAGGGAGGGTTGAACCCAACAGACCTAGCACCGGGGGCACACGGGAGTGGTCGACATGACAGCGGGAGCCGGGAGCGCAGCAGGAAAAGAGACACACAGAGTTCGTCACTTGAATACGGCACTCTGCGTATCACCCGCAGCACGCGTTCGACGAGGCCATTCTGACCACGCGCTTGCGGTCGAGTTCATCGGGTCTCAGAGACGGATCGGCAGAGGGCGATAGAGGCGAATCGCCTCAGGTGTCGGCTGTGCGCAGTAGGCCAGCAGTTCGACGCCGGCCGCAGCGGCCTGGCGTAGCAGCGTGCCATAGGCGGGGTCGACCTCGTCCGCGGGTCGCAGTGCCTCCAGGTCGTCACGTTGTACACAAAAGAGGAGCACCCCACGCCACCCGGCGGCCACCACCTGCATCAACTCTCGCAGGTGCTTCTGCCCACGTGTGGTCACCGCATCGGGGAAGTAGCCACAGCCGGTGGCGTCCACCGCCGTGACGTTCTTGATCTCCACATAGGCATCGGCCAGTTGGGCGTGCCCTGTGAGCAGCAGGTCGATACGACTGCGCTCCAGCCCGTAGCGCACCTCACCGCGCAGCTGCTCATAGCCCTGTAGTGGGCCGATCAGCCCCGTGTCGATCGCCTCCGCCACCAAGACGTTGACCGCGCCTGTGTCTACCCCGACCAGTGCCCCGCCCTCCCCCT
This sequence comes from Gammaproteobacteria bacterium, assembly GCA_003252455.1. GTDB lineage: Bacteria > Pseudomonadota > Gammaproteobacteria > Thiohalomonadales > Thiohalomonadaceae > SZUA-467. Next base: position 4,183 of record QKED01000044.1, read on the forward strand.
CGCTGAGCACCCAACTGTAGCGATGCTTGCGCTTGGGGTTGCGGCTGTCGCGCAGCCAGACGCGGTGGCCTGGGATGGCGCAGCCGTGCATCGCCCCGGTATTCGGGGTGTGTACGGTCAGCTCAGCGCCACTGGGCAGGCGCACGTCGGCGAGAAAGCGCTTGTAGCGGCGCAGCAGGCGCGCCTCGATGAGGGGTGGGTCGAACTCCATCAGCGCCGACGGTGGACCTCGTAGACGTTGGGGATCTGGCTGATACGATTGAGGATCCGGCTCAGGTGGTCGGTACTCTCGATCTCTAGGGTGAGGGTCATATGGGCTACGCGGGTGTTGATGTCGGTGCGCGTGTTGCTGCCGAGCACATTGGTGCGCTCGTTGGCCAGCATGGTGGAGATGTCGCGCAGCAGCCCGGTGCGGTCGATGGCATCTACCTGGATATCGACCGGGTAGGTATTGGGGGTCTCGCTACACCACTCCAGCTCGACGAGGCGCTGGCGCTCCTCGACCGAGAGATTGATCAGTTGGGTGCACTCGTGGCGATGCACGGTGACGCCATGACCATGGGTGATGTAGCCGACGATCTGATCACCCGGGGCCGGTTGGCAACAGCCAGCCATTTTGGTGAGGAGATTGCCGACACCCGCGATGTGCACATCCCCCCCGCCGCTGGTGGTGCTCGACTTGGCAGGGCGTTTGGGGGTGAGCGGCTCCGGCTCGGGGCGCTCCGCCTGGGTCAGTTGGGTCACCGCCCCGGCGAGTTGCTGGGTGTTGAGGTCACCCCGACCCAGGGCGACGAACAGCTCCTCCTCACGTTGACAGTGGAAGTGACTACGCAGCTTGGGGATGATCGCCGACTCCACGCCCAGGTGGCGCAGTTCGCGTTCTAGCATCACACGACCGTCGTGCAGGTTCTGTTCATAATCCTGAGCCTTGAACCAACTGCGCGCCTTGTTACGGGCACGCGCCGTGCGTAGATAGCCGAGCTGCGGGTTGAGCCAGTCGCGACTCGGGCTGGCCCCCTTGCTGGTGATGATCTCCACCTGCTCACCACTCACCAGCTCATGGTTGATCGGTACGATACTGCCGTTGACCCGCGCACCACGGGTGCGGTTGCCCACCTCACTGTGGATCGCGTAGGCGAAGTCGAGCACCGTGGCCCCCTGGGGCAGGTCGACCACCTCGCCCTGGGGGGTGAAGACATAGACGCGGTCTTGGAAAATCTCCGCCTTGAAGCGGTCGAGAATATCCTCCCCCTCGGCCCCCTCTTCGTTGTCTAGCAGGCGACGCAGCCACGCCACCTTGGCCTCCAACTCGGCGTTGCCCTTGCCCCCCTCCTTGTAGCGCCAGTGCGCCGCCACGCCGAGTTCGGCGTGCTTGTCCATCTCGTGAGTACGGATCTGGATCTCGAACACCTTACCCTCGGGTCCGATCACCGCGGTGTGGATCGACTGGTAGTTGTTCTCTTTGGGGTTGGTGATGTAGTCGTCGAACTCCTTGGCGATGTGGTGCCAGAGGCTGTGCACCACCCCCAGGGCGTGATAGCACTGGGTCACCGTCTCCACCAAGATGCGTACGGCGCGCACGTCGTACAACTCGTGAAAACCGAGGCCCTTGCGCTGCATCTTCTTCCAGATGCTGTAGATGTGTTTGGGGCGCCCCTTCACCGTCGCCTCGATACCGACACGCGCCAGCTCGCCCTGGATCTTCTCGACCACCTGCTCGATGTAGCGCGTACGCTCGACGCGCCTCTCCTTCAATGCCTTGGCGATCTCTTTGTAGGCATCCGGCTCCAGGTAGCGAAACGCCAGGTCCTCCATCTCCCACTTGATGTGCCAGATACCGAGGCGGTTGGCCAGCGGGGCGAAGATGTCCATGGTCTCGCGCGACACCTTGCGCCTGTGCTCCTCAGGCATCTCCTTGAGGGTGCGCATGTTGTGCAGGCGGTCGGCCAGCTTGATCAGCACCACGCGGATATCCTCGGCCATGGCCAGAAGCATCTTGCGCAGCGATTCTGCCCGTGTCTCGGAAGGAGGGATGGGGTTTTGGTAATCGCCGATGTGACGCATGCGCGTCACCCCCTCCACCAGGTGTGCCACCGTCGGACCACACACCTCCAGCACGCGCGGTTGTGACTCCGGGTGGTGCAGCAGGGCGTCGTGCAACAGGCCAGCGGCGATCGCCTCGTGGTCGAGCTTGAGCGAGGCGAGGATATCGGCCACGGCCACCGAGTGGTGGATGTAGGGCTCACCGCTGTGGCGCTGGTCGGCGCGGTGTAGCTCCTCGGCCAGGGCCAGGGCCCGGCTGATCAGCTCCATCTCGGCGCTGGTGCGGGTCGCGGCCAGGCGTTTGAGCCACACCCTCTGCCCCTTGGCGTCGGTCAGTGGTTTCTTCTCATCCGGTATCTGGGTCTCGACAAAAACCATGCTTGCCCTTCGTTCACTGTTGCCTGTAGGTCATTGACGCAGTAATAGCCGTGCTATACACCCAATAGTTACAATATAACAATATTGGCTTAGCGCTTGTTTCGACGGCCCTTTGGCTTGGCCGGGCGGCTGCTCGGTTGGGTTGAAGCGGAACGCCGTGGTGTTGCTTGAGTGGAGGGCGACGCGGGCACCGCCCGCGTCGTGTCCCGGCGAGACGGTTTGACCCGCGCGGCGGTCGTCACTTTATCGGAGGGCGTCTTGGGCTTCTGTGGTCTCGCTCCCAGTGGCTCGACGGTGCCGACGCCCGGCTGCCAAGCGGGTATCAGGTGGCGCTTGCCATTACCGATGAGATCGGCACGCCCCATGCGCTTGAGGGTCTCGCGCAGTAGCGGCCAATTTTCCGCGTCATGATAGCGCAGGAAGGCTTTATGCAGACGGCGCGCACGCAGCCCGCGCGCTACGCTCATGGGGGAGGTGTCGCGGTGCAACGACTTGAGCGGGTTGTAACCGGTGTGGAACATGGCGGTGGCCAGGGCGAGCGGGGCCGGGAGGAAGGTCTGCACCTGGTCAGGACGAAAGCCGTTGCGCTTGAGCCAGAGGGCGAGGTTGAGCATATCTTCGTCACGCGTGCCCGGGTGGGCGGCGATGAAGTAGGGGATCAGATACTGCTCCTTGCCCGCCTCCTTGGAGAACTGGTCGAACAGCGCCTTGAAGCGGTCATAGGTGCCGATGCCCGGCTTCATCATCAGACTCAGCGGCCCCTCCTCGGTGTGTTCAGGGGCGATCTTCAGATAGCCCCCCACATGGTGTGTGACCAGCTCGCGCAGGTACTCGGGGTCGAGCACAGCGAGGTCGTAGCGCAGCCCGGAGGCGACGAAGATGCGCTTGATGCCCGGCAGGGCTCGGGCCTTACGATAGAGCTTGGTCAGGTGCTTTTGCGAGGTGATGAGGTTGTCACAGACCTTTGGATAGACGCAGGAGAGGCGTCGACAGGCCGACTCGATACGTGTCGACTTGCAGTGCAGGCGGTACATGTTAGCGGTCGGGCCGCCCAGATCGGAGATCACCCCGGTAAAGCCGGGAACCTGGTCTCGGATGGTCTCGATCTCGTGCAGTACCGAGCCCTCCGAGCGGTTTTGGATGATGCGCCCCTCGTGCTCGGTGATCGAGCAGAAGGTGCAGCCACCGAAGCAGCCGCGCATGATGTTGACCGAAAAACGGATCATCTCGTAGGCCGGCATCCGCGCGCTCCCATAGCGGGAGTGCGGACGGCGCGTGTAGGGCAGCTCGAAGAGGGCGTCGAACTCCCGCTCCTTGAGAGGAATAGGCGGCGGATTGAGCCACACCTGACGCTCTCCGTGCCCCTGAATCAGGGGACGTGCGTTGCCGGGATTGGTCTCCAGGTGGAACACGCGTGAAGCATGCGCGTAGAGGACTGGGTCGCTACGCACCTGGTCGTAGCTCGGCAGGCGGATCACCATCTGCGTGCGTTCGGTGGCGGTGAGGGCGCGGATGTTACGCACCACCTTGACCGTCTGGGGGGGCGTCGCGGTCGTGCTGGTCTGGCACTCCGGCTCGGCCTGATAGGGGTCGGGGTGTGCCGCCAGAGGCCCCACCGCGTCGACCTCGCTGGAGTCCAGCTCGGACCACCCTTCGGGGGTGGCACCGAGCATGAAGGCGGAACCACGCAGGTCGCGGATCTGCGCAATCGCTTCGCCCCGTGCGAGGCGGTGTGCCAGTTCGACGATGGCGCGCTCGGCGTTGCCGAACAGGAGCAGATCGGCCTTGCTGTCGACCAGTACCGAGCGGCGCACCTTGTCCGACCAGTAGTCATAGTGGGCGATGCGCCTCAGGCTCGCCTCGATACCGCCGATGACCACCGGCACCTCGGGGAAGGCCTCGCGGCAGCGCTGGGCGTAGACCAGGGTGGAGCGGTCGGGGCGATGCCCCCCCGCGCCATCGGGCGAGTAGGCGTCATCGGAACGCAGTTTACGGTCGGCGGTGTAGCGGTTGACCATGGAGTCCATGTTGCCCGCGGTGACACCGAAAAAGAGCGTAGGGCGGCCGAGTGCAGCAAACGGCTGCGCCGAGCGCCAATCGGGTTGGGCGATGATGCCGACTCGAAATCCCTGGGCCTCCAACAGGCGCCCGATAAGGGCCATGCCGAAGCTCGGATGGTCCACATAGGCGTCGCCGGTGACCAGGATCACATCGCAGGCGTCCCACCCGTAGCGCTCCATCTCCTCCCGGCTCATCGGCAGCTCAGGTACCGGAAGCAGGCGCCGTGCCCAGTGGGGCTTATAGGAGAAGAGGTCGGGGGCCTTGTGCATGGTTGGGGGTATCTACTGTAGGGTAATGGAGAAGATCGTAGCGGATTTTGCCCTAGGGTGGGGATTTGCAGTACATTTGCACGGATGATGGGCTGGGCCTTGTGTCCCCTGCCCGCCCTGGCGGACCACTCTCCGAGGACCTGGAACCATGCGTCACACAGCCCCCTTGCTCGCCCTCTGGCTCGGGCTCGCCGCCCTGCCACTGAGGGCCGATGTCATCGACATGCCGATGCCCTACGATGCGCCCGCCGCCCCCTATCAAGGGGTCTCCCCGGAGGAGTTACTCAAGCGCCCGCGCGTGGAACTCTCCCTGCCGGTGCGCGGTATGAGCATGGAGCAGGTCGAGGCAAAGTATGGGCGGGCCCTGGAGGTGGTGCCAGCGGTTGGGCGGCCCCCCATCACGCGCTGGGTATACGACGATTTCACCGTCTACTTCGAGTACCTTTATGTGATCCGCTCGGTGGAGAAACAACGCCCCATGCAGCGCCCAGAGCTGCCACCATTACCGGCCACCCTACCCGAGGCCGCCCCCGCGTTGAGCACGGAGGGGGAGAGCGTGGCGCCCGGCCTGTATGAGTAAGGCCGTGTGGCTCCCCGCCGAGTGGTACCCGCAGAGCGGCGTCATGCTCACCTGGCCCCGCCCCGGCGGGGATTGGGCCCCCTGGCTCGATCAGGTCGACCCGGTGTTCGTCGCTATCGCCCGTGAGGTGACCCAGTGTGAAGCGCTGCTCGTCAGCGCCTACGACGAGGCCCATCGGGCGCATATCCTTGGACTGCTGCAGGCCGAGGGGGTCGATCTGGCCCGCGTCGACCTGCGCATCATGCCTTCGGACGACTCTTGGGCGCGCGACCATGGCCCGATTACCGTCCTCGACCACGGGAGCCCGCGCCTACTCGACTTTGGTTTCAATGGTTGGGGCAACAAGTTCAGCGCCGAGCTGGACAACACCCTGAGCCGACGCCTGCAGAGTGCCGGGGCCTTTGGTGCCTGTCCGCTACAGACCCTCGACCTGATCCTCGAAGGGGGCAGTATCGAGAGCGATGGTCAGGGGACCCTGCTCACCACCCAGGAGTGTCTGCTCTCCCCCGAGCGTAATCCGCAATTCGAACTCGTCGAGATCGAGGCGCAGCTCCGACAGCTGTTCGGCGTCGAGCGGGTACTCTGGCTCACGGAGGGGGCCCTGGAGGGGGACGACACCGATGGCCACATCGACACCCTAGCACGCTTCTGCGACCCACACACCATCGCCCATGTGGTGTGCGACGACCCGAGCGACCCGCACCACGCCCCGTTGCAGGCGATGCGCGCGCAGCTGCGTGCCATGCGCGACTATCAGGGCAATCCCTATCGCTTGATAGAGCTTCCGCTACCCGCACCTATCCACAGCGCCGAGGGGCAGCGCCTGCCCGCCACCTACGCCAACTTCCTCATCATCAATGGGGCCGTGTTGCTGCCGACCTATCGCGACCCACTCGATGCCCTCGCTGTAGAGCGCCTGCAGGCGGTCTTCCCCGCGCATCGGGTGGTGGCCATCGACTGTCGACCGCTGGTCGAACAGTACGGCAGCCTGCACTGCGTCACCATGCAACTGCCCCAGGGCGTCCTCCCCCACAACTGACAGAAGTGCCAACATGCCCGCCTCAAAACTCGTGGTCGCGCTGATCCAGCACGCCTGCTGCGACGACAATCTCACCAACCTCTCCGTCACCGAACTGAACATCCGCGAGGCGGCCTCGCGTGGGGCACAACTGGTGCTTCTACAGGAGCTGCACACGTCGCTGTACTTCTGCCAGACCGAAGATACCACCCTGTTCGACCTGGCCGAGCCCATCCCGGGCCCCTCCTGCGAGATCCTCGGCCACCTCGCCGCAGAGTTGGGCGTGGTGATCGTCAGCTCACTGTTCGAGCGCCGTGCCGCGGGGCTCTACCACAACACCGCCGTGGTCTTCGAGAAAGACGGCCGCATCGCCGGCACCTACCGTAAGATGCACATCCCCGACGACCCTGGCTACTACGAGAAGTTTTACTTTACCCCGGGCGACCTCGGCTTCACCCCTATCGATACCTCGGTTGGGCGCCTTGGTGTGCTGGTCTGCTGGGATCAGTGGTTTCCCGAGGCGGCACGCCTGATGGCCCTGGCCGGTGCCGAGTTGCTGCTCTACCCGACCGCCATTGGCTGGGACCCGCAGGACACCCCAGAAGAGCAGGCGCGCCAGCTTGAGGCCTGGGTCACCGTCCAGCGGGGGCACGCAGTGGCCAATGGTCTACCCGTACTCGCCTGTAATCGCATCGGCTTCGAGCCCGACCCGAGCGGCCAGGGGGCGGGCAGCCAGTTTTGGGGGAATAGCTTCATCGCCGGGCCTCAGGGGGAGTTCCTCGCCCGAGCCCCCGCTGATCGCGCCTGCGTCATCGTCTACGAGCTGGACATGGCCCGCAGTGAGTCGGTCCGCCGCATCTGGCCCTACCTACGCGACCGTCGCATCGATGCGTACGACGACCTCCTCAAGCGCTTCCGCGATTAGTGACACTGAGTGTCAGCCTGTCACGCCATATGTCATGACACGGGCTGACAGTTCGTTTCTTAAATCACCATATTCCCTACGATTTATATTCTTATATTTCGTATGACATACTGTCATCTATGTGCAATAAACTGCATAAAAACAATGAATTAGGGTGATGACGAGTGGGTGATATAAGTTTTGGCACGGAACTCGCACTTATGTAGACAGGAGCGTACCTGGACCGATGTCCGGTACATTTCCTCCTCGTTCTACTCTGTGGTGTTTCACCGCGTACGACCTCGGTCCTACGCGGTTTTTTTTTGCCTGTCACTTTTAGGTCTGCCATCACGCGATGCCGCCCTCTCAGGTCACATATGACACACGACCTGACATGGAACTGTCATCTGCAAGGTTAAATCTGACATTAACTGACACGCAAGATTGCTGTCGGCTGCACACTGTCACTGGCGTAACGACACCTGGTCTAGTGTGACGTTGGTCGAAAAAATCAACTTATTGAGAATCAGTTAGTTAGCGAATCTAAACCATTCGGTGAGAAAATACGTGAAAATTTGTGACGCTTGGCACACTCACTGCATTGTGAATAACGTCACAAAGCTATTCATTCATGAGTGGTGTAACTGACAACACTGACTATCTCCGCGCCGCTCATACCAGGATGGGATGACGGCGCACCCTCCCCCATCTCCTGCTTATTACTCCTGCCCCAGCTCATCGCCCTTCAGGCGCTGGATATAGCGATAGAGCGTCCGTTCACTCACCCCGAGCACCTCTGCCGCGTGTGCACCATGGCCTTGTATGCGGCGTAGTGCCTCCATTACATCGCCCTCGTTGAGGCGACCGCGGCGTCGGCTCAGGAGCTGGGCGCCCAGGCCATGTGCACTGTAGGGGGACTCGTCAACGGCCTCGTCGAGGTCCGGCAGCCACTCGCTGCGTGCCTCTTCCCGCGCGCTATCCACCGTGCGCGCGGCCTCGAAGACGATGTGATCCGGCCCCAGTGCATCCTCATAGGCGAGGATGTTGGCGCGTTCGAGGATGTTGCGCAGCTCACGTACGTTACCCGGGTAGTCGTAGTCGAGCAGGCGTTCGACCACCACACTGGAGAGCGGCAGGTGCCGCCCTCCCTCCTCGAAGCGACCGATGAAGTGTTCGGCCAGTAGAGTCACATCCTCCAGGCGCTCGCGCAGGGGCGGGATGCGGATGGGGAATGCAGAGAGACGGTAGTAGAGGTCCTGTCGGAACTCGCCACGCTCGACCATCTGCTGCAGGTTCTTGTTGGTGGCGGCGATGATGCGCACATCCACGTCGATGTAGTGGGTGCCGCCGATACGGCGGATGGTGCCCGACTCCAGTACACGCAGCAGCTTGGTCTGCAGTGGTAGGGGCAACTCGGCCAGCTCGTCGATGAACAAGGTCCCCTGGTGGGCGATCTCGAACAGCCCCTTCTTGCGCCCGGTGGCGCCGGTGAAGGCACCTTTTTCGTGGCCGAACAGCTCGCTCTCGATGAGGGTCTCGCCCAGGGTGCCACAGTCGACGATGACCAACTCACGGTCGGCGCGCGCCGAGGGCTGGTGCAGATAGCTGGCGACGCACTCCTTCCCCACCCCGCTCTCACCGAGCAGTAGGACACTGGTCTGGGTCGGTGCCACACGCTGGAGCAGACTGATCATGCGCAACATGGCCGGGGAACGACCGACCAGGCGCGTGCCGTTTTCATAGGAGGAGTGCACCGGGCGGATGCTCTCACCCACGTAGAGCACGTCGCCGGCACTGTCGAACAGCGGTGTGGACTGCAGTTCGACATGCTCCTCACCGCCCTCGCGGTCATAGTGGATGTGCAATACCTGGATCGCCTGGGCGCTGTCGAACACCTGCTCCAGCGGGCAGTGTTCGCCGTGTTCGCTACATGGGGAGTCGACGTGGTGAGAGACCTTGTAGCAGTACTGGCCGACCACCTGATCGGTGTCCTGCATCCCGTAGTGCGAGAGGTAATTCTGATTGGCCGCGACGATACGATAGTCACGGTCGATGACTACAAAGGGGTCAGGGAAGATATCGATGATCTGCTGACAGGAGGGAGAGGTCGCCTGAGGCCCCGCCGTGGGCGGATTACGGTCAGATTTTGGCGGTTTTGTCATGACAGGCTCCTGGTTGGATGGAGCCGACTATATGACAATTTATGACATTAGGCCAGTACTACCTGTCAAAGACCTGACACGACGGGGTGTCGCTGTCAGGTCTGACAGGTATGGGAAGGCTTACTTCAGCTTCTGGATGCCGAGGGCCTTGAGCAGGTACTTCTCGTACAGCGGGTCGTTGGAGCCCTTCTTCATCTTATTGATGAAGTACTTCTCGAAGGCGATCTTGGCCATGTGTACCCACTTGCCCTTCTTCATCCAGGAGACGTTGCGGGGCGGGATCTGCGGCATGGCGACAAAGGCGACGCCGGTATCACCCATATCGGCCAGACAGATGGCGTGCCAGGTGCCCTTCTGGTCGGGGGCCTTGCCCTCGATGACGTTCTTGATGTTGTGCACGGCGGCCAGCACCATGGACTCGATCATGTAGCCGGTCTTCGGCGTGCCGGTGGCGACCGGGGTGGCCTCGACCGGGGGGATGGCGATACCCACACCCACGGAGTAGATGTTGGGCCACTTGGGGTTGTGCTGGTACTCGTTGACCTTGACGAAACCACGCGGATTGCACAGGTCGTCACCCACGGCGGCCACCGCGTCCACGCCCTTGAAGGCGGGCAGCATCATCGAGAACTTGAAGTCGAGCACGTGTGATTTGATCACATTGCCCTGCATATCGTGCTCATCGACGTACATCTTGCCGTCTTCCACCTTGGTGGTCTTGGCATTGGTGATGAACTTGATGTGGCGCTGACGCAGCTCGGACTCCAGCATCCCCTTGGAGTCACCCACGCCACCGAGGCCCAGGTGGCCGATGTAGGGCTCGGAGGTGACGAAGGTCATGGGTACCTTATCGCGGATCTTACGCTGACGCAGGTCGGTCTCCATGATGAAGGCGAATTCGTAGGCAGGGCCAAAGCAGGAGGCGCCCTGCACGGCACCGACTACGATGGGACCCGGGTTGGCCACGAACTCCTGCCACTGCTCATAGGCCTTCTCGGCATGGCCAACGGTGCAGACGGAGTTGGTGAAGCCCTTCTCCGGACCGGTGCCCTCGACCTCTTCGAAGGCCAGCTTGGGGCCGGTGGCGATGATCAGGTAGTCGTAGGCGACCACGTCACCATCGGCCAGGATCAGCTGGTTGATGTTGGGGCGGATCTCGGTAACGGTCTTGGTGATGAGGTTGATGCCCTTCTTCTTCAGGTAGGGCTCCAGGGGGAAGGAGATATCGGCGCGCGAGCGCCAACCCACGGCCACCCACGGGTTCGAGGGGACGAAGCTGAACTCCTCGTAGGTGTTGATCACGGTCACTTCGTGCTCACGACCGAGCACGGCACGGGCATCGTACGCGGCGGGCAGACCGCCGGTGCTGGCTCCAATTACAACGACATGCGCCATAGGTAAGGACTCCTTGGTGTTATTGAATTCGGGCCGCAAGGGCCCAGCTCTTCGAGATGCGATAGGTCGGAATGCGGTGTGACATATAGCACAAAGCGTGCCTTATTCTTCAGGCTGACTCTCTACCTTGACCAGCCCCAGGCTACGGCGGGCCTGCTTGATGGCGATAAGCACGAGGGGTGCGGCATGCATCAGGAGGTCGAAGATATCGATGGGGCGGGAGAGTGCCCCTTGGGACAGCATGCGTACCTTCTCGACGAGGTGCGGCTCAGGGGAAAAGGGTGCGAGGCCGAGCAGGACTGCGCCGATCAACAGGACATCCCACGGCATGCGGTCGAGCCAAGCAAACATTACTACCCTCTCAGTGCGTATCTATCCTTAATGAGAATGACATAGGCAAGCGGCCAGCGACAATACGCAAATACGCCTCGCCGGTGAAATTGACTACAATAGCGGCCCTATCTCCCGCGAACCCCAGCAACGATTGGCCCTATGACCCAGCTCACCTCCCCGCTGCAGCCCAAACTCGCGCAGCGCGCCGCCGACCGGCAACGGGCCGCCCGACTCTACGGTGCCGGCTTCGGTCTCCTCATCAGCCAGGCGGCACGCCAGCATCAGGGGTTGATCCTGGTGGTCACGGCCGATCAGCGAACCGCCAGCCGACTGGAGGAGGAGCTGGGCTTCTTCATCGCCGACGAAGATGGCCTGCGGGTGCTGCACTTCCCCGACTGGGAGACCCTCCCCTACGACCACTTCTCACCGCATCAGGACATCATCTCCGACCGCCTCACCACCCTCTACCACCTGCCGCGCATCCAGCGTGGCGTGCTCATCGTCCCGGTCACCACGCTGATGACCCGTCTCCCCCCGCGCAGCTATCTGGAGGCCCACAGCCTGCTGCTCGGCGTCGGAGACCGCCTCGACCTCGAAGGTCTGCGTGTACGCCTGGAACAGGCCGGTTACCGCTGTGTCAGCCAGGTACTGGAGCATGGGGAGTTCGCTGTGCGCGGCAGCCTCATCGACCTCTATCCGATGGGCAGCAGCCTGCCCTATCGCATCGAGCTGTTCGACGACGAGGTGGAGTCACTGCGCACCTTCGACCCGGAGAACCAACGCTCTCTCGACCAGGTGGAGAGTATCGACCTGCTCCCGGCGCGGGAATTTCCCCTCGACGAGGAGGGCGTCAAGGGCTTTCGCCTGCGCTACCGCGCCCGTTTCGAGGGCGATACGGCCAAGAGCCTCATCTACCGCGAGGTGAGTAATGCCAGCGCCCCGGCCGGGGTCGAATACTACCTACCGCTGTTCCACGCGCAGGTAGCGACCCTCTTCGACTACCTCCCGGAGCAGACCCTGCTCTATACCAGCGAAGGGCTCGGTGAGGCGGTCGACGGCTTCTGGGCCGAGTGCAGTGCGCGCTACGAGAACCTGCGTCACAACATCGAGCGCCCGCTGCTCGCACCGCAGGAGGTGTTCCTGCGCATCGATGAGCTGCACGCTCAGTTGGGTCACTACCCACGCACCGACCTCTACCATTTCGAGCAGCCGCAGGCGGTCGGGACCACCAACTACGCCTGCGATGCCCCTCCGCCGCTGCAGATCAACGCCCGCAGTGAGCACCCGGCCGCCGCCCTGCGCCAGTTCGTGCAGCAGTTCGCCGGACGTATCCTCTTCGCCGCCGAATCCCCCGGTCGGCGCGAGAGCCTGCTCAATCTGCTGCGCGACAGCGATATCCACCCGACCCCGCTTGAGGATTGGCAGGGGTTCCTGAGTGGCGATGCGCGCCTGGCCATCACCGTGGCGCCCCTGGAAAAGGGCCTCTTGATCAGTGACCCGCCCTTGGCGGTGGTCAGCGAGACCCAGCTCTACGGCGATCAGGTGGTGATGCAACGCCGTCGCCGCCGCGCCCGCGGGCGCGATGCCGACGCGGTGATCAGCTCCCTGGCCGAGCTGGAGGTGGGCGCGCCGGTGGTGCACGAGGACCACGGCGTGGGCCGCTACCTCGGTCTGCAGACCCTCGATATCGGCGGTCAGACCGGCGAGTTTCTCACCCTGGAGTATGCCGACGAGAACAAGCTCTATGTCCCGGTGGCGTCGCTCGAACTGATCAGCCGCTACACCGGTACCTCCCCCGACCAGGCACCGCTGCACCGTCTCGGCTCCGGGCAGTGGGAGAAGGCCAAGCGCAAGGCGCGCGAGAAGATCCGCGATGTGGCCGCCGAACTGCTCGCCATCTACGCCGAGCGCGAGGCGCGCCAGGGGCAGATCTACCCCTTCGACTCCGTCGCCTACCAGGCCTTCGCCGCCGGTTTCCCGTTCGAGGAGACCCCCGACCAGCAGTCGGCCATCGACGCGGTACTCGGCGACATGGCGCGCAAACGGCCGATGGACCGCCTGGTGTGCGGCGATGTCGGCTTCGGCAAGACCGAGGTGGCCATGCGTGCCGCCTTCGTCGCCGCCATGGCCGGTAAGCAGGTGGCAATCCTGGTCCCCACGACCCTGCTCGCCCAGCAGCACCACCAGAACTTCGCCGACCGCTTCGCCGACTGGCCGATCCGCATCGAATCCCTCTCGCGCTTCCGCCAGAAAAAGGAGATGGACAAGGTGATCGACGGGCTCGCCGACGGCACCGTGGATATCGTCATCGGCACCCACAAGCTGATCCAAGATGGGATCAAGTACCAGCGCCTCGGCATGGTGATCATCGACGAGGAGCACCGCTTCGGTGTGCGCCAGAAGGAGCGCTTCAAGGCACTGCGCGCCGAGGTCGATGTGCTCACCCTCACCGCCACCCCCATCCCGCGCACCCTGAACATGGCGTTTTCCGGTATGCGCGACCTCTCGGTCATCGCCTCACCGCCGGCACGGCGTATCGCGGTGAAGACCTTCGTCAGCCAGTGGGACAAGGGGCTCATCACCGAGGCGTGCCACCGCGAACTCAAGCGTGGCGGGCAGATCTACTTCCTGCACAACGAGGTCGACACCATCGAAAAGATGGCCCGCGAGCTGGAAGAGATCATCCCCGAGGCGACCATCGCCATCGCCCATGGACAGATGCCAGAGCGTGAACTGGAGCGGGTGATGGCCGATTTCTACCATCAACGCTTCAATTTGTTACTTTGTACCACTATTATCGAAACCGGCATCGACATCCCCACGGCCAACACCATCATCATCAATCGTGCCGACCGCTTCGGCCTGGCCCAGCTCTACCAACTGCGCGGTCGCGTGGGGCGCTCGCACCACCGCTCCTATGCCTATCTGGTGGTACCGCCCAAACCGGCCATGACCCCGGACGCGGTCAAGCGCCTGGAGGCGATCGCCTCCATCGAGGAGTTGGGGACCGGCTTCACCCTCGCCACCCACGACCTGGAGATACGCGGTGCCGGTGAGTTGCTCGGTGAGGATCAGAGCGGTCAGATGCAGGAGATCGGCTTCACCCTCTACACCCAGATGCTGGAGCAGGCAGTGGAAAGCCTCAAGCGCGGCGAGAGCATCGACCTCGACCGCCCCCTCGACCACGGCACCGAGATCAGCCTCGGCACCCCAGCCCTCATCCCCGAGGACTATCTGCCCGATGTCCACTCCCGCCTGATCCTCTACAAGCGCATCGCCGCCGCCAAGGGCGAGGAGGAGCTAGACGACCTGCAGGTGGAGATGATCGACCGCTTCGGCCTGCTCCCCGAACAGACCAAGGCGCTCTTCACCATCGGCGCCCTCAAGCAGCGGTGTGCGGGGCTCGGCATCCTCAAGATCGAGGTGGGGCCACTCGGCGGGCGCATCCTTTTCTCTGCCCAACCCAACATCGAGCCGATGAACATCATCCAGCTCATCCAGCAACAGCCCCAGGTCTACCGCTTCGACGGCGGCGACAAACTACGCATTACACGCAAGATGGAGAGTCTGGAGCGGCGTGTGGCCGAGGTGGAGCGGCTGCTGGCGCAGTTCAAACGCGGTATATGAACGCGGCAGTCTAGTCGGACTCGCTCGGGGCCGTCGCGGTGTCGCGGCCCTGCCCGGCCTGAACCTGGGCTGACCCCGCCAGCAGTGCGGCGAGCATCGCGTCCGGGTCCTTACTGCGCTTGAGCTGTTCAAAGGCGTGCAGCGACTCTGGGTAGTGGATCGCCAGCGCTTTAAGCCACTGCTTCATGCGTGCGGCCAAGTGCTGGGGGCTACGCGAGATGGGGCGCGAGAGGGTGACGAAGTCGGGGAAGAGCGCAGTGACCTGCGCCCACGGCAGGCGCTCACCGCCACCACGTAGACGCCGTGCCAGATCCGGTGCGGCGATCGCCCCCCGCCCCAGCATCACAGACTCGCAGCCACTCTGTGCACGGCAGGTGTGGTAGTCCGCCTCGCTCCAGATCTCGCCGTTGGCGACGATGGGGATACGCACCTGTTCTCGCAGTGGGGCGAGTGCCGCCCAACGTGCCGGTGGGCGATACCCCTCGGCCTTGGTACGCGCGTGCACGGTCACCCAGGTGGCGCCGGCGGCCTCGACCGCGCGCAGATTCTCCAGGGCCAGGGTGTCGTCCTCGAACCCCAGACGCATCTTGGCCGTGACGGGGATCTCGGTGGGTACCGCCGAGCGTACGGCACCGACTAGCTCGGCAATGCGGTGTGGGTACTGCAGCAGTGCCGCCCCGCCATCGTGGCGATTCACCGTCTTCGCAGGGCAACCGAAGTTGAGGTCGATACCGGGTGCGCCCATCTGGGCCAGACGCGCGGCGTTGGCCGCCAACGTCTCGGCACGACCGCCGAGCAGTTGTACATGCACCGGCACCCCACTCGGGGTGACACCCCCCGCATGCAATTCGGGGCAGTAGCGATAGAAGACGTGTTCGGGCAGGAGGTGGTCGGTGACGCGAACGAACTCGGTGACGCAGAGATCGTACCCACCGACCCGCGTCAGCAGGGTGCGCAGCACCACATCGGTCACCCCCTCCATGGGGGCGAGGATGATCTTCATTGCAGTAGCTTGCGCGCCTCCTCGACCAGGGCAGAACGACGCAGCAGCAAGGTCCAGCGGCTCCCGCCGCACTGACTCCAGAGTACGGCGGAACGGATCCCGGCGAGCAGCAAGGCGCGCACTTTGTTCGCGTGTTGCGACTGGTTGAGGTAGCCCTGGTCGCCGCGCACCATGATGCGTGGGCTGAGGGTGCTGAGGGTGTTGGAGTAGAGGTCGGCGAGTCCGGCGAGGGTGTTTTCGTGGGTCAAGGGGAAGTGTTCCAGGCGCCCCTCGGTGCGCTCCAGCCCCTCGGCGAGACCCTTGAGCAGGTCGGGACGCTTGGCCAACTTACGCTCCAGGGCGAGCAGGCCGATGATATAGCGCGTCAGATCGAGGTCACGCTGTACCGTGCCACCGCTCAACTGGGCGACCACCAGGCGTGCCCCCTGCCCCACGGCGTGAGCCGAGCCGTAGATCTCCTCGGGCCGCTGCGGGTCGGTCACCATCAGGCTCTGCATCAGGGTCTGCAGACCCTGGGCATCGCAGCGCCCGGTGGTCGCTACCTGCTGCACCAGGTACGCGGCCTGGGCCACGCCAGCCAGGGCCAGGGCCTGGTTTTTCAACGTCTTGAACTGCTGACTCACGCCGCATCACTCCCTTCGCCACACCACAGACGGCGCCCCCGTATGGAGGTCAGCCATCCAACTCTTGCGCCCCTACCGGGGCAAATCAAACCGGCGCCCCCAGGGCCGCACGGATCACCGCCCCGCCGAGGCACACCTCACCCGCATAGAAGACCACCGACTGACCCGGGGTGATGGCCCGCTGCACCTCGTCGAACCAGACCCGCAGCCCCTCCCCGTGCGGCTCCACGCGACACGCCTGATCGGCCTGGCGGTAGCGGGTCTTGGCGCGACACACGAGCGGTAGTGGCGGTGAGGTTCCCGCGATCCAGTGCGGCGTCTCTGTGAGCAGCCCCCCCCTGCACAGCAGTGGGTGATCGCCCCCCTGGACGGCAATGAGGATGTTGTGTTCGAGCACCTTCTCCGCAACGAACCAGGGGGCATCGGGGTAACCCTTCACCCCACCGATGCCGAGCCCGGAGCGCTGGCCGATGGTGTAGTACATGAGGCCATGATGCGTGCCAATCACCTCCCCTTCGGGAGTTTGGATCTCACCCGGCTGGGCCGGAAGGTAGCGCTGCAAGAACTCACGGAAGTTGCGCTCGCCGATAAAGCAGACACCGGTGCTGTCCTTCTTATCGTGGGTCACCAGCCCCAGTTCACGGGCGAGGGCGCGCACCTCGCCCTTCTCCAGCTCGCCGACCGGGAAATGGGCGTGGCTGAGCTGGTACTGGTCGAGCAGGTGCAGGAAGTAGCTCTGGTCCTTGGCCGCGTCGAGCCCCTTGAGCAGCTCGAAGCGCCCATCGCGCTCACGTACGCGGGCGTAGTGGCCGGTGGCGATACCACTGAAGCCGAGGTCGCGAGCCCGCTCCAGAAAGGATTTGAACTTCACCTCACGGTTGCACAGCACATCGGGGTTGGGGGTGCGCCCGGCGCGGTACTCGGCGAGGAAGTGCTCGAAGACCCGCTCCCAGTAGTCGGCGGAGAAGTTGGCGGTGTGCAGGGTGAGGCCCAGGCGTTCGGCCACGGCGCGGGCATCGGCCAGGTCCTCGGCGGCGGTACAGACGCCGTCCGCGTCGTCCTCCTCCCAGTTCTTCATGAACAGCGCCTCGACCGCGTGGCCCTGACGACGCAGCAGCTCGCCCGCCACCGACGAATCGACGCCGCCGGAGAGACCGAGCAGCAGCCTCACGCCCCCACCTCGCGCAACAGGTCGAGCGGGTAGCGGCTCCCGGCCAGGTACTCCTCGAAGACACGGGTCACCATTGGGCTGCGCAACTGCTCAGCGCGACCGCGTAGCTCGTCGAGCCTCAACCAGTGGCAACGGATGATGTCGGGGTCGCGCGGCATCGGGTGGAGCGCGGCAGGAACCGAGCCATGCACGGCGATACGCAGGTAGGTGATGCCATTGCCCGGACTCAGATAGCGGTAGATACCGACCACCCCTTCGGGCGAGAAGGGCAGACCGGTCTCCTCCAGCACCTCGCGGATGACCCCGTCGAGAAGCGACTCGCCCTCCTCCAGATGACCGGCTGGCTGGTTGAGCACGAGGCGCCCCTGCTTCTCCTCTTCGACAAGCAGAAAGCGGCCATCGCGCTCGATGACGGCAGCCAAGGTGACGTGGGCATGCCAGCTCATCCTCTACTCCTACGCG
The DNA here is from genome assembly GCA_003252455.1 of Gammaproteobacteria bacterium. Lineage (GTDB taxonomy): Bacteria > Pseudomonadota > Gammaproteobacteria > Thiohalomonadales > Thiohalomonadaceae > SZUA-467. The sequence continues at coordinate 22,212 of QKED01000044.1, forward strand.
GGCGCTGTTCGCGCTTGGGTTTAGTCTTCGGGCGGGGTTTTGCAGGTTTGGCCGCGCGTGGTTTGAGGTGGCGCACCTGCGCCAGCTCCGGCCAGAGGGCACAGACCTGCGCCTCCTCCAGCTCGCGATACTCGCCGGGGGCGAGCCCATCGAGCGCCACGGGGCCGATGGATATGCGGATCAGACGCAGCGTCGGCAGACCGACGGCAGCGGTCATACGGCGCACCTGGCGGTTGCGCCCCTCGCGGATCGACAGTTCGATCCAGGCGGTGGGGATCTGTGCGCGATAGCGGATCGGCGGGTCGCGTGGCCACAGCTCGGGCTCATCGAGGCGCTCGACCAGCGCCGGTGCGGTGCGACCATCGTTCAGCTCCACCCCATCGCGCAAGGCCTGCAGGTCGACCCCGAAGGGGACGCCCTCGACCTGTGCCCAGTAGCGCTTGTACTGCTTGAAATCGGGGTGGGCGATGCGGTGCTGCCAGGGGCCGTGGTCGGTGAGCAGCAGGAGCCCCTCGCTGTCACGGTCGAGCCGACCGGCCACCTGCACATCGGGGATCTTCAGGTAGTGCGCAAGCCCAGGGTGGCCCGCCTCGTCGGTGAAATGGCTGAGCACCCCATAGGGTTTATTGAACAGAATGAGGCGAGGCATCGTGTTAGGCCTGCTCGGCCAGCCAGGTATGGTCTTCGATCTGCTCGGCGGCGCGGTAGCCGTTGACGCGTCGACTCAGCTCAGTGCGCACGGCCACAATGTCGTTGGCCGCGAAGGCCTGCTCCAGCGCCGTCATGCAGGCCTGCAACTCGGCGTAGTCCAGGCGCACCTCCTCGGCGCGCAGGATGCGCGGATTGGCCGTTTCGATCACCTTATCGCCGATGAGGAGCTCCTCGTAGAGCTTCTCGCCAGGTCGCAGCCCAGTGAACTGCAACTCGATACCGTGCGGGTTGTCGCTGTCGCGCACACTCTCGCCCATCAGATGGATCATGCGCTTAGCCAGATCGACGATCTTCACCGGTTCACCCATATCGAGCACAAAGACATCCCCTCCTTCAGCCAGTGACCCTGCCTGAATCACCAACTGTGCCGCCTCGGGGATGGTCATGAAGTAGCGGATGATCTCTGGGTGGGTCACCGTCACCGGCCCCCCGGCGCGGATCTGCTCGCGAAAGAGCGGCACCACCGAACCGGACGAGCCGAGCACGTTACCAAAGCGCACCATGGTGAAACGCGTGCGCTGTCCCTCGCGTGTGGCGAGAGCCTGTAACACCAACTCGGCCAAGCGCTTACTCGCGCCCATCACATTGGTCGGGCGCACCGCCTTGTCGGTAGAGATGAGGATGAAGGTCTCCACCCCGCACTGCTCGGCGGCATGGGCCAGCGTCCAGGTGCCGAAGACGTTGTTGCGCATCCCCTCTATGACGTTGTGCTCCACCAAAGGCACGTGCTTGTAGGCAGCGGCGTGGTAGAGGGTCTGAATCGCGTAAGCGGTGAGCACGCGCGCGCACAGCTCGGCATCGCGCACGTTACCGAGCAGCGGGATGAGCTGTAGCTGGTAACCACGGACCTTACAGATGTGCGCAAGCTCCTGGTGGATCTGGTAGAGGGCATACTCCGAGAGCTCGAACAGCACCAGCGACTCGGGTGCCAGCCGTACGATCTGTCGACACAGCTCGGAGCCGATGGAGCCCCCCGCCCCGGTTACCAGCACCCGCTTGCCGGTGATGCAGTGGTGCAGCAATTCGTCATCGGGTGCCACCTGCGCGCGCCCGAGTAGGTCTGCGATATCGATATCACGTAATTGCCCAATCGTGGCATGGCCACTTATCAGCTCGGCCATATCCGGCACCGTGCGCAGGTGTACTTCCAGCGGTTCGAGGCGTTCGATGATCGCCGTGCGCCGTCGTGTGTCGATGTTGAGGATGGCGAGGAACACCTCTTCAATATCCAGATCGTCGATCAGCGTGGGGAGTTGCTCAGGTGAATAGACCTGAAGGCCGTGGATGGTACTGCCATGCAAACTGGGGTCGTCATCAATGATCCCCATAGGTTTGTAATCACGTCCTTGTACCAGCGCCGAGACGAGCTGTGCACCAGCCCCTCCCGCCCCGTAGATGAGGACCGGTTGGCCGGGATGATTGGCCACGCTTAGGAGATGCAAGCTGGCCTGGAGAAGGAAGCGCGAGCCGCCGATATAGAGCAATCCGAAGAGCCAGTAAATGACAAAGCTGGAGCGAGGAAGGCTGAGATGGCCCAGCATGAAGGCACTGAAGGCAAGGACCAACGCCGAAAGTGAAACCCCCTGCACCACCACCCAGACTAACTGGTTACCCGAGTAGCGGATCACCGCGCGGTAGAGGCCGAGGTAGATAAACAGCGGGATGGCAGTGAGCGGCGCGATGAGAAAGAGCCACCAAGCGATGGGGTCGATGATCGGCGGCAGCACCTCGCCGAGGCGCAGATAGAGGGCGGACCAGAGCGCCGCCGGGATCATCACCAGGTCGGCGAGGAGCAGGACCAGGCGCTTGGAGAAGCGCGACAGAGGCAGACGTTCGTTCACTGGGCGCGTGCACTCTGCAGGGAGGTGTCGAGGGTGTCGATCACCTGCTGCTGCACCTCGGGCGGCATGTTGGAGCCGGAGGGGAGGCAGATGCCGCGGGCGAAGAGGTCGTCGCTCACCGAGTGGTCGTGACGATGCGGGTAGTAGCGGCAGTCGGCGAAGAGCGGCTGCAGGTGCAGCGGCTTCCACACCCGGCGCGCCTCGACCCCCTGGCGCGCCATCGCCTCGGTGAGGGCCTGCACATCCACCCCGGACTCGGCGTGGAACAGGCCACAGCTGAGCCAGCGGGTGGCGCGGCCAAACTCCGCCTCGGGCATCCACTCCAGCAGGCCGCCACCCACACCGCTCTGCTGATAGCGATCGAACACCGCGCGGCGCTGTGCCACGCGCTCTTCGAGCACGCGCAGTTGGCCACGACCGATCCCGGCGAGGACGTTGCTCATGCGGTAGTTGAAGCCGACCTGGGAGTGCTGATACCAGGGCGCCGGGTCGCGCGCCTGGGTGGAGAGGAAGCGGGCGCGCTCGATCTGCTCGCCGTTGTCCGACACCAGCATGCCGCCACCGGAGGTGGTGATGATCTTGTTGCCGTTGAAGGAGTAGATGCCGAAGCGGCCGAAGGTGCCGCTGGCGCGCCCCTGGTAGCTGGCGCCGAGGGACTCGGCGGCGTCCTCCACCACGGCCACGCCGAAGCGCTCGCAGAGGGCGAGGATCGGCGCCATGTCGGCGCTCTGGCCGTAGAGGTTGACCACCACCAGGGCCTTGGGCGGCTGCCCCTCGGCCTCCGCCTCCAGCAGCGCCCGCTCCAGGGCCTGGGGCGAGAGGTTCCAACTGCCGGGCTCGGAATCGATGAAGACCGGGGTCGCCCCCTGGTAGAGGATCGGGTTGGCGCTGGCGACGAAGGTGAGGGAGGAGCAGAAGACGCGGTCACCGGGGCCGACCCCGAGCAGCACCAGGGCCAGGTGGATCGCCGCCGTGCCGGAGCTGAGGGCGGCGGCATGGCCGATGCCGACCATCTCGGCCAACTCGCGCTCGAAGTTGTCGACATTGGGGCCGAGGGGGGCGATCCAGTTGGTGTCGAAGGCCTGGGTGACGAACTCCAGCTCGTCCTCGCCCATGTGCGGGGTGGAGAGGAGGATCGGCCCGTCCAGGTCGCGCATCTGCACCAGCGCGCTCGGTCGCCCCTCGGCGTCGAGCAGGGGGATCTGGTTCACCCCGCCCTGCTTCATGCGTTCGAGCAGGGTGGCGTGGCTGCTCCCCTCGGGGGCGGTGATGGGCGCCTTGGGCGGGAAGGCGAGTTCAACCGCGTCGAGGGCCACCCCGGAGAGCAGCAGGCGGCGCAGGTCGCCGTCGGTGAGGGTGCGCTGCAGGCGTCCGCCCTCGTCCACCAGCAGGAGGATCCCCGCCCTCCCCTCGTTCATGCGCACGAAGAGCTGGTGCAGGCTGAGGCCCGGGTGGACGATGAGGTGTTGCAGGTCGGTCATTCAGCTTTTGATCCTGGCAGGGACTCCGACGACGGTGGCCCGGTCAGGCACATCGCGCGTGACCACGGCCCCCGAACCGATCCGCGCATTATCGCCGATCCGCACCCCGGGCAACAGCACGGCCCCGCTGCCCACCAGCACCCCCGCGCCCAGCACCACGGCACCACCCAGAGTGGCGTTGGGGGCGACATGGCAGGCGTCGCCGAGGCGGCAGTCGTGGTCTACCACCGCACCGTGGTTGATGATGCAGGCACGGCCCAGCTCGGCCTCGGGCCCGACTACCGCCTGGGCAGCGCAGAAGCAGCCCTCACCGATGCGGCTGGAGACGGCGACCGAGGTACGCGGATGCAGCACGCTGAACCACCCCTGTAGATGGTGAGAGAGCTCGGCGAGCAGGCGCAGACGGGTGGCGTTGTCGCCGATGGCCAGATGACCCCAGGTGGGCAGTGCGGCGGGGTCGGCGGCGTGCTCCACGGTTACCCCGAGCAGACGCCCACCGGCGCGTGCCGGGTTGCCGTCGAAGAGCCGTACCGACTCCCCCGCCACTAGCAGGGCATCGAGCACCACCTTGGCGTGACCACCGGCACCGAAGAGGAAGCGCTCAGTAGACATTGCACTTCAGCAACAGCTCGGGGGTGAGCGGCAGGGTAGTGAGCAGTTCGACGATGCGCTCACCGGCGTGGCCGTCGCCATAGACGTTGCTCACCGGATGGCGGCCCCGGGCCAGCGCCCCATCCACCGCCGCCGCGATGGCGGCGTTGTCGACCGCCACGTCGACCAGATTGGCGCTGCGCTCGCGCCCCTGCTGCCGGTCACCCACGTTGACCACCGGGGTATCGAAACTGGCCGCCTCGATCACCCCGCTGCTGGAGTTGCCGACCATCACGTCGGCCCGCGCCAGCCAGTGGCAGAACTGCTCACGCGGCAGGTGGTTGACCACACGGAACGCCCCCTCGGCGCTGGCGATCACCGCGCGGATTGCCTCTCCCCCGGCATCGGCGTTAGGCATCAACAGCAGTGCCTGGAGCCCAGGGATGACACTGAGTCCGGAGAGCAGTGCCTGCATCTGCTCGGCCGCCTCGTCCGCCTGCTGCACCACCGGGTGGAAGACCACCAAGGCGACCGGACGGGCAGGGTCGAAACCCGCCTCTCCCAGCAGGGTCTCTCGCGGAGGGACCTCCACCTCGCTGAGTCCGTCGAGACCGGGGGCGCCGGTGACGAAGACGTTGGCCTCGCGTTCGCCCATGCGCAGCAGCCGCTCGCGCGCCCCGGTGGTGGCGGTGAAGTGGTAGTGGGCCAGCTTGGAGATGGCGTGGCGCACCGGCTCGTCCACCGTGCCCGAGCGCTCGCCGCCGTGCAGATGGACGATGGAGATGTTCAGGTGCAGGGCGGCGATGGCCCCGGCGAGCATCTCGCCGCGGTCGCCGAGCAGCAGCAGCAGGTCGGGGCGGAAGGCCTCCAGGGTCTCCACCGCACCGAGCAGCTCAGTGGCGATGGCCCGCGCCATCGCCGCGCCGTCGTCGGAGCGCAGGCGCACCGGCACGCGGGCGACGATGGGCAGGCCGCTCGCCTCCACCTCGCGCAGGGTGTCGCCGTAGTGCACGTCCAGGTGCATGCCGGTGACCAGCAGCCCCAGCTCCAGCTCGGGGTGGGCATCGATCCGCTCCAGGGTGGAGCGCATCAGGCCGAAGTCGGCGCGGGTACCGGTGAGGTAGAGGATGCGGCGCATCAGACAAGTTCCTCCCAGCGCAGGGTCGCGCCCTGTGTCATGGCGCGGGTCAGGCAGCGCCCCACCACGGCCTCCAGCTCGGCGGGAGGGATGCCGTCACCCGGGCGCATCAGGGTCAGGTCCTCGACGCTGAGGGGCACCCCGGCGGCCACATCCCGCGCCAGGGTGACGCTGCGCCGCGCGGCGATACGCACCTCCAGCTCCGGGCCCGTGGGTCGCTTGTCGGCGTTGCCGAGCACGCGGTCCGTATCGTGGATCGCCCGCACCATCTGCGCCAGTTCGTCGGGTTCGAGCGAGGCGGCGTGGTCCGGCCCCGGCAGGCCACGGTCGAGGGTGAAGTGCTTTTCGAACACCACCGCCCCCAGGGCCCGCGCCAACGGCGCGACGAAGGTCCCGGCGGTGTGGTCCGAGTAGCCCACCGGCAGGCCGAAGCGCGTCGCTAGGGTCTGCATGGCACGCAGGTTCACATCGTGCAGCGGGGTCGGGTAGTTGGAGGTGCAGTGCAGCAGGGTCAGTACCCCCTGCAACGGCGCGCTGTGACCCTGTTCAGCACGCACGGACTCGATCAACCTAACCGCCTCCGCCACCTCCTCCAGGTCGGCCATGCCGGTGGAGAGGATCATCGGCAGCCCCTTGGCGGCGAGATAGCGCAGGAAGGGGGCGTTGGTCAGCTCCCCCGAGGGGACCTTGAGCCGTTGGCAACCCATGGCGATGAGAAAGTCCGCCGACTCCTCGTCGAACGGGGTGGAGAGAAACTCGATCCCCTGGTCACGACAGTGCTCGGCGAGGCGATGGTGGGCGGCATCCGACAGCTCCAGCGCCTTGAGCATGGCGAACTGGTCGCCCTCACCCGTCTGCGCCTCCTGATAGGCCGCCTTCTTCGCCGCGCGGGTGACCAGCCGCTCCGCCTTGAAGGTCTGGAACTTGACCGCGTCGGCCCCCGCGGCGACAGCGGCGTCGATCAGCTCGAAGGCCAGCTGTTCCGAGCCGTTATGGTTCACGCCGGCCTCGGCGATGATGTAGCAGGGGTTCATGCCTGACCCTCCAACTTGGGGACCCACTCAGGATGCCGACTGCAGAGATATTCGAGATAGTCGATATCTTCCATAGTGTCGATGTCCACAGAGCGCTGCATCGGCATCACCCAGCCACGCGTCCCCTCGGGCAGCAGAGTGCGCTCACGGAGAAAGGCCTCGGTCGGGACCAGATAGAGCGCCCCGTTGGGACGGTAGGTCGGCGGTGCGTCCTGGCGCCTGCGTGGACGCTCCTGTTCGGGGAACAGTGGAGAGACGGCGCCCTCCGTGTCCATGCACAGCAGCCAGTAGGGCGGCTCCTCGCTCGGGCAGACGGCGATCACCCCGGGGGCTCCGGTGGCGCACAGCAGCTCCACGGCTGCGTCTATGTCCGCCGCAGTGCGTAACGGCGAGGTGGGCTGGAGCAGGAGTACCAGGTCGTAGCGCTGCTCCAGGGCCTCGATCGCGTGGGCGAGCACGTCGGTCGAGGTGGCGCTGTCCGTGGCCAGTTCGGCGGGACGCACGAAGGGCACCTCGCAGCCATAGCGGCGTGCCATGTCGATGATCGCCGCGTCGTCCGAGCTGAGGATGAGACGGTCGACCGTGCGTGCCCCACGCGCGGCGGCGATGGTCCAGGCGATCAGCGGCAGGCCGCAGACCGGGCGGATGTTCTTCCCTGGCACCCCCTTGGAGCCGCCCCGTGCGGTGATCACCGCCAGCACACTCGGTTTAGTCATCAGCGCCTCCCGCATCACGCCCGAGCAGGCGGTCGATGAGGGCGAGTACCCGTTCGCCGGCGTCGCCGAGTCCCACCGGACCGAGCGCCTGCAACGAGGGGGGGCGGCGGGCGAGGATCGCGGCATCCAGTGCCTCCAGGTCCGGCACATCGGTGGCCAGCCCGAGTGAGGCGTAGGGTGGGTAATCCTCCGCCGCCACGGTGATGACGTCGCGACCGATGAGGGCGGCCTGCAGCCCCACGGTGGAGGTCTCCAAGAGCACGGTGTCACTGGCCCAGAGCACCGCCTCGATGGGGTAGGCGCTGCCGAGCAGGTGGGCGTAACAAAGGGAGTCGGGCAGCTCAAAGGGTCGGTTCGGGTGGGGGCGGATGGCGTAGCGGTGGCCGGGGTTGGCCGCGCAGAAGGCCTCCAGCCGTGCGATCACCGCTGCGTTCTGGACGAAGCGCTTGCCGCGCAAGGAGACATCCTGCGGCGTGCCGATCCAGGTGACCAGACGCTCACCCTCGGCCAGTCCCAGCTCACTGCGGATGGCGGCACCCGCCGCGCGCATCTGCTCGGTGAAGAGGCCGTCGAAGGCGGGGTTGCCGGTGACGTGCAGCTGCGTGCAGTCACACCCCGCCTGGCGCAGATGGTCCGCGACATACTGGGCGATGACACTGATGTGCTCGGCATAACCGGGGGCACAGAGGTAGCTCGCCTCGTGCTGCAGGAAGAGGTCGGAGACCGCCAGGCCGGTGATGCCGAGTTCGCGCGCGGCTCGCTGCAGGGCCAGCTCGGAGCGTGGACTGGTCGAGGTGACCACCAGGTCCGGGGCGGTCTGCTCCAGGTAGCGGCGCAGGGTCGCCTCGGGCTGGAAGGCGACCCGCCCCTGCTCGGTGATGCGACGCAGCGCCTCCGCCTCGCCGAGCTGTTCGATCAGATCGTGCATGCCAACGTGGAAGTAGGCCCGCGTCTCCTCCTCGCTCACGTCCGGGTGCCCGGAGTCGGGCAGGAAGGGTGCGAGCAGATCGAGACATGGGTGGAGGAGATAGGGCTCCAGCACCGTATAGCCGACGGCCTCGACCCCGGCGCGTTGAAAGGCGGCGCGGGCGGTGGTGAAACCGATGACGGTCAGCTCCACGTCCGCCGCCGCCTGCAGGGCGCGGGCGAGCGGGATGAGCGACTGCACATGGCCGCCGCCGTAGCAGGCGATGAGGATGCGGTAGGGTCGGCCCATCGGCGTCACAGGTCGATGCGCTCGACCACGGTGCGCCCCATGAAGTCGTTGGCCGCGACGCCGATGGTGAGCACGTCGTCGAGCGGCAGGGTGTCGGCGTGGAAGGCGTAGTACCAACGCCCCGGCTCGGTGGCGAAGTCGAGGTTGTCGTGCAGGTAGCGCCTGGAGCGGGTCTGGATGGCGAGAAAGGGCTGGGGTCCGAACACCTCGCCCTGCACCACGTCCACCTGCAGATAGGGCACGTCGTCGCTGCTCGCCGGGACCAGGGTCAGCCTCAGCTCCAGCGGCGGCTGCTCGCGATAGGGCGCGTCGACGTGGGCCTGGAACGCCTCGTCGGCCTGGCAGTACTCGACCCGTACCTCGGGATGGATCGCCTGGGCGTTGCGCAGCATCTCCTGCACGCTGTCGAGTTCGGGGCGCAGGTCGCGCCACTCGTGGCTGCAGAGCCCGACCAGCACCGTCTCCCCCTCGGCCGCCTTGGCGAAGGCGGCATCCATCTCCGCCTGGGTCATGTTGCCGATGCGGTTGCGCAGGTTGAGGGCGCGCCCGATGAGGCGGCGACACTGCCCCGGCAGCTGATAGTCGTCGTGCGACGGGTGGTAGACCGACCAGTCGTGCGGCGCCTTGCGCCAGTTGCCGGAGCGACCGTTGCGGAAGTCAATCGAGTTGTCGATATCCGTGGTGTCGGCGGTGGCCATGTTGGAGATGTCGAACGGGATGAACTGTTCGAGGAACCAGTGGCTGTCCGGGCGCTCGGCCTGGAAGCCGGCGCGGAAACAGGAGGGGAAGAAGCCCCGGTCGATGACCCGGCGGGATAGGATCTGGAAGATCTCGTCGCTGCGAAAGTAGTGGGTCGCGCAGCGGTGCGCCTCGCGGTAGGTCGACATGGGGTGGAAGTGCCACTCGATGCTGTCGCGGGCATAGGGCTGGGCGGCGAGCAACTCCACGTAGCGGTCGTGGATGTTGTGATAGCCCATGTCGCGCTTGCGCGGATTGGTCTCGAAACCGACGTGGTCGAGGCAGAACCAGTTGAACACCCAGCCGTTGCCGTTGACGTCGGGCTGGCGCAGGCGATAGGCCTCGCCAGTCACCTCGGCGAGCATGCGGTCGATCTGGTCCCAGCTGCCCAGGGTGGAGACGCGGTGGGCGGAGAGGGCCTCCTGGATCAACGGTGTCTTGTCGCCGAAGTCGATCTCGCCGCGCTGCAGCCGCTCCAGGTTCTCCCGCGACGGCAGCAGGTCGATGCCGAAGATCTCGCGCAGACGCTCGAAGGTGGCGCCGAGGGATTCGTAGAGCGGGCCCTCGGTGTCGATGGCGTGGACGATCTGGACGGTACCGGACATGGCTCACTCCTGCTCCGCGTTCACTGCGTAGCGCTCGGGGAAGACGATCTTCATCTCGTGGGTGTAGGGGTCGGAGCGGTAGCCCTCGGCCCCCTGCCCGGTCTGCAGCCAGTGGTGCAGGCGCCCGCGCAGGAAGTCGTCGTCGATCAGGGCGAAAGCGGCGGCCCACTCCTCGGCACTCGGGTCGGACACCGATGCGGTGTAGCCGTAGCGGCTCAGCCAGGGTTGGGTGACCAGCTCGATGAGCAGCAGCTCGGCGCGGCTGAGGTGTTCGGGCCAGCGCGACCTGCCATCGGGCCAGCGGTCGTAGTTGACGCCGTGGGAGGTGTTGCTGGCCCAATCCTCGCCCTCGGCGTGCAGCTTGGCCGGGTCGAACATGGCCGGGTCGGGCGTGAGGTCGAGGAAGGCCTGCAGCTCAGCGATGAGCGGCTCGGGGCGCTGGGCGAGCTCCTCGGCACGCACCACCATCACCCGCTCGCGGTAAGCGGGGTCGAGGTCGTGCATCGCCTCCATCGCCCCCCGGCAGTTGAAGGCGGCGTCCAGGTAGGTGTTGCCGGGCTCGAAGGTCATCAGCTTGTAGGAGGTGGTGACGTCACGTGGGTCGCGCAGGATGTGCACCACACGCCCGTTGGGGAACATGTCGAGAAAGGCGGGGATGCCGGACCACTGCACGGCGAGCTTCTCCACCCAGCGCACCGACCCATCTTCACCCTTGCACAGCAGCTCGCGCATCAGCAGGTCGTAGAGCAGCGCGTAGGAGGGTTCGGGGTGGGCGTCGGCGGCACGCAGCACCGCCGCCACATCCAGGTCGAGTTCCCAACGCACGGCGACGCGGCGGGCCGTCTCCTCCACCAGGCGTCGGCGGTTGTCCGCCTGCGCCATGTCGCCGTAGCGCAGCAGGCAGAAGCGGATGAACTTCACCGTCGAGGAGGCGGCGCGCAGGCTCGGGTGGGCGCCGAGCAGGGCGGCCATGAAGGTGGTGCCGGAGCGGTAGACGCCGGAGACCAGGATCGGGCGGCTGTCGCATACCTGACCGATGGAGGCATCGCCACTGCTCATGCCCTGCCCTCCTGCTCGCGGAAGGTGCGTGAGTAGGCGTCGGCACAGGGCGCCAGGGGCTGCCAACGCTCACCGCGCTCGAAGATGAGGAAGTACTCGTAGAAGCGCTCGGGGGCGTCGCTCTGGTAGTTCCAGGCGGCGAAGTCACCACGCCGGGGGAAGTAGTAGGCCTGCAGCAGGCGATGCCCCTGCCCCTCCATCTGGACGATGAGACCCAGGGTATCGGTGAAGTGGTTGGGGTGGCCCTTGCCCCGGGCACCGATCTCCGCCGCCAGCGCCTGCGCATCGTCGGCCGCGTAGTGCTGGTGCTTGCCGGTGACGTAGAGGCGTGCCCCGGGACGGGTGACGCGCAGGAACTCGCCCATCGCCTCGTGCTGGTAGGTGGCGTCGAAGGTGGCCAGGCAGACCAGGTTGTCGAAGCTGGCGTCATCGAACGGCAGGCGCTCCGCCGTCGACTCCTCGATGCGCTCGACCCAGGCTGTCCCGGCCCACTGCTCGCGCGCCGCCTCCACCATGGCGGCGGAGATGTCGATGCCGCTTACGCGCAGGCTGTGCTGCTGGTAGAGGGGGAACATGCGACCCCAGGCACAACCAACGTCGAGCAGGCTGCCCGTGCGGAACGGGGTGGCGGCAAAGACGCGCTCGTAGACCTCGTCGTCCTCGGTGCGTGCGTCACCCTGCACCACCGCGCTGTCGCCGCTGCCCGCCTCGGCCACGCGGGCGCGCCAATACTCCACGTACTTCTCGTTCCAGTAGGCCTTGCGTGGGTCTTCACTGCTCATGCTCGAATACCGTCCTTACTCTGCGGTCCAGATCGGAGAGTCTTGCCAGATCGGCTGACGCAGTTGCCAGCCGTCGCCGGTCTGGCGCCAGAGGTGCGGGGTGCGCGCCTCCTCGATCACCTCGTGGAACTGCTCCTCGGTCAGGTCCATGTAGCGCAGGCAGGCGTCGAGGTACTGGCGCGGATACTCGCCGTCGTAGCGCCGGATGAGGGCGATCCCCTCCTCGCGGGTGATGTCGCCGTTGCGGATCTCCTGCGCCGAGTCGTAGGTCGCGCGACCCAGGCCGAACTTGGTGTGGGTGGTGTAGTAGTGCAGCCAGTCGATCTTGTCGTCGAGCGAGCTGTACTTGCTGTAACTCCCCTCGGTGCGGTGCCAGTTGGGCATGAAGCCGGTGTTCTCCACCGAGAAGTAGTAGGTCTCCTGCGGGTGCCAGCGCAGGTAGTAGCCGAGGTAGTGCACCTCGGTGCCGGTCTTCTCCAGACGATAGGGGTCGATGGGCAGGTAGGCCTCCAGGTCGGCCAGGGTGAACTGGTAGCGCTCCATCAGTTCACGCGCGCTGACGCCGCCGAGGTAGAGGTCGTCGAGCCGCGACTCGGCGCTGTAGTACTTGGGGTCGCGCGTGGGCTTCTCGTTGTCGGCGATGGCGTTGCCGTACTCCGCCTCGTTCTCGCCGAAGACCACCAGCGGGATGTCGAGCAGGGCCGACATCTTCGGCGCCAGATTCTTCTGCCCGAGGATGAAGGGCTGGAACGGGTGGCAGAGGTTGACGAAGGCCTGCTGGGTGAGGATGCGGTGGACCCGGCGATTCTGGTTGTAGGTGTAGTTGGCGAAGCCCGCCTCCAGCCAGCGGTCGAAGTTGTAGCGCCCGATGCCGTTGTAGATCGCCGGCGGCCAGGTGACCAGGATCGGGTTCATGCCGTACTTGTACTTGAGCAGGTGGGCGGCCATGACGCTGTCCTTGCCGCCGCTGCCCGGCACCACCACGTCGTAGCGCCCGTCGTTGCGGCGGAAGCGGTCGCACAGCTCGCGCAGCTGCTCCTCGCGTGAGGCCCAGTCGATCTGCTTCTTCTTCTCGGCGAAGTTGCACGCGTCGCAGACACCGTTTTCATCGAAGTAGATGGGGCGCTTCTTCTCCCCCTTCACGTTCCTGAACTCCACCGTCGACGAGGGACGCTGGTTGCTCATGGTGCACTTCTTGCAGAACTTGATCTCCAGTGGGAGACCGTATTTGCCGAACTCTTCGCTCATACCGACCTCACAACTCGATGAAATTCTTCAGCAGGCGGATGCCGTGCTCGCGGCTCTTCTCGGGGTGGAACTGCACCCCGTAGAGGTCACCCTTGCTCACTGCCGAGACGAAGCGGTGGCCGCCATGGCTGGAGAGGGCGCAGACGTCGGTGTAGTTGACGAACTCGTAGGAGTGCATGAAGTAGAACTCCGCCTCCGGGTCGATGCCGGCGAACAGCGGGCTCTCCTTGATCGGCTCGATACGGTTGAAGCCGATGTGTGGCACTGGTGCCTTGCAGCGCATCAGCCGCACCTCGCCATCGATGAGGTCGAAGCCGGCCGTCTCGCCAAACTCGAAACCGAGGCTGGCGAGCATCTGCATGCCGAGGCAGATGCCCAGCGTCGGTCTGCTCTGTGCCGCCTGACGGATCGGCTCCTCCAGCCCGTTGGCGCGGATACCCTCCATCACCTCGTGGAAGCTGCCTACCCCGGGCAGGACGTAGTGAGAGACACCGTCGAACTCGTCTGCCGTGCGGATCAGCTTCACCTCGGCCCCGGCGGCGATGAGCGCCCGGCGCACGCTCTCGACGTTACCGACCGAACCGAAGTCGATCAGGCCTACCTGCTGCGCCATCATGCCACCTGCCCTGCGTCTTGGTTGAGTTCGGCTGCGAGCCGGGTCTTGATCGCGGCCACATCGCACAGGTCGTAGTGCAGCAGACTGGCCACCGCCACCGCGTCCGGGCGGGCCGCCTTGGCCATCTCGACGATGTGCTCGACCGAGCCGGCCCCGCTGGCCGCCACCACCGGGACCTGGGCCCGCTGCTTCACCTCGCCGATGAGGTCGATGTCGAAGCCGGCCTGGCGCCCATCCTGGTCCACCGACTGGATCAGCAACTCGCCCGCGCCACGTTCCTGCGCCTCCTGCACCCATTCGAGCACATCCCGACCGCTACGCTCGCGCCCACAGTCGGAGTAGCACTCCCAGTAGCCTTGCCAACGCTTGGCCTCGACGCTCACCACCACCGACTGGGCGCCGAACAGGCGCGCCGCGCGGTCGATGAGGCTGGCGTCGTGCTGCAGCGCATGGGTGTTGATCACCACCTTGTCCGCGCCGATGTGAAACAGCCGGGTCATGTCGTCGATGGTGCGGATACCGCCACCCACGGCGAAGGGGACGAAGAACTCCTGAGCGGTCGCCTCGATCTGCTCGAAGAGGATGCCGCGCTGGTAGAGCGAGGCGACTATGTCCATGTAGAAGATCTCGTCGACCCCCTGGGCATAGTACTTCCTGGCCAGCTCGTCGGGCCGGCCCATCTTGCGCAGCCCCTCGAAGTGGACGGGCTTGACCACATGGGGTGGCTTGACGTCCAGTTTGGCAATTACTCGCATCGACACTCTCTCGTTGTGCGCTCAGTGAATCGGTTGTACTGCGGGACCACTCAGGCCCAGCGCGGCATAGTCGGGGGCGGCCGTGCGCGCCTCGTCGAGGAAGGTGCGCGCCCACAACTCCACGGCGATGAGGGCGCGGATCTCGCGCGTGTGGTTGGCGCTGCCCGCCTGGTGGTCGCGCAACAGGCGACGCACCACCTCGGGGTCGAACAGGTCGCGTGCTAGGGTGCGCTCGTCGAGCAGCAGCGCCTCGGTGAAGGGGGCCAGGGTGTCGCGGAACCACTCCCCCACCGGCACGGTGAACATCTGTTTCTTGCGATACGCCAGTTCATCGCCGATGAGACCGCGCACCGCCTTCTTGTAGAGGTACTTGGTCTCGCCGCCCTGGAGCTTCAGCTCGCCGGGCATGCGGAAGGCCAGCTCCATCATGCGGTAGTCGAGGAAGGGCGTGCGCGCCTCCAGCGAGACGGCCATGCCCATGCGGTCGGGCTTGACCAGGTTGTTGCCGGAGAGGAGCAGCTGCATGTCCAGGTAGAGGGCCTGGTTGATGCGGTCCATCCCGGCGGCCTCGGCGAACAGCGGGGCAACCACAGCGAAGCTGTCGCTTCTGCCCAGCTCGCGACGCAGGCTGTTGCTGTAGAGCGCGGCCTTGGCCGTGTCGTCGAACAGTGAGAGGTTACGGTAGTAGGCTGTCTGGAAGGTGGCGTCGTCGGCCACAGCGGCGCCGTCACCGGTGAAGAACTGTTTGTACTTGTCGTAGCCGGCGAACAGCTCGTCGGCACCGTCGCCGGTGAGCACCACCTTCACCTCCTCGGCGGCGAGTTGGGCCACGCGGTAGGTGGGCAGGAAGGAGATGTCACCGTGGGGCTGGTCGCAGTGCCAGGTGGCCAGTGGCCAGAGGTCGAGCATGTTGGCGTCGACCTTGCGCATGGTGTGGCGGGTGCCGAAGCGCGCGGCGGCCTGCGCGGCATAGGGCGACTCGTCGAAGCGTGCCTCGTGAAAGCCGATGGCGTAGGTGCGCACGGGGTCGTCGAGGTGGCGGCTCATCATCCCCACTACGCTGGATGAGTCGACCCCGCCGGAGAGGAAGGCCCCGAACGGCACGTCGCAGCGCAGGCGCAGGCGCACGGCGTCGTCGAGCAGGTGGTTGAACTCCGCGATCCACTCCCCCTCGCTACGCTGTTCGACCTGCTGGGCGCTCAGGTCCCACCAGCGCCGGGTGGTGACGCCTGAGTTGTCGATGCGCAGCCAGGTGCCGGGCTCCAGGTGGCGCACTCCGGCGAACATCGTCCAGGGCTGGGGCACGTAGTTGTAGGTGAGGAAGTGGTGCAGGGCCTGATGGTCCATGCGCCGTTCGATCCCGGCGCGCAGCAGCGCCTTGATCTCGGAGGCGAAGAGCAGGCGCTGGCCGTCGTCGTGCAGG
The DNA here is from genome assembly GCA_003252455.1 of Gammaproteobacteria bacterium. Taxonomy (GTDB): domain Bacteria; phylum Pseudomonadota; class Gammaproteobacteria; order Thiohalomonadales; family Thiohalomonadaceae; genus SZUA-467. The sequence goes on from QKED01000044.1 coordinate 38,166, forward strand.
TAGAGCGGCTTGACCCCGATGCGGTCGCGCACCAGGTAGAGGGCCTGCTGGCGTCTGTCCAGGATGGCGATGGCGAACATGCCGTTGAGGCGCGAGAGCATGGCGATGCCGTCACGCTCGTAGAGGCGCAGCAGCACCTCGGTATCGTTGTGCGTGGTGCAGGGGTAGCCGTCGTGGGCCAGTTCGGCGGCCAGCTCGATGTGGTTGAAGATCTCGCCGTTCTGCACCACCACGACCTGCCCGTCGGCGGAGACGAAGGGCTGGTGGCCACCGGCGATGTCGAGGATGGAGAGGCGCCGGTTGCCCAGGGCGACGCCGGGTTCGGCATGCAGGCCGAGGTCGTCCGGCCCGCGGTGGATGATGCTCTCGCCCATCGCGGCGAGGGTCGTCCCTGGCAGGCTCGCCCCCTGGCGGTCGAAGTAGCCGAAGATACCGCACATGGCCTAGAAGCTCCCCTTGCCGAAGACCTGGCGCACAGTGAGGACGAGCACCTTGAGGTCGAAGAGGAGCGAGGATTTATCGACATATTCGAGGTCGAGAGCGAGACGCTGTTCGCGGGTCGCGGCGGAGCGCAGGGTGGCCTGGGTCAGGCCGGTGATGCCGGGGCGCACCGTATTGCGCCGATTCCAATCCACCTCGCTGTAGAGTTCGCGTTGGGCAGGGACGTCCGGGCGCGGCCCCACCAGGCTCATCTGGCCGAACAGCACATTGAACAGCTGCGGCAGCTCATCCAGGCTGGTACGGCGCAGGAAGGCGCCGACGCGGGTGATGCGCGGGTCGTCCTGGGCCGTGGAGTAGGATCCGATACGCTCGGCGTCCACCACCATGCTGCGGAACTTGTACATGCCGAAGGTGGCACCACCACGCCCGACGCGCTGCTGGCGATAGAGGATCGGCCCCGGCGAGTCGAGCCGCACGGCGAGGGCGCAACCGAGCATGAGGGGCCATGTGAGCAGCAGCATGACCAGGGCGAAGAGGATGTCGAACAGACGCTTCATGCCTGGGCGCGTCCCCGCTGGATGTGCGCCACTACCTCGGCGATCCCGGCGAGCAGGGCCTGGTGGTCGGCGGCCACCTGCGCGGCGTCGCGCCCGGCCAGACGCACCTCGTGTTCGCGCAGGCGTTCCACCTCGCGACCGAAGTCGAGGTTGGCACGTATCTCGTCCAGGTTCTGCGCCGCGCGGTGGAAGGTGCGCGAGAGGATCACCGCCGAGGAGCCGAGGCGCAGGTGTTCGGCCAGCACCAGCCAGCCGGGCAGCAGCCCCTCCTCCACCCGGGCGATACCACCGAAACCGAACGGCTTGCCTGCATCGCGGCACTGGGCGGCGATGCGCTCCACCGTGCCATCGGCGAGGAGTTCGAACATGAAGTCGAGGCCACGGGCCATGTGCAGGTCGTTGAGGCCGACGTAGACCTCGTCGACCCCCGGGTCGGCCAGCAGCTCGGGCACCAGCGTCACCGCCTCGGGGGTCTCCACCAGGGGCACGAAGCAGCAGCGCCCGGCGATGGCGCGGGTGAAGCGCCCGATGGCCTCCATGTCGTGGAACATGGGCAGCATGATCAGGTCCGCCCCGGCGGCTATCGCCTGCTCGATCTCCGCCTCGCTACCGTCATGCAGGGGGTTGAGGCGCACCAGCAGCTCGGCCTGGGCGACGGCGCTACGCACCGCACGCACGTCGACGAAGCCGTGGTCGGAGATGAGGGTGTCGCGGTGGCCCTGGCGCGCCTGCTTACCCATCACCTCCAGGTCGACGAAGAGACGCTGCACCCCGTGCCCGGCGGCAAAGCGCGCCAGTTCCGGGTCTTTGGTGATCAGCATCAGCTTGAGCATTAACGGCCTCGACGGGTCAGGCGACGGATGAGTGCCTGCCCCTCGCCCATGAGCAGCAGACCGCAAAAGAGCACCATTATACCAGCGCCCACGGCGGCGAGCAGGGGCCATAGCCATCCTTCGGGCAGGACGTCGCGCAGCCACGGCAGGCAGAGTGCGAGGGCGGCGGTCAGGGCGAGCAACCGCAGGGTACGGCCCAGCTCCAGCAGGTGCCACACCGCCACGCCGTGGCGGCGCTGCAGCAGCAGCGCCTGGGCCAGCATGATGGCCAGATAGGCGGCGACCATGGCCCACACCACCCCATCCAGCCCACCCAGCCGCTGGGCCACCCACGACGCAGGCAGGAACAGCAGCACCACCCAGGCGTTGACCCTTAGCGGGGTGACCGTGTCGTGGCGGGCGTTGAAGGCGGCCAGCATCAGGCTGGAGAGCCCCTGCAGGGGGAGCGAGAGGAGCCCGAGGCCGAACAGCCCGGCGAGGGTCTCCACCGCCTCCGGGGTCATGCGCCCCCAACCGAAGGTGAGCTGGGCAAACAGTTCGCGGAAGCTGAACAGCGAAACCCACATCGCCAAGGCCAGGACCAGCACCCAGCGCAGGGCGCTGCACAGCGCCGGTTCGGCGTCCTCGCCCCGGGCATGGGCTTGACTCAGGGTGGGGTAGATGGCCACCGCCAGCACGGTGATCGCCACCCCCAGGGGGAACTCCACCAGCTTGAGGGCATAGTTGAGCAGGGCCAGATTGCCCTCCCCGCTCTGGCTGCCGAAGGCGCGGGCGATCACCGGCAGCAGGGTGATGAGACCGCCCGCGCCGAGGGCCTGCAGGTAGCGCAGCAGCAGCGGGCGGTCGATGAGCGACCAGCGCAGGGCACGCCAGCCCCAGGGGCGACGCGGCAGGCGGGCCAACTGGCTCACCCAGCGCAGCAGAGCGGCGGCGAGGATGGCCGGTACCAGTCCCTGCAGCGGCTGTTCCTGATCGAGCAACCAGAGCAGGGCCACCACCAACACACTGTTGAAGATCAGCGTACCCATGGCCGGGAGCACGAAGCGCTCGTGTGCCTGCAGGTAGGCGGTGCTCACCCCGGCCAGGGTGGTGAGGGGGATCACCCAGAGGGTCCAACCGAGCAGGCTCTCGGCCTCGACAAGGTGGCTTTGGGCCAGCCCCGGGACGGCCAGGGCGATAAGCGGTGCGGCGAAGTAACTGGCCAGGGCGGCGACGAGGAGAAAGGCGAGCCCGGTGAGGAGCGAGCCCTGGACGAACAGCGCCTGTGCCCGGGGTCCGGCCCCGTAGCGCTTGAAGGCGGGGATCAGGGCCACCGAGAGCGCCCCGCCGACCAGCAGATTGACGAAGATGTCCGGCACCGTGAGCAGCACCACCGCCACGTCCGCCTCTGGGGAGGCGCCGAAGCGGGCGGCGAGGCTCGTCTCGCGCACGAAGCCCGCTAGACGCCCGAGCAGGATGCCGAGAGAGACCCACATCGTGTTGGTCAGCAGGCGTCGCTGCCAGCCCTGTAGCGCCCCTGCCCCGTTGCTCATGGCTGATTGCTCATGCCCGGTAGCTCATGCCTTGACGATGTGCTCCGCGGGCTCGCGATAGACCCCACGGGTGTCGACGATGAGCGGGGCGTGGGCCTCGATCAGCGCATAGTCGAAGGCGCTGTGGTTGGTCACCAGCACGCAGCAGTCGTAGCCCGCTAGGCTCTCGGGTGTGAGCGGTTGGCTGTGCATATCGAAGTGGTAGTTACGCATTGGCGGGAAGCGCGGGATATGGGGGTCAGAGTAGGCCACCTCGGCGCCGCGCTCCAGCAGGCGTTCGAGGATCTCCGCAGCGGGCGACTCGCGCATATCGTCCACATCCTTTTTATAGGCGATGCCGAGGATGAGTATGCGACTACCGTGGATCGCCTTTCTGCGCAGGTTGAGCGCCTCGGCAATCTTGTGGATCACCCACTCGGGCATCGCACTGTTGATCTCCCCCGCCAGCTCGATAAACCGTGTGTGCACGCCGTATTCACGCGCCTTCCAGGTGAGGTAAAAGGGGTCGATGGGGATGCAGTGGCCGCCGAGGCCGGGGCCGGGGTAGTAGGGGGTGAAGCCGAACGGCTTGGTGGCGGCGGCATCGATCACCTCGTGGATGTCGATGCCCATGCGGTCGGCAACGATCTTCAGCTCGTTGACCAGGCCGATGTTGACCGCGCGGTGGATGTTCTCCAGCAGCTTGGTCATCTCGGCGGCGCGGGTGGAGCTGACCGGCACCACCTGGTCGATGATGGTCTGGTAGAGCGCGACGCCCGCCTTGAGGCAGTTGGCGGTCACCCCGCCACACACCTTGGGGATGGTCTGGGTGCGGAAGTTGGGGTTGCCTGGGTCTTCGCGCTCGGGCGAGAAGATCACGAAGGTATCCTCCCCCGCCTTGAAGCCCTGCGTCTTAACGCGGGTGAGCAGCTCCTCGTCGGTGGTGCCGGGATAGGTGGTGCTCTCCAGCGAGATGAGCTGGCCGGGGCGCATATGTGGCACACACGCCTCGATGGTGCCGACCACATAGGAGAGGTCCGGCTCCTTGTAGACGCCGAGCGGCGTGGGCACGCAGATGATGATCGCGTCCACCTCGCTAATGCGCGAGAAGTCACTAGTCGCCTCGCAGCCAAATGCGCGTGAGGCCGCCACCTGGCTATCGGGGATATGGCCGATGTAGCTCCTACCCACGTTGAGCTTTTCGACCTTAGCGGGGTCCACGTCGAAGCCGAGCACCCTAAAGCCCACCTCGGCAAAACGGTTGTAAAGCGGTAGCCCAACATAGCCGAGGCCGAGGATGCCGACCACCGCCGCGCGCGACTCAATCTTGCTAAGGAACGCTTCAATCACACTGTTTGGTCCGAGTTCAAAACGAGTGGGGCCGCACAGAGGCGGCCCCGGAGACGCTCACAGAGGTAGAGGTCAGGCGGCAGCGATCGGGATCACCTTGGCCGCGACGCTCTGGTACTCCTCGATCTGGTGGAAGTTGAGGTAGCGATAGACCTCATCGCCCAGGGTGTCGAGCATCGCCACCTTCTCCTGGTACTCCGCCGGGGTCGGCAGCTTGCCCAGCATGGCGCAGACGGCGGCCAATTCGGCGGAGCCGAGGTAGACGTTGGCGCCCTTGCCCAGACGGTTGGGGAAGTTGCGTGTGGAGGTGGAGAAGACGGTGGCACTGTCGGCCACACGCGCCTGGTTGCCCATACACAGGGAGCAGCCGGGCATCTCGGTGCGCGCACCGGCCTTGCCGAAGATGGCGTAGTAGCCCTCCTCGGTGAGCTGGTGCATGTCCATCTTGGTCGGCGGGGCGATCCAGAGGCGGGTGGGCACGTTGGCCACGCTCTCCAGCACCTTGCCAGCGGCACGGTAGTGGCCGATGTTGGTCATGCAGGAGCCAATGAAGACCTCGTCGATCTGGGCACCGGCTACCTCGGAGAGGAGCTTCACGTCGTCCGGGTCATTCGGGCAGGCGACGATGGGTTCTTTGATCTCGGCCAGGTCGATCTCGATGACGGCGGCGTACTCGGCGTCGCCATCGGCCTCCATCAGCTCGGGGTTGGCCAGCCACGCCTCCATGGCTGCGATGCGACGGCTCAGGGTACGCGGGTCCTCGTAGCCGTTGGCGATCATCCACTTCAGCAGGGTGACGTTGGACTGCAGGTACTCGATGATCGGTGCCTTATCGAGCTTGACGGTACAGGCGGCGGCGGAGCGCTCGGCGGAGGCGTCACTCAGCTCGAAGGCCTGCTCCACCTTGAGCTGCGGCAGCCCCTCGATCTCCAGGATGCGGCCGGAGAAGATGTTCTTCTTGCCTGCCTTCTCCACGGTGAGCAGACCCTGCTGGATCGCCACATAGGGGATGGCGTTGACCAGGTCGCGCAGGGTGATGCCAGGCTGCATCTCGCCTTTGAACACCACCTTGACCGACTCGGGCATATCCAGCGGCATCACGCCGAGGGCCGCGCCGAAGGCGACGAGGCCAGAACCGGCGGGGAAGCTGATACCGATGGGGAAGCGGGTATGGGAGTCGCCGCCGGTGCCGACGCTGTCGGGCATCAGCATGCGGTTGAGCCAGGAGTGGATCACGCCGTCGCCAGGGCGCAGGCTGACACCACCACGGGTGGTGATGAAGCTCGGCAGGCTGTGCTGCAGTTTGATATCCACCGGCTTGGGGTAGGCGGCGGTGTGGCAGAAGGACTGCATGACGAGGTCGGCGGAGAAGCCGAGGCAGGCCAGCTCCTTCAATTCATCGCGGGTCATGGCGCCGGTGGTGTCCTGGGAGCCGACGGTGGTCATGCGCGGCTCGCAGTAGGTGCCGGGGCGCACGCCCTCGACGCCGCACGCCTTGCCGACCATCTTCTGCGCCAGGGTGTAGCCCTTGCCGCTGTCGGCGGGGGCCACCGGGCGGGTGAACAGGGTGCTGGGGGTGAGGCCGAGCCCCTCACGGGTCTTGTCGGTGAGGGAGCGGCCGATGATCAGCGGGATACGGCCACCGGCGCGCACCTCGTCGGCGATGGTGGTCGGCTTGAGTTCGAAGCGGCTCAGCTCGGTACCCGAGGCGTCGAGGATCACGCCGTCGCGCGGGCGGATCTCGATCTCGGCACCCATCTCCAGGGCGCTCACATCGCACTCGATGGGCAGGGCGCCGGAGTCCTCGGCGGTGTTGAAGAAGATCGGCGCGATCTTGCCGCCGATGACCACGCCGCCCTGGCGCTTGTTGGGCACGTAGGGGATATCCTCGCCCATGTGCCAGAGCACGGAGTTGATGGCGGACTTGCGCGAGGAGCCGGTGCCGACTACGTCGCCGACGAAGGCCAGCGGCAGCCCCTTGGCCTTGAGTTCGGCGATCTTCTCCAGCGCGTCGGGCATCTTGGCCACCAGCATCGCCTTGGCGTGCAGCGGGATGTCGGGGCGGCTCCACGCCTCGGAGGCGGGGGAGAGGTCGTCGGTGTTGGTCTCGCCGGGGACCTTGAAGACGATACAGCGGATGCTCTCAGGCAGCTCGGCGCGGTCGGTAAACCACTGCGCCTCGGCCCAGGCCTGGATCACGCGCTGGGCGGCCGGGTTGTTATCGGCCTTGGCCTTCACGTCGTGGTAGGCCTCGAACACCAGCAGCATGGCGGAGAGGGCATCGGCGGCGGCCTCGGCCAACGCCGGGCTGTCGAGCAGTTCGACCAGGGTAGCGACGTTGTAACCGCCGACCATGGTGCCGAGCAACTGCACGGCGTGGCTCGGGGTGATCAGTGGGCTGCCCACCTCGCCCTTGGCCACAGCGGTGAGGAAGGCGGCCTTGACGTAGGCGGCCTCGTCCACGCCCGGGGGCACTCGCTGGGTCAGCAGATCGACCAGGGTCTCCTCTTCACCGACGGGCGGATTCTTGAGGGCTTCGACCAGGGCGGCGGTCTGTGACGCATCGAGGGGCAGCGGGGGCAGGCCTTGGGCCGCCCGCTCGGCCACGTGGGCGCGGTACGATTCAAGCATGGGTAAGTTGTCCTACGGGTTGGAGGCTCGACGCGCGAGGGCCCCTCGCGCGCGTGATCCGCTAATTTTGACGCCTGGCGCAGGGTTAGGCAACTCCTTGGGGCTGCCGCTGACCTCCACGACAGGCGCGAGATCGGTCACGGGGGCAGAATTATGTATATCCGCCCCACCAGATGCGCGCCGCGACCGCATCGCGACTCGACATCCGGGCGGGTGGCCCACGCAGTGCGCGCCAAGGCGGCGCAGGGCCGTGGCGCTCAGGCGAGGATGGGACGCTTGGCTCCGTCACCGTCGAGGCATACGAAGGTGATCTGGGTGGCGAAGACGCTCTCTTCGGCCCCGGTCTCGATGTTGTCGGCATACACATCCACTGCGTAACAGACCGAACTCTGCCCCTCGCGGGTACGCTGGATAGAGAAGCGTAGGATGGCCCCGTTCTGGATGCTGCGGCGAAACTCCACCCGGTCCATGCCGATGGTGACGAACTTACACTGGGGGTAGTCGCGGGTGGCGGCGATCCAGGCGTATTCGTCCACCCACTTCAAGAGGTTGCCACCGAACACATAGCCGTAGTGGTTGAGGTGTTCGGGCATGATCAGCTTGTAGGTCTCCACGGCGCTATTTGAGATTGGCCGCGTAGTGGGCGAGTGCCTTCAGCTCCAGGGAGTTGAGCTTGCGTGTCATGGCGTGCATGGCCTCGCCCTCCTCAGGCGCGGCATTGAAGGCGGCGAGGCGCTTGTAGAGATAGTCCGGTTGCTGACCGGAGATACGCGCATAGGCCAGGCCGCTGCCGCGCCCGTCCACCCCATGGCAGGCGACGCAGTGCTGCACGTAGATCTCGGCACCACTCTGCGCCAGCACCGGGTCCACCTCGGGCTGGTCGGGGGGCATGTGGCTGAAGTGCAGGGCGATGATGGCACCGTCGCGCGGCTCCATCCCCTCGGCCAGGTCGTGCATCACCTTGAGCTTGCGTTCACCGCTGGCGAAGTCCATCAGTTGCAGCAGGATGTACTCCGCGTGTTGTCCCGCCAGGCTCGGAACCTCACGATTGCGACTGTGGCCGTTGCTGCCATGACAGTAGCTGCAGAGCACGGTACGCAGTTCGAAGTCGTGATGGGTCGCCTCCAGCGCCTCGTCGACTCCACCGAACTCGTCGTAGAGCGCCTGCAGCTCCTGATGCACCGCCTCCAGGCGCGTGTCGGCGGCCTGCGCGGCACCCTGGAACAGGGCCAGCATAACGGCACCCATGGCGAGCGTGCGTGGAAACTTGTACATGCGAACCTCCTCGGCGGCCTCTGTGTAGTGATGCGCTGAAGATACGTGCTCCGTGCCGAACTGCCAAGCGTCACACCAGACCCGCCCTACAGCGCAAGGCGCAACCGCTATACGCCTTGCGCCCCTCGCCTCTGACAAAGCGCTACGGCAGGTGGCCTCAGCAGACGTAGGGCGTGCGACAAAGGCATGCCGGGCCTCGACCTTATGGCCGATTCCCAGGCGCTGGCGAGTCGGCTATCATGCGCCCCCTTGGAGAGCATGGTGTCCCCCTGGCGCGTCGCCCGGGGGATGAAACGGGAAGCCGGTCGGTCTATGGACCCCAATCCGGCGCTGCCCCCGCAACGGTAGATGAGTCGTACCGCGCACGACGCCACTGTGTCAGCCGACATGGGAAGGCGCGCGGTCGGAGGCCACACCTCCCCTCATGAGCCCGGAGACCGGCCTGCCCTCCGCCACTGGCACTGCGGAGGGCGGTGTCCGGCCGTGCATCGCCCTGCCCGCGCCCCGTCCTCCCTGTGTCGCCCACTCCCTTCCGCAACGTGCGGGTGTGCACAAAGGAATATCCATGAAGCGCTCTCCCTTGATCCTGGCGGCCCCGCTGCTCGCCTCCCCCCTCGCCCTCCACGCCGAGACCCTCTACCTCGACCCGATCCAGGTCACCGCCAGCCGCGTGGCCCAGACCGCCGACGCCGCCCTCGCCTCGGTCACCGTCATCGAACGCGACACCATCGACCGCCTCCAGGCCCACGACCTGGCCGAACTGCTGAGTCGCAGCGTCGGCCTCACCCTGAGCAGCAACGGCGGTCCCGGCAAGGAGAGTTCTCTCTTCTTGCGCGGTAGCGAGGCAGACCACCTCCTGCTGCTGGTCGACGGTGTGCGCGTCGGCTCGGTCACCAGCGGCAAACCGGCCCTGGCCAGCCTGCCGCTCGACCAGATCGAACGCATCGAGATCGTGCGCGGCCCGCGCTCCTCACTCTACGGCTCGGAGGCCATCGGCGGCGTGGTCCAGCTCTTTACCCGTCGCGGCGGCGACGGCCTACGCCCCACCCTCTCCCTGAGCGCGGGCAGCGAGGCGAGCCGCCGCCTCACTGCCGGACTCAGCGGCGGGGATGCACAGACCTGGTATAGCCTCGCCGCCCAGAGCGAGCAGACCGACGGTCACGACGTCTACACCGCCCCAGCCACCGCCTGGAGCCCGGACGAGCCCGACGCCGACGGCTATCGGGGGCGCTCGCTCTCCCTGCGTGTGGGCCAACGCCTCGGCAAGCATGGCGAGTTGGAGCTGAGTTGGCTGCGTGGCGACGCGAAGAGCGAGTTCGACGGTGGCTACGTCAACGAATCCGAGGGGCTCGAAGAGGTGGGCGGGGTACGCCTGACCCTCGACCCCGACCCGCTCTGGCGTACCACCCTGCAACTCGGCCTCAACCGCGACGAGGTGGACTCTTACAAGGATGGCGTCTACATGAGCCGCTTCAACACCCGTCGTACCAGCGCCACCTGGCAGAACGAGTTCACCCTCGGCGAGAGCCACCTGCTGCTGGTCGGGCTCGACGAGCTGCGCGATACGGTCGACTCCGACACCGCTTACAGCGTCACCCACCGCCGCACCCACGGCGCCTTCGCCCAGTTGCAGGGGGAGTACGGCGCCACCAGCCTGCAGATGAGCCTGCGCGAGGACGACAACGACCAATTTGGTAGCGCCACCACCGGTAGCCTCGCCTGGGGCTACCGCCTGCACGAGGGTCTGCGCCTCTCCGCCTCCGCCGGTACCGCCTACAAGGCGCCGAGCTTCAACGAGCTCTACTACCCCGGCTACGGCACCTCGACCCTGCAGCCCGAAGAGGCGCAGAGCCTGGAGTTCGGCGTCGACGGCAGCGCCCGAGGCATGAGCTGGTCACTGCACGCCTACCGTAGCGAGGTGTCACACCTCATCACCACGGTGTGCGACGCCAGTTGGGTCTGTCGTGCGCAGAACGTGGAGCGGGCACGCCTCAGTGGGATCGAATATCAGCTCAGTCGCCTCACCGGCCCGTGGCGCTATGGCCTCGGCCTCACCCTGCAAGACCCACGCAGCCGCGGTGGTGCCAACGCGGATAAGCGCCTACCGCGCCGTGCCCAAGGCAGCCTCACCTTCGACCTGGACTACCAGCACGAGACGTGGGACCTCGGCGCGACCCTCGCCGGCGAGGGGCGCCGCTACGACAACGCCGACAACAGCGTCGAACTCCCCGCCTATGCCACCCTCGACCTGCGTGCCCAGCAGCGACTCGGTCAGGATTGGCGCATCGGCCTGAAACTGGCTAATGTGACGGACAAGGCGTACGCCACCGCCGCCTGGTATCCTCAACCCGGTCGCCAATGGCTGCTGACCCTGGACTACCGCCCACACGGAGGTTGAATGCTCACCACTGGGACCCTCTGCCTCTTGGCCGTGATCCTCGATCGCCTCTTGGGGGAGCCGCGTCGCTGGCACCCACTGGTCGGTTTCGGGCGTCTGGCGCAGCGGGTCGAGGGGCTGTGCAATCGGGGGAGACCCGCCCAGCGGGTCGCCCTCGGGGTGTTCGCCCTGCTGCTGGTGGTGGCCCCCTTCGTCGCCCTCGCCTATCTGGCCGAACAGAGCCACTACGGGGTCTGGTTCGGTCTTCTGGTACTTTATCTGGCCATCGGTCTGCACAGCCTCCAGCAACATGTGGAGGCGGTGGTGCGCGCCTTGGAACAACACGACCTGCACGGGGCCCGGGCCCAAGTGGGCAAGATCGTCTCACGCAACACCGCCGGTCTCGACGAGGTCGCCATCGCCCGTGCCGCCACCGAATCGGCCCTGGAAAACGGCAGCGACGCCCTCTTCGCGCCACTCTTCTGGTTCGCCCTTGCCGGTGCCCCCGGCGTGGTGCTCTACCGCCTGGTCAACACCCTCGACGCCATGTGGGGCTACCGCAATACGCGCTTTCGCCACTTCGGCTGGGCCGCTGCGCGCCTCGACGACCTGCTTAACCTGATCCCCGCACGCCTCACCGCCCTCACCTACGCCCTCGCCGGGAGTACCGCCAGCGCCCTGCGCTGCTGGCTGCGTCAGGGCCACGCCTGGGAGAGCCCCAACGCCGGGCCGGTGATGGCCGCCGGTGCCGGGGCCCTGGAGGTGAGTCTCGGTGGTCCTGCCTGCTACGACATGGTGCTGCACGACCGCCCCCTACTCGGGGTCGGTAACCCACCGCACAGTCACGATATCCGCCGCGCCCTTCAGTTGGTGCAGCGCACCCTGCTCATCTGGCTCGCCATCTTGCTATTGATCCCATGACGCAGCCCCCCGCACCCCAACACGGAGGCCGCCTGCGCCGCGCCGCCGCCGAGTACGCTCTGCCGCTGGAGGGGTGGCTCGACCTCTCCACCGGGGTCAATCCGCGCCACTACCCGCAGTTGGCCGATCTCTCGCCCGCGCTCTGGCAGCGTCTGCCCGAGGAGGAGGACGGCCTCGCCGCCCTCGCTGCGCAGCACTACGGCGCGCCCCACGCCCTGCCCTTGGCGGGTTCGCAGGCGGCGATCCAGATACTGCCGCTCTTACGCCCCACCGCGCGCGTGGGCATCGTCACCCCCGGCTACGCCGAACACCGCCACGCCTGGGACCGACGTGGCCACTCTGTAGTGGCGCTGGCCCCAGAGCCGCGTGCCATCGAGGCGGCCCTAGAGCGCCTCGACGTGCTGCTGGTGATCAACCCCAACAACCCTACCGGCCACCACTTTTTGCCTGAAACCCTCCTAACCTGGCACGCCCGGCTCGCTACACGTGGGGGCTGGCTCATCGTGGATGAGGCCTTCCTCGACGCCACGCCGACCCTGAGCCTCGCCCCCTATACGGCGCGTGCAGGGCTGATGGTGTTGCGCTCACTCGGGAAGTTCTACGGCCTGGCGGGGGCGCGGGTCGGCTTCCTCCTCGCCGCGCCCGAATGCCTGGCGCAAGCGGCCTACGAGCTGGGCCCATGGTGCCTGGCAGGTCCGGCACGCGAGGTGGCCAGGCGCGCCCTCGACGACAGCGCCTGGCAGCACGCCAATCGTGAATGGCTGATGCGCGCGCGCGCGCGCCTGGTACGGTCGCTGACGCACAACGGCCTCACCCCCGCCGGACACTGCGCGCTGTTTGCCTGGGTACCGCACCCGCAGGCGGCGAGGCTGCACCGGGCCTTGGCACAGCGGGCGATCCTCACCCGCCTATACACGACCCCCTCGGGGCTACGCTTTGGCCTACCGGGTGCCGAGGCCGAGTGGCAGCGTCTCGATCAGGCCTTGGCACATGTCACTCAGGGGGGCGGGGTATGCGCCTGACCCTGTGCATCGGACTCTGGCTACTGCTGGGTCTGGCCCAGGCCCAGGTCGAGGTGGTGGACGACACCGGTCGGGTCGTGCGCCTCGACACCCCGGCACGACGCATCGTCGCCCTCGCCCCGCACCTCACCGAGCTGCTCTTCGCCGCTGGTGCAGGTGACGCACTGGTCGGGGTGAGCGACTACAGCAACTATCCGCCAAGGGCCCAAGGGTTGCCGAGCCTCGGCAGCTACCAGCGCATCGACCTGGAGGCGCTGCTCGCCGCGGCACCCGACCTGGTGGTGGTGTGGGGCGAGGGTAACGGCGCAGCCCAGATCGATCACCTGCGCGACCTCGGTCTGCCGGTCTACGTCAATCAGCCCCACGACCTGGCGGGGATCGCGCAGACCCTCCGTCGCCTCGGGCGCTTGACCGGCACCGAGACGCTCGCCGACGCCCAGGCCGACGCCTTCCTCGCGCGCCTGCGGGCGCTGGAGAGCCGCTACGCTACGCGCCCGCCCCTGCGCCTCTTCTATCAAATCTGGGACAACCCGCTGATGAGCATCGGCAACGACGCCCTGGTGGCACAGGTCTTTCCCCTGTGTGGGGCGATCAACATCTTTGCCGACCTCGGCGGCGGTGCCCCCATGGTGAGCCGGGAGGCGGTGCTGGTCGCCGACCCCGAGGTGATCCTCGCCAGCGGCATGGCCGAGGAGCGTCCCGAGTGGCTCGACGCCTGGCGCGACTGGCCGGAGCTGAACGCGGTCTCTCACCACCGCCTTCTGTTCATCCACCCGGACCTGCTGCAGCGTCCGACCCCACGCCTGCTCGATGGGGCCGAACAGCTCTGTCGCAGCCTGGAGGGGTATCGTCAGGAGGCCGTGCCGTGAGCGCACGCCTGTTGATGGTCCAGGGCACCACCTCCGATGCCGGCAAGAGCGCACTGTGCATCGGTCTCTGTCGCCTCTTCGCCCGTCACGGCGTCGACGTGGCGCCCTTCAAGCCGCAGAACATGGCCCTCAACAGTGCGGTGGGGGTCGATGGCGGCGAGCTGGGGCGCGCCCAGGCGGAGCAGGCACGCGCCTGTGGCCTCCCGCCCCACTCCGACATGAACCCAGTACTGCTCAAGCCCAACTCCGACCAGGGGGCACAGGTGATCATCCGGGGTCACGCTATCGGTGAGATGCAGGCGGTCGCCTACCACGACTACAAGCGTATCGCCCGCGAGGCGGTGCTCGACGCCTGTGCCACCCTGCGTGCGCGCCACGCCCTGCTGGTGGTCGAGGGGGCCGGATCCCCCGCCGAGATCAACCTGCGTGCGGGCGATATCGCCAACATGGGCTTCGCCGAGGCGGTGGACGCGCCGGTGTTGCTCATCGCCGACATCGACCGGGGCGGGGTCTTCGCCCACCTGGTCGGTACCCTAGCGCTGCTCACCCCGAGTGAACAGGCGCGGGTAAAGGGGTTCGTGATCAACCGCTTTCGTGGTGACTTGAGCCTGTTGCGTCCGGGGCTCGACTGGTTGGAACGGGAGACCGGGCGACCGGTGTTCGGCGTGCTCCCCTACCTGCACGGCCTGGGGCTCGCCGCCGAGGACGCCATCGCTACGGCCGCACCCGCGCACCAGGCGGCCGAGCGGCTGCGTGTGGTCGTGCCGGTGCTGCCGCGCATCAGTAATCACACCGACTTTGACCCCTTGCGCGCCCACCCGCAGGTGCAGTTCACCTACGTCGGGCCTGGTGCGACACCGCCGGCGGCCGACCTGGTGATCCTCCCTGGGAGCAAGAGCGTCCGCGCCGATCTTGCCTGGCTGCGCGACCAGGGTTGGGAGCCCTACCTGCAACGCCACCTGCGCTACGGGGGCAAGGTATTGGGCATCTGTGGTGGTTTGCAGATGCTCGGCACGGTGCTGCACGACCCGGATGGGCTGGAGGGGCCCGCCGGCAGCGCCGCAGGCCTCGGCCTGTTCGACTACGCCACCACCCTCGCCCCCGGCAAGGTGCTCAAGAATCGGCACGCCACCCTGAGTCTGGAGGCGGCCCCGGTCATCGGTTATGAGATCCACGCCGGGCGAACCCGAGGCCCTGCCCTCGACACCCCCTTCGCGCGACTGGAGGATGGGAGCTCGGAGGGCGCCCTCAGTGCCGACGGACAGCTCGCCGCCACCTACCTGCACGGGCTCTTCGACACCCCCCAGGCGACCACCGCCCTATTGCGCTGGGCCGGGCTCGTCGAGCCCGAGGGGTACGACCACCACGCCTATCTGGATGGGCAGATCGAGCGCATGGCCGACGCCTGTGCCACCCACCTCGACCTGGAGCGATTGGCGACCGCCTTCGACCTACCGTCGACGTTCGTGCCTCCATCCAGCCATCCACGTGGCCATTCGGATTGATCCTGTTATTTTGTACCGACACACGATAAACATATGATTGAACTCATCTTGGGCGGCGTTAAATCGGGCAAATCTCGCCACGCCGAAGGGCGTGCGCAGACCAGTGGCCTGGAGGTGTGCTACATCGCCACCGCCGAACCCCGGGACGCCGAGATGGCGGCACGCATCGCCACCCACCGCGCCCGCCGCCCTGCCGCGTGGCAGACCCTGGAGTGCCCCATCGCCCTGACCGAACTGCTGCGTGAACAGGCCGCACCGGGTCGACTGCTGCTAGTGGAGTGCCTCACCCTCTGGCTCACCAATCTGCTGTGTGCCGAGGATGGTGACCTGCTCGCTCACGAGCGCGACAGCTTGCTCGCCACCCTCCCCGGGCTACCCGGAAGGGTCATCTTGGTGAGTAACGAGACCGGGCTCGGTGTCATCCCCCTGGGTGAGTTGAGTCGGCGCTATTGTGACGAGGCGGGCGCCCTGCACCAGCAACTCGCCGCCCTGGCCGACCAGGTGACCCTGGTGGTGGCCGGTCTCCCCCTGTCGCTCAAAGGAGCCGCCCATGCCTGATTGGATCCACCACCCCTGCCCCCCGCTCGATCGCGCCAGCGAGGCCGCCGCCCTGGCCCGCCAGGGAGAGCTGACGAAACCGCCCGGCGCCCTCGGCCGATTGGAGCAGTTGGCGGTACGCTTGGCCGCCCAGCAGGGGCGCCTCAAACCCCGTGTCGAGCGGGTCTGCATCACGGTGTTCGCCGCCGACCACGGCATCGCCGCGCGCGGGGTGAGCGCCTTTCCACAGGCAGTCACCGCCGAGATGGTGCGAAACTTCGCCCGTGGCGGTGCGGCCATCAATGTGCTCGCTCGGCAGCTCGGTGCGACGCTGGAGGTCGTCAACCTCGGCACGGTCACCCCCATCGGGCCGTTGGCGCAGGTGGTCGATGCCACCATCGCCCCCGGCTGTGGCGACATCGGCCTCGGCCCCGCCATGCAGGTGCCACAGTTCGCGGCCGCACTGCAGGCGGGCCGCGCAGCGGTCGAGCGTGCCCTGGCGGCGGGGACCGAGCTGTTCATCGCCGGAGAGATGGGCATCGGCAACACCACCGCCGCCGCCGCCCTCGGTGCGGCACTGCTCGACCTGCCCGCCGCCGCCCTGGTCGGCCCGGGTACCGGGCTCGACGCCGACGGGGTGGTCCACAAGTGCCGTCTCATCGAGGGAGCACTCGCCCTCCATGCCTCGGCGCGTGACCCGTTGGAGCAGTTGCGACGGCTCAGTGGCTTCGAGCTGGCCGCCCTGACCGGCGCCTACCTGCACGCCGCACAGCGTGGGCTGCCGGTGCTGGTGGATGGCTTTATCTGCTCGGTCGCGGCGCTGGCCGCGGTACGCATTCAACCGGCGGTAAGCGATTGGTTGCACCTGAGCCACGCCTCGGCCGAGCCGGGCCATGCGGCCATCTGCACCGCACTCGGTCTCACCCCACTGCTCGACCTGGGCCTGAGACTCGGCGAGGGGAGTGGTGCCGCGCTGGCCCTGCCGCTGCTGCGCCTCGCCTGCGACCTGCATGGTCAGATGGCCACCTTCGCCGAGGCGCAGGTGAGTGATCGGCAGCCGGTTTAGCCACGGGTCCGACACGTGTACACGCCCCTGCTGATCGCCCTGCAACTGCTCACACGTCTGCCGGTCGGCCTTCCGGGCCCGCCGAGTGCACAGGAGAGTGGCCGCTCGCTGCTCTACTACCCGGTGGTCGGCCTGCTCATCGGCGGCCTGCTCTGGGGGCTGGGCCACCTGCTGCAGTCGAGCCCGCCCGAGCTGGCGGCGGCCCTGATCCTGCTCGTCTGGGTGATGCTCACCGGTGCCCTGCACCTGGACGGCTTGGCCGATTGTGCCGACGCCTGGCTCGGTGGCCACGGTGACCGTGAGCGCACCCTGGCGATCCTCAAGGACCCCGCCTCGGGCCCCGCCGGGGTCGTCGCGCTTACCCTGCTGCTACTGCTCAAGTGGAGTGCCTTGCTGGCCCTGTTCGATACGGGGGTGTGGCTACTGTGGGCCGCCCTGGCCGGGCGCCTGGGGCTGGTGTGGCTCTTTCTCACCACCCCCTATGTGCGTGTCGGCGGGCTCGGTGCGCAGCTGGTGGCGGCGCTGCCGCGCCGTGCGGCGTGGGTGGTGGCCTGGGCGGGGTTGGTGGTGCTACTCGTGGGGGCGGGCCCGGGGGTTGTGCTCGCCTGCGCTCTGATGTTCTACCTGCTGCGGCACCTGTTGCTGCAACGTCTCGGCGGCACCACGGGGGATGGTGCCGGGGCGCTGGTCGAGCTGCTGGAGGCGGCGGTGCTGGTCGCCGCCGCGCTCTAGTCACGCCCCCATCAGGGCCTTGGTGAAGCTCACCGACGGCGGGGTGGGCAGCTCCTTGAACACCACGATCGCATCGTTGAACCACTGTACGAAGCGGTCGGCGTGGTGGCCGCTGCCGATGGGGTACTGGCGCATCTTCCAGCGATTCTCTTCACCCTCCTGGTAGTAGATGCCGCCAGCGTTGTAGGCACACGCCACCTTGGGCGGGTCGAAGTGGCTCTTGTCCCACTGCTGGGCGATATAGGCGGCACCGGCGTGGATGGCGTTCTCCGGCTCGCGCAGCCAGGCACGGTCCACCGCCGGGTCGCCCACCGCCGCGCGCGCGGTGGAGATGAGGGTCTGGGTCAGGCCCACGGAGACACGGTCCGGGGTGCGCTGGTCGCTGATGTATCCGGGCTCCTCGCGGGTCGCCTCTGGGTTGCCACCACTCTCGGTGCAGATGGTGGCGACGATCAGCTCGGCGGGCACCTCCAGCATCTTCGACACCTTGTCGATGGCCGGGCCGAACTGGCTCCACACACGCCGTACGGTGAGCGGTTGGCCGCCGGTCCCCTGGGGGGCGGCGCCGTCGATGTGCAACCCTGCATTGCTCAGGTACCAGCGCACACTGTCGCGGTAGGTGTGCTCCCGCGCGAGTTCATCGAGCACCTGCTCCAGCTTGCCCTTGCCCCCGCTGCCGCGCTGCTCGAAGAGCCGCTGCCAGGTGTACATGCCGACGATACCGTCCACATCGAGGCCGTTTTGTTGCTGATAGCGACGCACGGCGCTATCGGTCTGCACGCCGTAAATGCCATCCACCTGGCCCAACTCGGAGAAGCCGAGCGCCTCCAGGCGCTGCTGCAGCTCGATCACATCCTCGCCGCGTACGAGGGGAAACTGGTACTTGAGTACGCGTGTATAGGCCATGGGTTAGCTCCTTAACGGCTGGCGCAGGCGGGGTTGGAGAGCAGCAGTTGGATGTCACCGTCGAGGCGGTTGTAGGCACCCACGTAGTCACCCGCGGTGGGCTCTGCGGCGTTGAGCTGGGCCCTGGCGGCGGCGATGGCGAGACAGGCGCTGGACGGATCGGCGCCGAAGAGACCGGCGCGCGACTGCTTCACCTGGGCCGAGACGTGGTACCAGGTGGCCATCACATCCCCGGGGTGACGCTTGAGGTAGCCCTCGGCGACACCGGCCAACTCGTCGGCAAAGGCGGCGGCGCGCTCACCCTTGCTCTGCTCGCCCAGGCAGCGTACCGACTGCATCAACCCCTCGTAGCTGGCCGACTCGTGCAGGTCGACCACACCACTCCACTGCTGAATCTGTTGTGTGGCACTGCTCAGCTCTGCCCGCGCCTTGGCCAACTGCTCACCATCGGCCAGTTGGCAGTCACCGCCCTGGACAAAGGCGAGCTTGAGGTGGGCATGCCCCTTGATCAGGTGTGCCTTGGCGCAGCCATCGGCACTGGGTGCGCAATCCACCTCCAGCTTCGCCACCCGTAGGTAATCGCCCGCGGCGTAGGCACTCTGCAATTGGCTCAGGTCGTAGGTCGAGGAGGCGTTCGAGATCGGGTTGGAGACGCAGCCGACCAGCAGCGTGGCGGCCAGCGCGAGGGCGTGGATGGGGTGCTTCATGCCGTCTCTCCTTGGAGTTGTTGGACGATGGCCTGCAGCTCGGCACTCTTGCCCTCCTTCTGCAGGCGCTCGATGGTGATGAACAGGGCGTGCAGTTGCGCCTCGCACTCCGGGTCGGCATACAGGGCATCCACCTTGCGCATCAGGCCGGTATACCCCTCCAGCTCGCTGGGTAGGGCGTCGCGCGGGGTGATGCGCTGCAGCTCCTGGTCGACCACCGCGCGGCGCAGCCCCTCCATCGCCTCGACGAATTGGGCCTGACTCTCGAAGCGCTCGCGCACCTCCGGCTCCAGCTTCTGCCACAGGTGGGCCAGGGTGTCGGCCTTGATCACCTTATTGGCGAAGGAGGCGAGGGCCGGGTTGTCGCCCTCCGTCAGCTCCTTCTGGAATACGCGCATGAGCAGTGGACTGGCACTGATGAGGGCAAAGCCGGTATTGGAGTCGATCGGGTCGAGGCGCACCACCGCCGGAGAGAAGGGGGCGTGCAGGATGCGGCTCTTCCACTTCTGGTAGGCGGTGCCGGTATAGCGTCCGGCAAGCCCGACCAGGGCGGCGATGAGGGCGTATTGAGGCACCCCGCTGCCGAGCACAGTGGCGAAGGTGGTCGAGGCCTTGGTGAACATCTCGGCCAGCGGATTGCCCACCGCGGCACGGGCCCCCTCCTTCATGGCGCCGAGGGCGTCGCCGACCTTTTTCAGCTGCTCGACCTTGTCGATACCACTCTCGATCTGTGCCGTGACGCTCTCTACCTTACCGGCCCACTCCTTGGGCAGGAAGCTGGTGAGCAGGCGCCCGGTCTGCACCACCTTGCGCGCCTGGTCGAGGGTGTTGTCGGTCTCTTCGGCGGCCTGCGCCTGGGTGGTCCGCAGGGCATTGGTCTCCTTGTCCTCGCCTCCGGTAGGCACGGCGCCGCCACTGCGGCTACCGAAGTAGAAGCCGATGACGGTACCGAGGATGGCGGTGAGGGTCTCGGGGATCTCCTTACCGGTATTGAGCACACCGAGGAAACTGATGAGGATGAAGAAGAGGGTCAGGGAGACGATCATCATCGCCAACATGGAGCGGATGGTGCCGGTGGGCAGGCCGGCGGGACTCTGGGCGAAGAGGTCGAGGCGGTGCTCCTTGACGCAGGTCTCCAGATAGCGCCGCTGCAAGGTAAAGATGAAGGAGGCGAAGGCGCCGAGCATCACCAACGCCAGCACCAGCACCAACAGGCTGAGACTCTGGACCGAGAGCACTCCCGCCCCCTTCTCTTCGAGTGCCGCACCCGCCTGCGCCATGACGCTGCAGCTACTCGCCAGGGTGAGCAGCGCGACCCCGATCCCTACTGCGGCCCTGCCCCCTACTCTTGCGTTGTGCATGTTCGCCTCCTCGCCTCTACAACCGGCAACACCCTCCGATAGTACTGCCCCGGGCCGCATGTGCCAATCTCGGGTCGGGACAAGCCATCGAATCTCGCCCACAAAGCCCTTCGGCGAACGGCGTATTCGGCGTAAAGAGGGCCGCACGCACCGGCGTGGCCCCCCACGGTGACACCGCCGACGCCCTTTAGCCGGGTTTCGCGATCTTGTATCCTTGCCCGCTGCCCACGAACCAACATGCCCCATGCCCAAGCTCGACCCTACTCTGCTCGCCCAACTGAGCGCACAACACGGCCTGCTGCAGGACCTGGTTGCCCACTGTGACCCGCGCCCGCTGCACACTGCCCCACATCCGGAGTTGCGCCCGCTCGCCTGGTACTTCGTCCACGCGGTCTATACCGAGGCGTATTGGCTGCGCGAGGTACTGCAGGGGGAAGAGACGTTTACCGCCCCGCTGCGCCCCTTGATGCACCCCGAGGGGCTGGACGCGGCGCAGTTGGCCGCTGCCTTGCCCCCGGCGGAGCACCTGCTCGCCTGGGGGCGCCAACTCCAGGACGACCACCTCATGTGGCTCGCCACCCCCGGCGCCCTTCCAGAGCACCCACTGCTGGAAGAGGGCTACCTGGCCCAGTGGCTGGTGCAGCAGGGGGCGATGCGCTATGAGGAGATGCTCCAGGTGCTCACCCAGCAGGCGCTCAAGGATCGCCCGCTCAATTACCAGGTGAGTCAACCGCTCAAGGCGTGCGGCCCGGCGAGCACGAGCAAAGAGGTCGGCAAGGGGTACTTCCGTGTCGGCGGCGACCCCGCCAAGGGGGCACTCGACCTGGAGCTGCCGCCGCAGATGGTCGAGTTGAGCGCCTTTCGCATCACCACCCAGCCCGTCTCCAACGCCCAGTACCTCGGCTTCATGCAGGCCGGTGGCTACCAGGACGACACGTGGTGGGACGCCGCCGGGTGCGCCTGGCGCGAGGCCCAACGCGCCGAGGCGCCACACCCCTGGCGCCGTGACCTGGCCGGCCACTGGTTCGCCGTCGGCCTCAACGGCCCCTACGACCTGGTGGCCGATGAGCCGGTACTCGGCGTCAGCCGCCACGAGGCAGCGGCCTACGCCCGCTGGGCCGCCAGCCACGAGGCCGAAGGGATGGGCGGGGCGATCCTGCCCCATGAATACCAGTGGGAGGTGGCCCGACGCCTCGGCAAGCTCGAATCGCACGGGCGTGTCTGGGAGTGGTGCGGCAGCCCGCTGCATCGCTACAGCGGCTACCAACCACGCCCCGAGATCCCTGCCGACTCGCCCGACGCCCTGCCCTTCGACGCCGCACCCGCGGTGCTGCGCGGCGGCAGCCTGCACACCCAATTCACCCGCCGACGTCCGAGCGCACGCCACTTCGCCCACCCCGACCGTCGCCTGCTCTTCGCCGGTCTGCGTCTAGTGCTGCCGCCCCTGCCGGGTTGCGGTATCCTCGATTGAGCCCACGCCCGGAGTCGACCATGCCCTACGCCTTGCGCCCCCTGCTACTACTGCTCCTCACCCTCGTCGCCGTCCCGAGTCTGGCGGAGACGCGTTGGTACAAGGTCGAGGTGGTGATCTTCGCCCACAACGACGCCACCGCCCTCAACGAGGAGTATTGGTCGAGCGAGGTGAGCCCGCCGCCCCTGGCCGGGGCGGTGGAGATGCGCAACGCCAACGAGGGTGGGCGTACCCCCTTCACCCTGCTCCCCGAGAGTCAGATGGGGCTCAACGGCGTGGTCAAACGGCTGGAGGAGTCCCCCGCCACCCAACCGCTGTTACACTTCGCCTGGTACCAGCCGGGGTTGCCGCGCAACCGCGCGGTCACCGTGCATGTACACGACGACATGGGCAAGGTGCGCGTCACCGCACCGCTCACCCCGCTACTCGGCTATCAACTTCCGGTGTGGCAAGACGACACCCTGCCCGAGCGCCTCTCCACCATCGAGGGGACCCTGCGCCTGAGCCTGGCTCGCTATCTGCACCTCGACAGTGACCTGGTCTACACCAAGTCCTTTACCCGCACCATCACCCCGGCACCGGCCCCCGCGGGCAGCCCACAGACCGCCGCCGCACTGCCCCAACAGATCACCTCCAGCTACCGCTTCAGACTGCACGAGTCCCGCCGCATGCGCTCCAAGGACCTGCACTACATCGACCACCCGATGTTCGGGATGCTGGTGAAGGTCACACCACTGCAATAAGGGTGAGATGGCTCACGCACACTGTGTGAGCTATCTCTCGTCACCCTCTCTGAGGCGGTTAGTTAGGTTGACCCGCTAGTCAGCATTGGTCATATTCCCGACCGCCTCTCCTCCCCCTGCGTAAACGGAGTTCACATGCGTAGCCTCGTCCTGATCCTCGCCCTGCTGACCACCACCTTGGCCCATGCCGAAAACGTCCTGCGCGTGCGCGGCGCCGCCTACCTGGAGAAGGGCGACAAGACCTATCTTTCCACCTCCGGGGTGAGCGTGACCAAGGGTGAGGTGGTACTGCTCGGCGAGGCCGACACCCCCGAGGCCGCACCGATACTGCGTGCCGAGGTGCTCAATGCCATGGGTGCAGGGGCGCTGGTCAAGGTGCTCGGCCCCATCGAGACACCATGAGCATACGCCGCAACGGTTGAAAGCTCGCACGCGGGGCACCATCAGATGCCCCATGAAACGCTTCGAACAGCTCACTTACTCCAACAGCTTCGCCCGCCTCGCCGAGGGCCAGTTCCACGTCCCCGTGGTTCCGCACCCGCTGCAGGGCAGTCGACTGCTCCACACCAACGCACAGACCGCCGCCGTGCTCGGCCTCGACCTCTCCGGTCACAGCGAAGAGGAGCTGCACGCCTACTTCAGCGGACGGCGCCCATTGCCCGGTTGCATCCCCCGCGCCACGGTCTACGCCGGTCACCAGTTCGGCTACTTCGTGCCGCAACTGGGGGATGGGCGCGCCCTACTCATGGGTGAGGTACGCGGGGCCGACGGCGAGAGCTGGGAGCTGCAGCTCAAGGGCTCGGGTCGTACCCCCTTCTCGCGCCAGGGTGATGGTCGTGCCGTGCTGCGCTCGACGATTCGTGAGTACCTCTGCAGCCAGGCGATGGTCGGGCTCGGCATCCCCACCACGCGCGCCCTCGCCCTGGTCGGCAGTGACGAGCCGGTGCGTCGCGAGCGCGAAGAGCGCGCAGCGATGCTGGTGCGAGTGGCACCGAGTCACATCCGTTTCGGCCACTTCGAGTACTTCTTCCACCGGCGCAAGCGCGAACCGCTCAAGGCCCTGGCCGACTTCGTCATCGACCAGCACTACCCCGAGGTGCGCGACGACGGCCTGCCCTACCTTTCGCTCTTCGAGCAGGTGGTCGAGCGCACCGCACACCTCATCGCGCGCTGGCAGTTGGCCGGTTTCGCCCACGGGGTGATGAACACCGACAACATGTCGATCCTCGGTCTTACCCTCGACTATGGCCCGTACGGCTTCATGGATAATTTCGATCCGGGCTACGTCTGCAATCACAGCGACTACGAGGGGCGTTACGCCTACGACCAGCAGCCCTATATCGCGCAGTGGAATCTGAGCCGCCTCGGCCAGACGCTCCTGCACCTCTTCGACGACACCCCGGCGTGTGCGGCGGAGATGGCCAACGGTGTGCTCGGCACCTTCGAGGCACGCTTTTACTACCACTACGAGCAGGGGCTCAACGCCAAACTCGGCTTAGTGGCGCGCGAGGCGGACGACTTCGACCTGGGCATGGAGCTGCTGGAGTGGATGGGTGAGTACCAAGTGGACTACACCCGCCTGTTTCGCGCCCTCGGTGACGTGAGCCGTGACGCCAAGGCCCCGCTCCCCATCGACCTCGCCCCCCCCGAGGCACTCGCCGCACTCCACCCCTGGCTGCGGGCCTACCGCAAGCGTCTGACCCTGGAGGGGCGGGGCGACAGCGAGCGCCGGGCGGCGATGGAGCGGGTCAACCCCCTCTACATCCTGCGTAATCACCTGGCGCAACAGGCGATCAGCGCGGCCGAGAGTGGCCATATGGGGGAGATGGAGCGCCTCTTCGAACTGCTCAGCGACCCCTTCACGGCGCGTCCCGGGGCCGAGGCCTATGCCGCGGCCGCACCGGCCTGGAGTAAACAGTTGCTGATCAGCTGCTCCTCCTGAGGAGATGTAGGCAGGCCGCCTGCGGTCAGCGTGCCATCCCGGCCCCCCTACGGGGCGATCTGCGGTACCATCCCCGCCTCTTGCCTTACACATACGCCACCCGCACACACGAGGTATCGCCCGCCGATGTTCGACTTCGAGATCAACACCACGCAAAACCCCCTGGAGCACCACATCCGTGCGGCGGAGGCGGGCCAGCTCGACCCGATGGCGCTGATGCAGGCGGTGCTCGACGCGCAGATCTTTCTGCCGGTGCGCGACAAATACAACATCGGTGGCCTGCAGAGTTCGGACAAGGCGGAGCTGTTGGTGATCGAGGAGGAGGAGAGTGGCCTGCAGGTGGTGATCGCCTTCACCTCGCCCGACCGCGCACGCGACTTCCTGCGCGACTTCCCCGAGTACAAGGGGGGGCTACTCACCGAATTTCACTGGCTGCTCGATCGCCTCGGTGGCGGTGTGGCGGTGAGTCTCAATCCGGGCCTGGAGGTGGGTCTGGACATAGACCCGGAGACCCTCGATGGCCTACGCCACCTGCGTGCCAGCGCGCACGCAGATAGCGGCGCAGAGCAGGAGTAGGCTAGATACCGCAGCCGTGCTGGGTAATGAGGTGATGCCCCGGCACACCATCGGCCAGCGCGGCAGCGACCACCGCCTCCACCGTCGGGTCGTCCCCGGCCAGATAGATGTCCACCTCTCCCAGGGCGCGCCACGCCGGGCGTAGCTCCTCCACCACCTGGATCGAACCGCCGCGATGGGCGTGGCTCGGGCTGAGCACGCGTGGGTAGTAGGTAAAGTCGTCGAGCGCCAAGGTCCAGGAGTGGCAGTAATTGGCCTGATAGTGGCCGCTCGGGGTGTGGGTGTACCAGTAGAGGCGGATCGGTTGCGACACCTCCAGGGCGATGGCGTGCTCGATGAGGCTCTTGATCGGCGCAAAGCCGGTCTCCAGTGCCACCATGATCATCGGTCGCCGCGAGCCCTCATCCAGCGTAAAGCGGCCACAGGGCCCCTCCAACCCCACCTTGGTGCCCGGTTTGAGCTGATTGAAGATCAGATCGTTGAGCGGCTCTCCACGCTGGCGGCGCACGTGAAACTCCAGCATCAGACCGTTGCACGGGCAACTGGCGATGGGCAGGGTGAGCGTGGGATAGCCCTCGAAGGTGAGGCGTGCCGACTGTCCCGCGAGAAAACGCAGTGTGCGTGTGCGCGGTGTGCGTACCGTGAGGGCCAGGTAGTCGTCACTGAGGCGGGTCAGCTTGCGTACCTGGGCGTCGATCTGCTGCAGCGGGATATCGTCGGGGGAGTTGGCCGTGAGCGCCTCCAGGCGCAGGTCGCTGCGCGGGGTGCTGCTGCACATGAGCACCATGCCGAGCAGCTTCTCGGCCTCGGTGAGGCGGTAGTCGTGGGGGTGGCGCTTGACCTCGCCCTGTAGCAACTTGGCACGGCAATCACCGCAGGTGCCAGCGGCACAGTGGTGGTTGACGTTGATGCCGCAGCGTAGCGCTGCTTCGAGTAGGGTCTCGTGCGCCTCGCAGGCGAAGGTCTGGCCACTGGGGGAGAGGGTGACGTGGAAGCTCATCTCACTGCCTCATCGCCTGCACCAGCCACTGGTTGATCTCGCGTACGGTCTCGCGCCGCACGGGGTCGTCACTCGCCTGCATCTCGGCCAGCTTGTGCAATAGATGGTCGAGCAGTTCGCGATTGCGCTTGGCATTCCCCTTTTCCACCTCCAGGCGCACCTGGGCACGCTTGAGGCGGTTCTCCAGCTCGTCGCTGTCGGGCGTGACCACCGCACTGACGCGCCGCCCGAAGGCACTGGCGCGGATGTGCTCCACCTCGCTGACCGCACGGTTGCGCTCCATGGCCAGGGCCGGGAAGCGCTCCTTGAGCAGGTCCAGGTCGACCTGCCCCTCGAAGCTTGGCAGTTCGCCGTCGTGGATCAGCTTCTGCAGCAGGCTCCGTTTGACCCCCAGGGTGCGCGAGGCGATTCCGAGTTTGACGTAGGCGGTCATAGGCTCTCCTTTCGCGCGTATCGATGACCTCCGCGTATCTACAAACTAAAGCGCGTGGGTGGGGAGAATCAACCCCCACCGGCAGCCGTAGGTGATCCCAGGCCATAGGCGTCGCTGTTCTCCCCGTCGAACAGCTCGCAGAGCCAGGCCACGAAGGCAGTGAGCTCGCGGGTCATGAGCACGAAGTCGGCATCGAACCGCGCCAGGTCGTCGTCGATCGGATCGGACTCCTCCAGCAGGTCGTCACCAAAGCCGAGGCGGCGCACACAGAGGGTCTCGTCGATGAGGCCGGAGACGCGTTCGCCCCAATCGATGGCCAGCTTGACCACCTCTTTGCCGGCCTCCAGGTGGGCGCGCACCTCGTCGGCGGTCAGCTCCTGACGGCGACAGCGCACCACACCTCCCTCCTCGCCCGGCTCACGCAACTCGCACTCATTGCCCAGATAGAGCCCCTCGGGTAGTGGCTCATCACTCGCCACCCACTGGGTCATGCGACTCACCACCGGGGCCTTGAGCTGCGGCGGCACCACCGGTAGCGAACCGAGACACTGACGCAGCAGGGAGATGAACTCCTCGGCCATCTTGTTCGAGGTGGTATTGATCACCAACCAGCCGTCCGGGGTGAGGTAACCCATGCAACTGGCGGCGCGTGAGAAGGCACGCGGCAGCAACTCGAAGATGACCTGATCCTTCATCTCGGCCTTCTCCTTGCGCCCCACCTTGCGCCCCTGCTCCTCCTCGATCTGCGCTACTTTGTCGTCGAGGAACTCACGCACCACGCCACCGGGAAGGATCTTCTCCTCGCGCTTGAGGCGCAGCAGACGATAGCCGCCGGCGGCGTAGAGTAGATGGCCGTGGGACTCCCCGTCGTAGGGTGCGACCCAGCCGACCCGTGCCGTCTCCAGGCTGCCGATAGGGGCGCTGCGTGTCTCCTCCAGGGCGGCGGCGAAGGCCTCGTCGCTCAGTTCGATGGGCTTGGTGAGACGGTAGAGGCGTAGATTTTTAAACCACATGGGGCGGGCTCCTTCAGGACGGGGCGTGCATTATGGGTGATGCTGGCGGTCTGGGCCAGCGAGCTGAGGGCCTTCTCGACAGCCCCGCGCGCCGCCAAGGGGTGCAGCCAGCGGCCGAACAGAAAAGATCCCCTACCCCCTTGATGTGTGCACGGGAGTACCCACTTGAGAGGTATGAAACTACTCGTCTGCCATCACCTACGCTCGGATAACCAACCCAGTTGTGCCGAAAACAATGGGCCGGGAATGTGTGACGCCCTGCTCGCGCGCCTGGCGCAACAGGGTTATGACGTGGAGGTCGAGGCGGTCGGCTGCCTCGGGCGCTGCGACGAGGGGCCGATCATGCGCATCGCCCCCGGTGGTCCCTTCTTCGAGCAGGTGCGTGAGGCGACCCTCGACGAGGTGTGCCAGACCATCACGCGCTGGATCGATTCAGAGGAGTTGTAGGCGCAAAGTAGTTGTACTTATTGAAGCGGACGGCGCAAACCACTAACCTCGTCACAACGAGTTTACAGTTCGTCCCTACCTCACAGAGCACAACGAAAAGGGTTTACAGCATGTTCAAGCGTCACCTCTTTGCCCTCTCCCTCCTGGTCGTGGCCATGGGCAGTGCCCAGGCCTACGATGCCAATCGTGGCTACGCGCAAGACGTCAGTGGTAAGGTCGTCATGAGTGGCTTTGGCGAGTGTTGGCACAACGGCAGTTACGCCAAGTCCCTCGCTATCCCCGGCTGTGACGCCCCCCTCGATGGGGATAAGGATGGCGTGGCCGACGCCGCCGATCAGTGTCCCGACACCGCCGCAGGGGTGAAGGTCGACGCCAAGGGCTGCGACCTCGATAGCGACGCCGACGGCGTGGCCGACGCCACCGACCGCTGCCCCGGCACCCCGGCCGGCAAGAAGGTCGATGCCAAGGGCTGCGTCATCGATATGGATAAGGACAAGGACGGTGTCACCAACGACAAGGATAAGTGCCCTAACACCACAAAGGGTGCCAAGGTCGATGCCGACGGCTGTGAGGTGATGGCGAAGTTCGTCTTGGAGAATGTCACCTTCGCCTCTGGCAGCGCCACCATGACCGGTGAGTCCAGTGCCATCCTCGATCGCGTGGCCAAGACCCTGCTGGACAACCCGAAGATCACCGCCATCCGCATCACTGGCTACACCGACGACCGTGGCGCGGCCAAGCTCAACAAGGCACTCTCCGCCAAGCGCGCCACCGCCGTGATGCACTATCTGGCCAGCAAGGGCGTCGACGCTGCGAAGATGAGCGCCAGCGGTATGGGGCCGGCCAACCCCATCGCCGACAATGCCACCGCCGAGGGCCGTCAGGCCAACCGTCGCGTCGAGCTCGACGTCGACATGTAAGCCTACCCGGGGTGGCCGCCAGGCCACCCCCAACCCCGCCACGCCGCGCGCGGCTATTGGCCCCCATGGGGCCGACTGCTAAACTCCCGCGCCATGCTCAACTTCAGCTCCCTCGCCCTGCGCCGCGGCGCACGTCTGCTCTTCGAGCAGGTCTCCCTCACCATCCATCAAGGCCGCAAGGTCGGTATCACCGGGGCCAATGGCTGCGGTAAGTCGAGCTTGTTCGCCCTCATCCGCGGCCAGCTGAGCGCCGACCAGGGTGAATTCTCCATGCCCCCGGCCCTGGTCGTGGCACACGTGGCCCAGGAGACCCCGGCCCTGGCACGCACGGCCATCGACTATGTACTCGATGGCGACGTGGAACTGCGTCAAGTGGAGGCCGCCCTGGTGCAGGCGGAGGCGGAGAACGCGGGTGAGCGGGTGGCACTCCTGCACGGCCAGTTGGAGAACATCGGCGGTTATACCGCACGTAGTCGCGCCGCACGCCTGCTCGATGGCCTCGGCTTTCGCCCCTCGCAGATCGAGGCGCAGGTGGCCGATTTCTCCGGCGGCTGGCGCATGCGTCTCAACCTCGCACAGGCCCTCATGTGTCGCTCCGACCTGCTGCTGCTCGACGAGCCGACCAACCACCTCGACCTGGACGCGGTGATCTGGCTGCAGGAGTGGCTCGCCGCCTATCCCGGCACCCTGCTACTCATCTCCCACGACCGCGACTTTCTCGACGAGGTGGTCGATCAGGTATTGCACATCGAGCAGGGGCGCCTGCAGCTCTACACCGGTAACTACAGCCGCTTCGAGCTGGCGCGGGCCGAACAGCTCGCACAACAGCAGTCCGCCTATGAGCGCCAACAGCGCGAGGTGGCGCACATGCGCAGCTTTGTCGAGCGCTTCCGTGCCAAGGCGACCAAGGCCAAGCAGGCCCAGAGCCGCCTCAAGGCGCTGGAGCGCATGGAGCTGATCGCCCAGGCGCATGTGGATTCACCCTTTCACTTCTCGTTTCGCATCCCGCAAAAACTGCCACGTCCACTGCTCAATCTCGACCAGGTGGCCTGCGGCTATGGGGATAAGGTCATCGTGGAGCGGGCCAACCTCTGCCTCATGCCGGAGAGTCGCCTGGGCCTGCTCGGTCCCAACGGGGCGGGCAAATCGACCCTGATCAAGCTCCTCGCCGGTGAGATGGAGGCCCTCGCCGGTCAGACCGAGCGCTCCAGTGAACTGAAAGTGGGCTACTTCGCCCAGCATCAGCTGGAACAACTGCGCCCCGAGGAGAGCCCGGTGCAGCACCTGCAGCGCCTCGACCCCAAGGCGAGCGACGCCGAGCTGCGCAGCTACGTCGGGGGCTTCGGCTTTCACGGCGATCAAGCACTCGCCCCGGTCGCCCCCTTCTCGGGTGGCGAGAAGGCTCGCCTGGTACTCGCCCTGCTGGTCTACCAGGCACCCAACCTGCTCCTGCTCGACGAGCCCACCAATCATCTCGACCTGGAGATGCGCCAGGCGCTGATCAACGCCCTACAGGAGTATCAGGGGGCGCTGGTGGTGGTCTCCCACGACCGCCACCTGCTGCGCAGCGTGTGCGACGATTTTCTGCTGGTCGAGGGGGGGCGCGCCCAACCCTTTGACGACGACCTGGAGGCCTATCGGCGCTGGCTGGCCCAACGCAGCGCCGAACAGCGGCGTGAGTCGAGCAACCCCAAGGGCGATGCCACCACTGCCGAACACAGCGCCACGGCACGCAAGGACCGCAAGCGTCTGGAGGCCGAGCGGCGCAAGCAACTACAACCTCTACGCAAGCAGCAGGACGACTGGGAGAAGCGGCTCGGCAAGCTCCAGGAGGAGCAGCGCACGGTAGCGGCGGCACTGGCCGATGCGGGCCTTTATGAGGCCTCCGGGAAGGAGCGACTGAAGAAACTGCTGGCGCAGCAGACCGAACTGCACCGGGCGGTCGAGGAGGCCGAAGGCGCGTGGATGGAGGCGATGGAGGCACTCGATGCGGCGGAGCGGGCATTGGAGGCCTGAGCCTGACCCGCCGCCGCTACTCGGAAGGCACGTCAGGGGACCAGGTAATTTCGCTGGCTGAGGATATCCACACCCACCTGGAGCCCCTCCAACCAGGTGAGGAAGCGACCCACGTTCTCGCCACGGAAGGCCCCTCCGTGCTGCGGCACGATCATCGAGATCTCCAACTCACGCACCATCTTGACCCAGAAGCGCAGGGCGCGATTGGCGGTCATATAGCGCTTGTGGAAACCGACCATGTGCTCGGTGTGTGCCTTGAAGTCCTCGACGAAGAAGCTGCCGGTGTGGCCGATGGAGGCACCGATGTCACCGCTGAAGAGGATCTTCGAGATGGGGTCGTAAAAGCTGAAGTTGGCCTCGGCGTGGAGGAAGTGCGCCGGCAGGGCGATGATCTTGCCCCCGCCCAAGCTCACCGCCAGCCCCTCGTCGGGGATGGCATCGAGGCGCCCACGGGTCGAACCGGTGTTGCAGAAGTGCGGTACGAAGCGCAGATAGAGCTCTGATACCAGGGCGATACAATCACTGGCCACCAGCCACTTGTTCATGGATGAGATGATGTCGGGGTCTTGGTGCGTGGCCATGATATAGGCCAGCTCACGCCGTACGTCGATGTGGTCACTCACCTCCGACAGTAGACGGTTGTAGGTGAGATTGCCGCCCGGATCGATGAGCGCGGCGCGCCCATTGTTGACCACCAAAAACTGATTGGCCTGGATACCCAGCTCCTCCTCAGCACCGAGCTGGCTGGCGGCCCCCCGTTCAACCAGGTCGGTATAGGCCACGACGAGGTGGTTATCATCCCGATAGAGGATCTCAGCCATGGTTATCTCCTGGGCAGGGTAGGCGGGAGGTGACGAAAAGATGACCGTCGAAGAAATATAACGAATTTCTAATATGCTTGGCCAGTGGAGAATCGCTGACCAATGGGGGCGGGGCCGGGACCGGCCCCGCCGACTGGGGCGCTTAGGCCTTGAGCATCGAGTAAAGCTCATCCTTGAGGTGCAGGCGCTTGAGCTTCATCTCCTCGGCGACGCTGTCCTCGACGGTCTCGATCGCCTGCTCCATGCGCACCACCTCTTTGTTCACCTCGTGGTACTCGTCGAAGAGACGGGCGAAGTGGTGGTTGTTCATCTTCATCTCGTGGATCTTGTCCTTGTACTCGGGGAATTCATGGACCAGATCGTGATGTTCACCGTACATGGTGGTTCTCTCTCTTTAGTTGTTACCGATGCGGGTCGCCGGGCGGCGAAGACCGCACATGATAGCGGTATCGCCCTACCCTGCCAACCGGCGTTAATGCGCGGTGGGTAGTGGACCGGTGCCGAGCAGTAGCCGATCTTGCTTCTGGTTGTAGCCAAGGGCCTGCCGCTCGTGCAGGTGCAGTCGGCGCACCTCGCCCGGGGCCAGGGTCAGGAGCAACTCGGCACTGCTGTAGTCGTGCAATTTGGCCGGGGCGTCACTGTTGAGGTAGGCGTCGCCGGCGTACTCCATGCGTAGTTCGACCTGCGCCGTATGCGTACCATGATTGGCCAGGCGCAGCTCACGCAGTTGGTTCTGGTCCCAGCCGGCCACGTGGGCGTCGTGATCGACGACGATGTTCGGGTCCCCCACCGGTTTGAACACCCGCCCCTTGACGTACTCCAGCCACAGGTTGTCGCTCCAGGCGCGCAGGGTGCGCTGTCGCAACTCCAGGTCAGGGTCGAGGCCCACCACCAGCTCTAACTCGTCGTCGATGGCCACCTGGTCGATGCCTTGCGTGGTGACGAGGCGCAAACCCTCGTCCGCCTGGCGCCGGTAGAGGCGGACCTCACCGGCAGGGAGAGGTGACAGGCCAAGGCCCTGTGCCTTGCCATTCTCGATCAGATAGACCAGGGTCAGCTGCGGCCCATACTCACGTTGGCGCAGGCGATGCACGCGCTTGACCGCCACCTTGTCGGCCTGGAAGTTGCGGATGCGCGTCGCGTACCCCTCCTCCACCCGCTGGCGCCCCTCGACGGTATAGATGAAGTAGTCGCCCAGGGTCTCCTTGAGCACCTCCACGGGGCGCGAGGCACGGGCCTTCATCGGCGCGGCGGGCAGGGCCATGGCGGGGCGGTAACTGGCCATATCGAGCATCTCGGCGGCCGCCTCGTAGCGCAGCTCCGGGACCTCATCCTCGGTGGGGGGACGCTGCCAGCGTCGCTGGGCCAGCTCGACCACACGCTGTACCAGGTTCACCTCGCCCACCACCAGGCGTACCTGGGCGTTGTCGAATGCCTCGCCGGAGTTGTTGCTGATGCGGATGAAGTTGGTCAGCACGAGCGACCCACTGTCAGCCGACTCGATCAACTGGTAGTCGGCCGCCCAAGTGAGACCTGAGGTGAAGTAGCTGATCTCCACGCTTACCGGGCCGGCCTTGTCGGCCTCCACCAACCAATCGAGGCTCTCGGGGCGATCGTGTGGGAAGCGGGTCTCCAACAGTTTGAGGCCCGCCCCATCGGGCAAGTGCAGGCTCACCGAAGTCGGGTCGATAAGGGTGCCGCTCCAGGCGAACTGCAGGGGGTTGGCCCCGGCTCGCAGGCTGACGGTACGCCGCTCGCGCACCAAGGTAAGGTCCTCGCTGTTGTAGATGGTGAGTTGCACCTCGCCACGTTCAGCGAGGGTGGAGAGGTCGATACGCGCGGCTTCGGCCGGCAGGGCCCCCAACCAGAGGAGCACGAGAAGATAATGCAGGGTCCAGCGCATGATGCCCTCCTTACCAGAGATTGTTCAGGGTCAGGCGCAGGCGCACCTGCTGCTTGCCACGTCCGTGCACCGGGATCAGGAACACCGGCTCGTCGTTATCGCCCAGCTCGGGGTCGAGCTGGGCCCGCTGCAGGTCGCTATCCGCATCGAACCGCCACTCCGGTGCACGCCCGGCGTAGACCCCGAGCTCATTGAGCAACAGTGCCATCGACTCGTGCAGCTCGATGGTGGCGTCACTGTCGCGGAAGTTCTCGATCTCATAGAGTAGGGTCAGGTCGATTGCATACAGGTCCCCGGCGATGCGCCGTCGCTCGCGCCGCTCGACACGACGCACGACCTCAAGGTCGCGCGCAACACCCAGGTCGAGGCGCAGCGGCGCGTCAGCGGCCAGGCGCGGTGTGAAGGCCTCACCGAGGAAGGCCTCGCCCCCCTTGGCGTCACCGTGATAGACGCGCACCTTACCCTGGGGCAGGGCCACCCCACCGAGCCCCTGTTCAGGGCGATTGGCCATCACGAAGTCGAGTGCCACCTTGAGCTTGCCCTGGGGTTGGTCCAGGTAACCGGGGCTGGCACTGCCGACACGATAGCGTCGCTCGATGGCCACATCGTGGATCTGCCGTAACAGCAGACGCTTGTTCTCCTCCCGCTCCAGGTGGCTGTCGAGGGGCGGGCCGTAGAATGAGTGCAACGTGAGTGGCCCGAAGCTCTCAGCGGTGAGGTTTTCTACCTCCAGCATCAGGCCAAGGTCGAGGCGGGTCTCCTCAGGGTTGGTCACTGCGCGGTAGTAGTAACTGGGGGTGACGTGCGCCAACAGATAACCGATCCGTACCCGTGCCGTGCCCGCCTCATTGGCGGCGACCTGCCAGGTGACGGCGGACTCGTTGGGGGGATAGTCGGTGGAGAGCAGTGCGATCGGGCCACTGCCGTCGATGGTGAAGATGAGCGAGGCCGGATCCAGGGAGAGGCCGTGCCAAGAGAAGTCGACACTGTTGACCCCTGCCTGTAGTGGGACCCAGCGCTCCTCTTCGACAAAGGTGCCCTGTCCCCCGTCGAGGCGCAGCTCGACCCGTTCACGCACCGGTTGGGTGATCAGTTTGACCCTCGCCTGCACCTCTTGCACCACCCCACACAGAGTGAGGCCGATGCACAGGGGGGCGAGCATTTTACCGCGTATCGCCATTTTCGCACTCTCCGTTGGCATGTGGCTAACAGACTACGCCAGGCGAATAGGAGAGGACAACGACGGACACCACACAAAGAAAAAGGCCCATGCCTTGCGGCATGGGCCTTTGTTTGGCGTCCCCTAGGGGAGTCGAACCCCTGTCGTCGCCGTGAAAGGGCGATGTCCTAGGCCTCTAGACGAAGGGGACGAAACTAGGAATTTGGTGGAGCTAGACGGGATCGAACCGACGACCTCTTGCATGCCATGCAAGCGCTCTCCCAGCTGAGCTATAGCCCCGTAAGGTGCTGCGCATTCTAGCGATTTCCGTGCTGGGCAACAAGTGCTTTTTTCAGGAGTTTAGCGCTGGCTGGTCAGCGCGCTCCTGGCACGGTCTTGCAACCGATAGAGTGCCAAAATTGGCGTCCCCTAGGGGAGTCGAACCCCTGTCGTCGCCGTGAAAGGGCGATGTCCTAGGCCTCTAGACGAAGGGGACTTAAAACCTGTGGACCGATGGCTGGTCATCGGACACGCGAACATTGGTGGAGCTAGACGGGATCGAACCGACGACCTCTTGCATGCCATGCAAGCGCTCTCCCAGCTGAGCTATAGCCCCGAAAGGAGCGCCTATTATAGTTCACAAAGCGTCCTTGTCAAGATGAATTTTCGGCGCAGTGTGATAAATTTTACTCCTCACCACGCTGTTCGATCAGCGCCAGGGCGCGATCGAGGCGGTTGAGCACCTTGTCACGCCCCAGCAGACGTACAGTAACGTCGATAGGCGGCGAGACCCCGGCCCCGGTGACGGCCACGCGCAGTGGTTGAGCCACCTTGCCCATCTTCTGCTCATGGGCCTCGGCCACCCCTTCGATGGCGGCGTGAATCGCCGCATCGCTCCACTCCTCCAGCCCTGCCAAGCGCTCGCGTAGCGCACGCAGGGGCGCCAGCACCACAGGCCGCAGGTGCTTCTTCACCGAGTCGGCATCGTACGCGTCAAACTCCATATAAAAGAGACGCATGCTCTCGGCCATCTCGACCAGGGTCTTGGCACGCTCCTGATAGGCCTTGATCACCTCCAGGACATCGGGCCCTTCGGTGGGGTCGATGCCGACCTTGCCGAGGTGGTAACTGAGGTGGTGTAGCAGGTGCTCAGGGGTGGCACTCTTGATGTAGTGCTGGTTGAGCCACACCAACTTGCTGGTGTTGAAGGCCGACGCAGAGCTGTTCACATCGACTACATCGAACAGTTCGATCAGCTCCTCCAGGGAGAAGATCTCCTGATCCCCATGCGACCAGCCGAGGCGTACCAGATAGTTGAGGAGCGCCTCGGGCAGGTAGCCGTCCTCACGGTACTGCATCACCCCCACCGCGCCGTGGCGCTTGGAGAGGCGTTTGCCGTCGTCCCCGAGGATCATCGGTACGTGGCCATAGCGCGGCGGGGTATGCCCCATCGCCTGCATGATGTTCATCTGTCGTGGCGTATTGTTGAGGTGATCGTCACCCCGTACCACGTGGGTCATGCCCATCTCGATGTCGTCCACGACCACGGTGAGGTTGTAGGTCGGGGTGCCGTCGGAGCGTGCGATGATGAGGTCGTCCAGCTCACTGTTCTTAATCTCGACCCGGCCACGGATGAGATCCTCGATCACCACACTCCCCTCCTCCGGGTTGCGGAAGCGCACCACGGGCGAGACCCCCTCGCGCGGCTCACTGCGATGGCGGCAACGACCGTCGTAGCGCGGCTTCTGTTTGTTGGCCATCTGCTCCTCACGCATCTGCTCCAACTCCTCCTTGGAGCAATAGCAGTGGTAGGCATGCCCCTGCTCCATCAGCGACTGGATCACCTCTTTATAGCGGTCGAAGCGCTGTGTCTGGTAGAACGGGCCCTCGTCATAATCCAGGCCCAGCCAGGTCATCCCCTCCAGAATCGCATTGACCGACTCCGGCGTGGAGCGCTCCAGGTCGGTGTCCTCGATACGCAGCACAAAGCGACCACCGTGCCTGCGGGCATAGAGCCAAGAGAAGAGCGCAGTACGCGCGCCACCAACGTGAAGGTAACCGGTCGGGCTAGGGGCGAAACGGGTCTTGACGGTCATGGGGTGATTCACCAACGGTTTTACAGCAGATAGCGGCAGGCCGAGGCCCTCCCGCGAGAAGTGGCGCATTATAGCGCAAGGCATGCAGCGACAGTGGGTGGCACACACCTCTGTGGCAGAGAGAAAAATATGCGTGACAGGGTTTGACAGAATCCGAGTAGACGCCTATTATGCGCGCTCCCGATACGTCGGGCGGTTAGCTCAGCGGGAGAGCACTGCCTTCACACGGCAGGGGTCACTGGTTCAATCCCAGTACCGCCCACCAATAAAATCAGTTACTTGAAAGCCGGCCTAGTGTCGGCTTTTTTGTTTGGGCCAACGCACGCCCGCTCTTGCAGACCTTGTCTTGTGATGGTGTAACACTCTGTGCACATACCCAGGACAAGGCATGTATAACGCCCCATCGACCCTCCTCGGCCCCACCCCGTCACGTGCGCACCATGTTCTGGCAGCGACTACCTAATCGTACCGACCTCAACCAGCACATGCTAATATGCACACATCATGTGAGGGCCATCATTCGTGATCGATTTTGCACCCCTTGTCGCTGCGGCACTCGTCGGGTTATTTAGCCTGCTCCACTGTGTGGGGATGTGCGGCGGTATCATGGGGGCTCTCACCTTCGGTCTAGCGCCTGAATTACGCGGTCGACGTGGGCCGCTTCTGCTCTTCATTCTGGCCTACAACCTCGGTCGTATCCTCAGCTACACACTGGCCGGTGCCATGTTGGGGAGCGTCGGGCTCGGGCTCTTCGCGATGCTCAGTCCAGAGTGGGGCTATCTGGTGATGCAACTCCTCGCGGCGCTGATGCTGGCGGGCATCGGGCTCTATCTCGGTGGCTGGTTCCCGCAGTTCGCGCTGATCGAGCGTATCGGGCAGCCGCTCTGGCAGCGTCTCGAACCTCTAGGTCGACGGATGCTGCCGGTACGCACCCCCCTCCAGGCACTCCTCTACGGCATGCTCTGGGGCTGGCTCCCTTGTGGTATGGTCTACAGCGTTCTGCTCTGGAGTATGAGTAGCGGTGGGCCTGCAGAGGGTGCCCTGCTCATGGCCGCATTTGGCGTGGGGACACTCCCTGCCATCGTCGGTGTCGGATTCGGCGGCAGTTGGCTCGCTCGCGTGTCGCGTAGACCGCAGGCGCGTCGGCTGGCGGGGGCCAGTTTGATCCTCTTCGCGGTCGCGGGTCCTTTACTCGTGCATACTCTCTACCCTCATGGTCTGCCCTTTGGTCCACTACAACCTGGATGCACCACTGATGAATCCCTTTAGTCACCTCATCGGCACCTCTCCCGAGTTCCAGGCGCTACTGCGCTCCGCGCAGATCGTCGCGCACACCGATGTCACCCTGCTGCTACTCGGCGAGAGCGGTACGGGTAAGGAGATGCTCGCACAGGCGCTACACCAGGCCAGTCAGCGCGCCAGGGGGCCACTACGTACCATCAACTGTGCCGCCCTGCCCGAGGGCTTGGCAGAGAGCGAACTGTTCGGCCATGTAAAGGGCGCCTTCACTGGGGCGGTGAGTCACCACTCCGGGCGTATTCGAGCCGCCGATGGTGGCACCCTATTCCTGGACGAGGTGGGCGAGTTGAGCCCCTCGCTCCAGGCCAAGTTACTGCGTTTTTTGGAGAGTGGCGAGGTGCAGCCGGTAGGCTCTACACAGGTCGAGAAGGTAGACGTGCGGCTCATCACCGCCACCCATCGCGACCTCTTCACCCTGGTCCAGCAGGGGCGCTTCCGTGCCGACCTCTATTATCGCCTGAATGTAGTGCCTCTGGAGCTGCCGCCACTGCGCCAGCGCATGGGCGATACCCTTGCCCTGCTCGACCACTTCACCTCGCAACTGGCCGAACACCACGGCGTCATGGCGCCGACCTTTACCAAGGCCGCGCGCAAGGCACTACAGACCTACGCCTGGCCTGGGAACTTGCGTGAGCTACGCAATCTGTGTGAACGCATGGTCGTCCTCCACGCCGGTCAGACCCTTGATGTGGCGCAGTTACCCCAGGAGGTCCGCGCGGGCGAGGTGCGTCAGGAGGCCAAGCCCTTCCAGCTGCCCGACGAGGGGATCGTACTGGAGGAGCTGGAACAGCAGATCATCCATCAGGCCCTGCACAAGAGCCGTGGCAATCGCTCCAAAGCGGCCAGGCTGCTCGGTCTCACCCGTGACACCCTGCTCTACCGCATCAAGAAGTACGCCATCGGTTAGGCCCAGGGTGACCGCGTCACCCGTCCACAGCTAAGGCATCCCCATGGCCGACAAGAGCCGTCGTCTCTTCCCGCACACCCAGCGCTACCTCATCGCCGGGACCTTGACGGTGATCCCGCTCGCCGTTACTTGGTTGCTGTTCGACTTCATCGTGCGTCAACTGACCCGCTTTGGAACCCCATGGGTGCACGCCATTGCACGGGTTGTGGACGACTTCGCCCCCGGGACCGCCGCCTACCTCTATCAGCCCTGGTTTCAGAACAGCATGGCGGTGGTGCTGACCCTGTTAGCGCTCTATCTGCTCGGCTGGCTCACAACCAAAGTGGTGGGTAATCGCACCATCGCCCTCTTCGAGAACGTCATCGAGCATATCCCCTTGGTACAGACCATCTATGGTGCGACCAAGAAGCTCATCGCCGCCTTGCAGCAAAAACCAGACGGTTCTCAACGGGTTGTACTGATCGCCTTCCCCACACCGGAGATGCGTACCGTCGGTCTGGTGACCAAACTCTTTCGTGATGCGCATACCGGTGAGGAACTCGCGGCGGTCTATGTCCCGACCACCCCGAACCCCACCTCGGGTTACCTGGAGATCGTACCCACCGCCAAACTCGTCCCCACCGATTGGAGCCTGGACGAGGCGATGACCTTCATCATGTCGGGCGGTGCGGTTTCACCGGATACAATCTCCTTCGTCGCGCCTTCACAGAGCCGCGACAAGGATTGACGGGACTCCCGAGCGGCAGGCCACCAGAGTCCATGACGTGGTGCGCAAGCGTCCATCGCGTCGGCCCAGGCTCAACCACTCTTCGACTTCGAACCAAGCGGTGAACACGTAGGCATTTTCCCTATGTGGCCGGGCCATGTCATAAAGGTGTCACTCATCTTGGCGTACAATGTCTTCACACTGTCATTGATTTATGCAAGATGTCTGTAGCCAAAATTTTGTTAGTCGAAGATGAGATGGCCATTCGCGAAATGGTATCCATGTCCCTCGAACGTGCTGCTTTCGAGGTGGATACAGCGGCGGATGTGCCTGCCGCTGAGCGCATGGTGGCCGACCGCCTGCCCGACCTCATACTGCTCGATTGGATGCTCCCGGGGGTCAGCGGTATCGAGTATGCGCGACGCCTGCGTCGCAGCGACTATACCCGCAACGTCCCACTCATCATGCTCACCGCGCGCTCTGAGGAGGATGACCGCATCCGTGGCCTGGAGGTCGGGGCGGATGACTACATCACCAAACCCTTCTCCCCACGTGAACTCGTGGCGCGCATCAAGGCACTGTTGCGTCGCAGCCAGCCAGGCGACGACGAGGGGGTGCTCGACCATGCGGGTCTGCGCCTCGACCCGAACACGCACCGCGTCAGTGGCGATGGGGTCAACTTCGACATGGGCCCGACCGAGTTCCGCCTGCTGCATTTCTTCATGGGCCATCCCGAACGCGTCTATACGCGCGGCCAACTCCTTGATATGGTCTGGGGTCAGGGGAGCTATGTAGAAGAGCGTACCGTGGATGTGCACATCCG
This sequence comes from Gammaproteobacteria bacterium, assembly GCA_003252455.1. GTDB lineage: Bacteria > Pseudomonadota > Gammaproteobacteria > Thiohalomonadales > Thiohalomonadaceae > SZUA-467. The sequence continues at coordinate 79,042 of QKED01000044.1, forward strand.
CCGTCTGCGCAAGGCCCTCGCCCCCGATTACGACAACTTCATTCAGACGGTGCGTGGTACCGGTTACCGATTCTCTACCCAGGTCTAGCCCTTGTCCCCTCTCTGGTACGCCGAACTTCGGCGCGTGGTCGCCCTTGTTCTGTTTGCTGCTGGGGTCGGTTGGTATGGCCATCACTTCACCACCGCGCTGCTCGCCGCCTTCGTCGTCTACTTCGCCTGGCACCTCTACAATCTAGGGATGCTGATCAAGTGGCTCGACCGTGGCCGCTCGTTCCACCCGCCCGAATCCTCGGGGATCTGGGGCGAGGTGTTCCACCGCATCTACCGCCAGCAGTCTCACCACCGCAAGCGTAAGCGGCTTCTCACCGATATCGTCGGGCGCTTTACCGATGCCGGAGCCATGCTCCCCGACGGCATCGTGGTCATCGACCACAACCACCGCATGCTCTGGTTCAACGTGGCGGCGGAGGGTTTTTTACGCCTACGCCAGGGGAAGGACATCGGCCAGCGGGTAGACAATCTGCTACGCAGTCCGGACTTTCTCACCTTTCTCTACAAGGGTGACAGCGACACCTCCATCGACCTCGCCTCACCCTTTGAGCCGACACAGATGCTGCGCATACGCATCATCGAGTACAGCAACGACCAACGCATGATGTTGCTCACCGATGTGAGCCGCCAACATCGACTGGAGCAGATGCGCCGCGACTTCGTCGCCAACGTCTCGCACGAGTTGCGCACACCGCTGACCGTCACCAACGGCTTTCTGGAGACTATGTGCGAATCGGCCGAGGAGGATGAGGGTCTCACCCCCTGGAAGCGCTCTATCGACCTCATGTACCAGCAGACGCAGCGCATGGCCACCCTGGTCGAAGACCTGCTTCTCCTCTCGCGCCTTGAGACCGACCGCACTCGGCCGCCACAGGAGCCGGTGCGGGTCGATACGCTCTTGCAGACCATCTGCGACGCCGCACAACTCCTCGGCAGCGAGAAGGAACAGACGCTGACCCTGGAGGCCGAGCCCGGCCTCACCCTACGGGGCGCCGAGCGTGAGCTGCACAGTGCCTTCGCCAATCTGGTGACTAACGCGGTGCGCTACACCCCGCGCGGTGGCCGGATTCAGGTGCGTTGGTACCGCGACGCCAAGGGGGCGCACATGGAGGTGCAAGACAGCGGTATCGGCATCGCACCGCACCACATCCCGCGCCTCACCGAACGCTTCTATCGCATCGACGTGGGCCGGTCGCGCGAGAGTGGCGGCACGGGTCTTGGTCTGGCCATCGTCAAACACGTACTGACACGCCACGAGGGGCAGTTGCACGTGACGAGCCAGGTGGGCAAGGGCAGCACCTTCCGCTGCGACTTTCCGAAAAAGCTCATCAGCCAGGGCTGACTTCAGGCGCGGATCGCGCCGGTCTACAATAGGTGGGTACCCAATCGGAGCCCCTCCATGGCCAGACCTCTCACGCTGCTCCTGTGGCTATTTTGTTCACTCACCGCCGGTACGTACGTCAGTGCGGCAGGTGAGCAACCCGCGACAACGGACAGCGTCGAACTGTGGTTCTTCTGGAGTGCCAGTTGCCCACACTGTCAGGCCGCCCACCCCTTCGTCGAGCAGCTCGCTGCGGACTCACCCTGGATTGTGCTACATAGCCAGGCGTTACCAAGCACGCCCGAGGCGTGGGCAGAGTATCAACGCCTGGCACGCTTGGCGGGCGTCGAGGCGGACTCGGTACCGGCCTTCTACTTCTGTGGCCAGGCGCTCTTCGGCTTCGACACCCCTGAGGGGGTCGGACGTCTGCTCAAGGATGGGCTGGAGGGGTGTCGCGCAGGGCGTGCTCAGGACCAAACAGACCTCATCAACACACAGCTCCAGCAGCAGGTGGGACTCAAACTGGGCGACACCTCCCTGCCGGTGCTCACCCTGGTGATCGCGGGACTCGATGCCTTCAACCCCTGCGCCTTTTTCGTCCTGCTGTTTCTTCTTAGCCTGTTGGTACACGCCCGCAGTCGCTGGCGTATGCTCCTCATCGGCGGGCTCTTCGTCACCTGCTCCGGGCTGGTCTACTTCCTCTTCATGGGGGCCTGGCTCAAGCTCTTTCAGTGGGCCGGAGAGGTGCGTCTACTGACCCTGGGGGCCGGCTTGGTCGCCACGTTCATCGCCTTGGTGAACCTGCGTGACGCCTTGAGCCCCGAGCGCTCGGCCACCCTGGCCATCCCCGCAGAGGCCAAGCCGGGGCTTTTTGCACGCATGCGCGGCCTGCTCAATGCCGACTCGCTGCCTAGCCTGGTGGTGGGAACGCTGGTGCTGGCACTGGTGGCGAACAGCTATGAACTACTCTGCACCGCCGGTTTTCCGATGCTCTATACCCGAATCCTCACCCTGCATGGGCTCAGTGACGGGGCATATTTGGGCTACTTGGTCGCCTATAACCTCGTCTATATCCTGCCACTGTTGGCGATCGTCCTGCTCTTCACCTGGAGCCTAGGCTCACGCAAGTTGCAGGAGCACGAGGGACGCTCGCTCAAAGTCCTGTCGGGGGTAATGATGCTCGGGTTGGGTCTGCTCCTCACCCTCGCCCCCGAATGGCTCAACAACCTCTTCACGGCCATCACGCTGATGCTCATAGCGCTGCTGGTGGCCTGGTTATTCAAGCGATACGGGGCGAGGTGAGGACCATCGCTCACTGACTCGTGCCACCCTCACAGGGCTCGTTTGCGGACTCATAACGGCGCCAGAGGCACGCCCCACCGGCGGCCTTGTCCAGCGCTACAAGGCGCTGGGCGTGTGCCTCGTTCTCGTCGGCATCGGCGCGAATCACGCGAAGGGGTGGACGGCTCGTCTCGACACGACGGATCTCGCCCACTTCACCGGTACGGCTCGTCGCCTCCTCCGCCGAGAGGGCCAGGTCGATCTGTCCACCGGTCATGGCCAGGTAGACGTCGGCGAGGATCTCCGCATCGAGCAGCGCCCCGTGCAGGTCGCGATGCTCGTTATTGACGTTGTAGCGCTTGCACAGGGCGTCGAGGTTGTTCTTCTGCCCCGGGTGCATGCGTCGCGCCATCACCAGGGTGTCGGTGACACTGCAGATCTCGCGCAGCTTGACCGGTGCTACGCCCTGCTCTTCGGCCCAGAGCCGCAACTCGTTGTCGAGGAAGCCGACATCGAACGGGGCGTTGTGGATGATCAGCTCGCCATCACGCACGAAATCGAGAAAGCGCTCGGCCACCTCGCGAAAACGTGGCTTATCGGCAAGGAAGTCGAGACTGATACCGTGCACCTCCAGCGCCCCCTCCTCGATCTCCCGGTCGGGGTGGAGGTAGACGTGGTAGTGGTTGCCGGTGAGGCGTCGCCCTACCAGTTCGACACAGCCGATCTCGATGACGCGATTACCCGCGCTCACCTCGATGCCCGTGGTCTCCGTATCCAGGACAATCTGGCGACTCATACGCACCCCTCCCGACCACTGAGCAGGTTGTCGATGCCACGATTGGCCAGTTGATCGGCGCGTTCGTTCTCCGCATGCCCGGCGTGCCCCTTCACCCACTGCCACTGGATGCGATGGGGCGCCGCGGCGCTATCGAGCCGTTGCCACAGGTCGGCGTTCTTGACCGATTGCTTGCTGGCCGTCTTCCAACCGCGCTTCTTCCAGTTGGGCAGCCACTCGGTGAGCCCCTGCATCACATACTTGGAATCGGTGGTGAGGCGTACCTGACAGGGGCGATTGAGGCTCTCCAGGGCTACGATGGCTGCCATCAGCTCCATGCGGTTGTTGGTGGTCTCACGCTCACCGCCACACAGCGCCTTTTCGTGCCCCCGAAAGCGCATGAGCGCCCCCCAACCACCGGGGCCCGGGTTACCACGGCAGGCGCCGTCGGTGAAGAGTTCTACCACATCAGGGTCGGTTGCGTTCATGGCTACGTACCGTTGGCTGACCGATCTCGGGCAGGAGGCGTCGTTGCGCACGCCAGCGCGGTCGGATGGGGGTGATGGTCGAGACGCGCTTGACCGCCACGAGCAGGAAACACCCACCGAAGACCGACAACCAGCGCCCCCCCCAGGCATCGAGCAGTGTGAGTCGGTCGAGGAAGACCCGTTTGCCCCACGGGGGGCGGAAAAAGTAGCCGTGTAGACGCAGGGTGTCAAACCCGAGCAAGGCGAGCCAATCCTTGACCCGCAGCACCGAGTAGAAGTGGCCGCACCAGGGGGCCTGACGGCGCCAGCCGAGCAACAGGCGTGCGCCACCGAAGAGGCTGAAGGGGTTGAAGCCGAGTATCACCAGTTTGCCCTCGGGGATGAGGCAGCGCTCCACCTCACGCAGCAGTTGGTGCGGGTCGGCCACATATTCCAAGGTATGCGCGAGTACGATGACGTCGATACTGGCACTGGCAAAAGGCAGTGTGTGGCCATCGCCGCGTACACACATCACCCCAGCGGGAGGGCACGGATGGGGCGCACCATCGAGCTGCAACAGCACGCGGCGAGAGATGCGACTCTCGTTGAGTAGTGGCAACCCATGTGGGTCGCCGATCTGCAGCAGGTGGTACCCGAAGAGATTTGGTAGCAGTTGCGCGAGCAGCGCCTGTTCCTGTTCGATCAGGGCCTGCCCCACGGCGTGGGTGAACCAGGTGCGCAGGCCTGCGCGGGCAGCCTGTGGGTCAGGGCAACTGTAGGCGTTTCGAAGTCGGCGCATAGGAGTGGGGTGCGGGGGTAGGCCGTCAGGCTACACCATCCGATCCGCTCTGCCTATCAGACGGACTATCTGTGCGCGCGCAGAAGAGGTAGGGAATTGCCCGGTCAGGTCGACCTCCGTCATCACAAGGTAATGACAGGGCGGGCCACGCACGGTAGAGTCCAGCGGTTCCCCAGTTGCGAGGTGCGCCATGCTCAAGGTCCATCGTGTAGAGGCCTTCGACGACAACTACATCTGGCTAATCGGCGATAGCGAGTGCGCTGAGGTGGCCGTGGTCGACCCGGGCGACGACACGCCCGTACAGGCCTACCTGGAGGCGCAGGGGCTCACCCCCATCGCCATCCTCCTCACCCACCACCACGGTGACCACACCGGTGGGGTCGAGGCATTGGTAGAGCGCTACCCGGTTCCGGTCTACGGCCCGGGTGGGCGGATCCGCACCGTCACACACCCGGTTGGTGAGGGGGGGCAGATCAACCTCGCCCCGTTACCCTATACGCTAGAGGTGTGGGCCACACCGGGCCACACCGCCGACCACCTGAGCTACCTCACCCGTGGCGCACTCTTCTGTGGCGACACCCTCTTTACCGCCGGGTGCGGACGTATCTTCGACGGTAGCGCGGAACAGTTCTCTGCCTCACTGGCACGCATCCGCGACCTGGATGATGAGACACTGGTCTACTGCGCCCACGAGTACACCCTCGACAACCTACGCTTTGCGCGTATCGCTGAGCCCGATAACGACGCCATCCTGGCACGTCAGGCACGTGCCCACGAGCAGCGTGCCAAGGGTGAGGCTACCGTCCCCGAACGACTCGGGGAAGAGAAGGCCACCAACCCCTTCCTGCGTTGCCACACCGGTCGCCTACAGGTGGCGGCGGAGACCTACCACCAGCGCACATTGAATAACGAAGCGGAGGTCTTTGCCGCTGTGCGTCGTTGGAAGGATGACCTGGATTGACCGTGACCGCCATCACATAACAATCGTCAAATAGTGATAAAACATGATATTGGTCATGCTTTGTCACTCGCTCGCTTGCGGGAAAAAGTGACTGTTTTCTATCATCGCGCGCCATGAGCAAACCGCTAACGTCACCCAAACTCGCCACCCTCAGTGCCATGCTGCTGGCCCTCAGCGCCTGCAGTCAGCAGGCTGTCGTGCCGAGCGCCAACCAAGGTGCTCAGCCCATCGGGCATCGAGTGAGTGAGGTGATGGGTCCGCCTAAACCCGTGCTGTTCGACCACCCCAGCAGTGAGCTGGCGACCGACTCGGAACAGATCTGGCAGCGCATCCGCCGCGGCTTCGCCCTCGACCCCTCCGACCACGCCCGCCTCGAACCGCACCTACGCTGGTATCGCAAGCGTGACGACCACATCGAGCGCGTCGGCAAGCGCGCCGCCCCCTACCTCTACCTGGTCACCGAGCGCATCGAGGCGCGAGGGATGCCTACCGAGTTGGCCCTGCTCCCTTTCATCGAAAGCGCCTACCGCCCCTATGCCTACTCACACGGTCGCGCCTCCGGCCTGTGGCAGTTCGTGCCCGCCACCGGACGGCGCTTCGGCATGAAACAGAATTGGTGGTACGACGGGCGACGTGACGTGGTCGCCTCGACCGAAGGGGCGCTCGCCTATCTCGGTTATTTGAACAAGATGTTTGACGGCGACTGGCTCCTGACCCTGGCCGCGTACAACGCCGGCGAGGGGAATGTGCTCAAGGCGATCCGGCGTAACCGTGCCGAGGGTAAGCCGACCGATTACTGGTCCCTTGACTTACCACAAGAGACCAAGCATTACGTCCCGCGCTTCCTTGCCCTCGTACAGATGGTCACCGACCCTGAGCGTGAGGGTGTCGTACTTCCCGATGTACCCAACACCCCCTACTTGGCCGAGGTCGACACGGGGGGACAGATCGACCTGGATATCGCCGCTGAATTGGCCGGGATCGACAGAGAGTCACTCTACCAGTACAACCCCGGTTATAACCGCTGGGCCACCGACCCCGATGGCCCCTACCGTCTGCTCATCCCAGTGGAGAAGGCCGAGGCGTTCCAGAGCGCCCTGGCCGAGCGCGGCCCCCAGCAGCGCATCACTTGGCGCAGTCACACGATCCGTCAAGGGGAGACCCTGGGCGAGATCGCCGAGCGCTATGGCTTACGCAGCGCCGACCTGCGGCGCGCCAATCGTCTGAGCAACAACCTTATCCGTGCGGGTAAGGAGCTGATCATCCCGCAGCCACGCCAGGCCGAAGAGGCCTACGCCATGAGCGAATCACAGCGGCGCAAACAGGTGCAGGAGAAGGCCCACGGTGACACTCGCGTCACCTACCATGTCCGTGCGGGCGACACCCTCTCCACCATCGCCGCGCAACACGGCGTAGGGACCCGTGAGTTGGCGCGCTGGAACGCCATGGCACCCGGCGACACCCTGAGCATCGGTACAGAATTGGTGACCTGGCAGACTAGCACCAAGGCTGCCGGCCTTGCGCACTCCCCCCTCGACCGACCGGCCCTGTCCGCTCGGCAGCAGAAGATCGCCTACGAAGTACGCAAAGGCGACTCGCTGGCACTCATCTCACAGCGTTTTCGCGTCTCTATCGAGCAATTGCGCGACTGGAACCGCCTCCACGGTCAGCGCTACCTGCGTCCAGGGCAACAGTTGACCCTCTACATCGACGTCACCCGTCAGTCTGGTTCTATCTAAAGCCCTCGGGTATCCCACCCCACCGCCCCCATTGCACCCACCCTCTTTAGGTGCTAACTTTTGGCTTATTTACTGTTAAGTCATAAAGATGCGTGCAACTCCTAAAGTGACTTTTTAACTCTGAATGGTAAATGATGGTTACGGTCCACTTGCATTGCTAGCGCATGTGGGCCCATCTTGCCATTGGGCAGTGGGACTGCTCACGGTGTGTCTGTCGAGGAGAGGGTGACATGGTCAAAAAGAGCGATGGTAAGGGCAGCAATAGGGGGCCGAGGCTGGTTCTACCCAAGAGCGAGCTGGAGATACGCCTCGGTGCCTCGGTCGATAGCATGCTGCGCAACCTGGACGACCACATCGCACAGGAGGCGTTCAGGACACTCGATCAGTCACTCAATGAAGAACTCGGCCCCGACCTCAACGCCGAGGAGTCGGCGTCGGAACCGGTACGCAGTAGCCGGGAGATTGACGCCGACCTGCTCGATAGCGTGCTCACCACCGGCCCATCCGACGAGATGCCGATCGATAAACTCGCCCGTTACCTGAAAGCCAAACTCCCCATGCAACGTGAAAACGACGATCTGAGCCGCGAATTTCTCCCTCTCGATGAGGTGCAGAACGAGGCGAACATCGGCCTCGATGACGAGGATGAGACGCAACTCACCATCGAGTTGACCAATGAGATGGAGTACGCGAAGGCGCAGGATGAGGAAGACGATACCGCGGCGACGTTCGACCTCGATACCCTCACCGCAATGCTCTCCGAACCCGAGGACCCCGCCCCCCCCCAGAACGTGGCGTGGGATGACAGCCCAGCCGACGCCCACGGGGTGGGCATCGACCCGTTCGGCGTTGCCGCCGGCAACGACGCGCCCCTTGCCGAGGAGGAGGAGATCATCATCTCAGCCTCGCCATATGTAGACGATGCGGTAGGCTCGGGTGATGAGCCAATCGAAGCGTCGGGACACTACGCGGCAGCTTCTACGGAGTCCGACGATGTGATACGCCTCTTCAGCGAGGAGGAGATGGCATCGGGTCTCGACATTACGACCGCTGAAGAGACACTTAACCGCGACGAGTACGGTACCCTCGATGGCAGCGCATCCGAGGTCGAGCCCGACCCCATCACCCGACTTGAGGGGCTGATGGAGCAAACCCATCGCACCGAGGTGGGCGACACAGACCCACTCAATGCCCTCAACCAACTCCTCATGGCCAACCCCGGGGCGAGTGACGAGGAGATCACCGCGATGTTCGAGGCGCAGGACAGCGGCGCGTCGCCCCCCATCGAGGCCATTGAGACCATTGAGCTGAGCGCACCGGAGCAGTCGGTGGAGGGGGTGGATGCAACGATGCCGCCATCCACCTTCGCCGAGGATTCAGACGCGGTGGCAGAGACTGCAGAGACCGCTGCCTTTGACGAGGAGATCCCGGACCCGCTGCAGGCGCTCCTGGCCGAGGCAGAACAGACCGAGGAGATCCAGACACTCGAAATGGAACAGGATGAGGAGATCCCGGACCCGCTGGTGGCCCTGCTGGAGGAGGCCCAAGCCGCAGAGATCGCTCAAGGGTCTGATCTCCCGATTGAGGTCGCGAACGACGATACCTCCGACGTGATGCTCGTCGACGCTGAGGCCGATCAGTCTAGTAACGGGGGGGTCGATGAAGAGGCGTTTGCACGCCTGCTTGATGATGTCACCCCGGCGCAAGAGCCAACTCCGGCCACAGACGACATCCCTGACCCGCTCGACGAACTGTTGAGTGCGGTCGAGGGCGGCCTCGACACGCATGCCGATGCCCAGGCCCCCCTCGAAGAGGCACAGACCCACGCCGCCTCGGACGCTGAGGTGGCCGTGGTCGGCGCAAGCCCCGTGGTATCCGCCACCGCCGACAACGACGATAACCACGCACCTATCGCCGAGGACGTTCCCGAGGCTGACGAGGGTGAGGCTCAGGCTGAGGGCGCCGCGCATGAGGCCTCAGCACCGGTGCTCACCCCAGCGGCGGAGGTCGTCGAGCCCGTCATGCACGAGACTCAGCAGGCGCTCGCGGGTGACGATGAGGTGGAGTCCCGTGCCGCAGAGGTCGATGAGGCGGGCGGTGGCGCCACTCTTCATGCCATACCTGCAGCGGCTGCGGCAGCCATGACATCAGACCAGACACCACCGATGGCAGGGGTGCAGCAGAGTTCATCCACTGCCTCCCCAGCGGGGAGTGGCCCGATGCGCGCGGCAGTGGCCACGGCGGTGATCGCCATCCTCTCGGCGGCAACTGCCGGCTGGTACGCCTGGCAGCAGGGTGACACCATCGCCACGCTCCAGGCCAATGTGGAGACGCTGACAGCCGAGCGTACGACGCGTCAGGAGAGGGGCGATAACCTAGAGATGATCCAGTTCGATGTTACGCGTCAGCTCGATGTCTTCCGCGCCCAGATCGAAGAGATGGAAGCAAAATTCAAGGGGGTGATTGGTCTAGAGCGTGAATCACTGCGCGATCAGATCAACCTCGTCGGGCGACGTATCGACCTGCTGCAGGAGCAGCTCCAGCGCGTGAACCGTGGTGGTGGTCAGGTCACAACCCTGGTCGATCCACAGGTGACCATCAACCGTGAAGAGATCGCACAACTCAAGCAACGCCTGCTAGAGCTGGCCGCCGCGTCCCCGGCGCCGGTGACCAGCGCCTCGACCCCCGGGGTGGACGACCTCTCCCAGGTACAGAGCGCGCCCTTGGTGATCGATGCCCCTCACACCCCGCCCAGCGAGACACCCCCGGTCGCTGAGTCGGACTCAACCGAGCCAGCACCCGCGCAAGAGACCCCAGAGAGGGTGGTGACCCCGCCCAGCGCACCAGCGGCACAACCCACCGCAGGAGTAGCGCCCAGCGCCACGAATGAGCCGGCCCCTGCTGCCCCCCCCTCGCAAGGGGGGACCTGGTACGTCAACTTCGCCTCGGTACCGACCCAGAGCAGTGCCGATAGCGAGCAGCAGCGCCTCAAGGGCGTTGGAATCGATGCCGAACAGGTCGAGGTGCTGAAGGGGGGGCGGGTCTGGTACCGCCTACAGGTGCGTGGCTTCGAGAGCCACCAGGCGGCCAACGACTATGCCCAAACCTACGGGCCTAAGGCTGGCATCAAGACCCCGTGGGTGGCCAACGCCAAGTAACGCGCCCGCCACCGAGCCATCGAGCTACAGGAGGGCCTGGGGGAACCCAGGCCCTTTTTTCATATCCCCTCAGATCAGTGCCGCTTCGAGCAGGGTACGGGTATAGGGGTGTTGCGGGTCGGTGAAGATCTGTTCGGTGTCGCCCGACTCCACCACCCTGCCCGCCTGCATCACCAAGACACGGTGGGCGATGGCGCTGATCACCTTGAGGTCGTGGGTGATGAAGAGGTAACTCATGCCGTGGCGACGCTGCAGGTCGCGAAGCAGGGCCAGCACCTGCTTCTGCACCGAGACATCCAATGCACTGGTGGGCTCGTCGAGCAGGATGAGTGAGGGTTCCAGCACCACCACACGGGCGATGGCGATGCGTTGACGCTGGCCACCGGAGAACTCGTGTGGGTAGCGCTCCAACATCTCGACCTCCAGACCCACCTCCTGCATGACACGCTCACAGCGTGCGCGCCGTTCGGCACGACTCAGCGCCGGATAGTGCAGCTGCAACCCCTCTGAAATGATCTGTTCCACCGTCATGCGCGGTGAGAGCGATGAGTAGGGGTCTTGGAATACGAGTTGTAGCGCCCTACGGAGCGGGCGCATCTGGCGATTGCTCTTGTCGTGCAGACTCGCGCCCTCGAAGTGTATTTCACCCTGTGCGCTCTGCAGACGTAGCAGACTAAAGCCCAAGGTGCTCTTACCCGAACCCGACTCACCCACCAGCCCCAGTGTCTCGCCCCGACGCAGCTCCAGGTCGACCCCATCGACCGCACGCACCCAATTCACGGGTCTGCGCAGCAGACCCTTGCGCATCGGGAAGTGCACCTTCAGGTCGCGGCAGCTGAGCAGTGTCGGTGCGCCGACCTCCAGTGGGGCGTCGATAAGGCGCTCGGGTTGACTGGCCAGGAGGTGCCGACTGTAGGGGTGTTGCGGCGCGCTGAAGAGTTGCGCGACGGGGGCCGTCTCCACCAACACCCCACGCTGCATGACACAGACACGGTCGGCGAAGGCGCGCACCAGGTTTAGGTCATGGGTGATGAGCAGTACGGCGAGGCCGAACTCCTGCTGCAACTCGTCGAGTAAGGCGAGGATCTGACGCTGGATGGTGACGTCGAGGGCCGTGGTCGGCTCATCGGCGATGAGTAGTTTAGGTCGGCAGGCCAGGGCCATGGCGATCATCACGCGCTGACGCTGTCCGCCCGAGAGGGTGTGAGGATAGGCGTCGAGACGAGTAGCGGCCTGGGTAATACCGACCCGTTCGAGCAGCTCGATGGCCCGTGCACGGGCGGCCCCCTTATCGAGTCCGTTGTGCAGTAGCAGCGGTTCGATAAGCTGATCACCCACGGTGTACGTCGGGTTCAACGAGGTCATCGGCTCCTGGAAGACCATAGAGATGGCGGCACCACGCACACGCCGCAGCGCGGACTCTGGCTGGCTCAAGAGTTCTTCGCCGAGGAGGCGGATCGAACCGGCATAGTGACACTGGTCGGGGTCATGAAGCCGCAAGATGGAGAGTGCCGTGACCGATTTACCCGACCCGGACTCCCCGACCAGCGCCAGCTTTTCACCCGGCAGGAGGGTGAAGTCGACCCCATGGACCACCTCGGTTCGGCGCTCACCACGACCAAATGTGACCTTGAGTCCACTAACCTCAAGCAACACGTTGGACTTATCCACGGCGGGTGTCGAAGGCTTCACGCAGTGCCTCCCCAATAAAAATCAGTAGGAGCAGAGTGCCGACCAGTACGCCAAAGGTGGTCATGGAGAGCCACCAGGCATCGATGTTCTCCTTCCCTTGTGCAAGCAGTTCACCGAGGCTTGGGGTCGAGGGGGGGACTCCCAGGCCGAGGAAGTCGAGGCTGGTAAGGGCGAGGATCGAACCACTGATGCGAAACGGTAGGAAGGTGATGACCGGGGTCATGGCGTTGGGCAGCAGGTGGCGGAACATGATGGCACGGTCGCTCAACCCCAGTGCCTGCGCGGCACGCACATAGTCGAGGCTGCGCCCCTTGAGGAACTCGGCACGCACATAGTCGGCGAGCCCCATCCAACCGAAGAGGCTGAGCAGTACGAGCAGTAAGAGGATGCTCGGGTTGAACATAGAGGCGAAGATGATCAGTAGATAAAGCTCGGGCATGGAGCCCCAGAGTTCGATGAGGCGCTGCGCATAGAGGTCCAGCCGTCCCCCGAAATAGCCCTGGAGTGCACCGGCGACGATACCCATACAGGTGCCGATGGCGGTCAGGGCGAGGGCGAAGAGCACCGAGAGACGAAAGCCATAGATGAGCCGCGCCAGTACATCTCGACCACGATCGTCGGTACCGAGAAGGTTTTGCGCCGAGGGCGGTGCCGGGTTGGGGGCGTCGGAAAAGTAGTTGATGCTGTCGTAGCTGTAGCGATTCAGGGGGTAGAGGGCCCAGTTCCCGGCACTGCTCAAGCGCTCTTGGATATAGGGATCGAGATAGTTGGCCTCGGTGGTGAAGTCACCGCCGAAGGTGGTCTCAGGGTAGCTGTATAGGAGTGGGGTGTAGTAAGCCCCCTCGTAGTACACAAGCAGCGGCTTATCGTTGGAGTAGAGTTCGGCGAACAGGCTGAGGCCGAAGAGGAAGGAGAAGACCCAAAGGCTATAGTATCCCCGTTTGTTGCCACGAAAGCGGTGCCAGGCGCGGGCCCAGGCACCCCGGGGGCGATGTGTGACCGTTACGCTCACGGACACCCCTTACCGCTCCAGTGAGTCGAATTGGATGCGTGGGTCGACCAGCACATACGCGATGTCGGTGAGCAGCTTGGTGAGCAACCCGAGCAGGGTGAAAAGATAGAGGGTGCCGAGCACCACGGGGTAGTCACGCTTGATCACCGACTCGTAGGAGAGCAGCCCCAACCCATCGAGGGAGAAGATGGTCTCGATGAGCAGGCTACCGGCAAAGAATGCCCCGAGGAAGGCGGCAGGAAAGTTTGTCACCAGGGGGATGATGGCGTTACGAAAGACGTGCTTGTAAAGCACACGGGCCTCGCTGAGCCCCTTGGCGCGTGCCGTGAGTACGTATTGTTTGCGGATCTCCTCAAGAAAGCTGTTCTTGGTGAGCATGGTCATCACCGCGAAACTACCGACCACCGAGGCGACCACCGGCAGGGTCATGTGCCAGAGATAGTCGGTGAGCTTACCGAAGAGTGAGAGTTCGGCCCAATCATCGGAGGTGAGGCCGCGCAGGGGGAAGAGGTCCCAGAAGCTGCCACCACCGAAGAGCACCAGAAGGGTGATGCCAAGGACAAAACCGGGGATGGCGTAGCCGACCAGGATCAGGGTGCTGGTGACGATGTCGAAAGTCGAGCCATCACGCACCGCCTTGGCGATACCGAGTGGGATGCAGGTGAGGTAGGTGATAAAGAAGGTCCACATCCCCAGGGAGATGGAGACCGGTAGCTTGTCCACCACCAGTTCGATGACACTGCTATGGTGGAAATAGCTGTCGCCGAGGTCGAAGGTAAGGTAGTTACCCATCATCTCGACGAAGCGCTGCCAAGCGGGTTTATCGAAGCCATAGAGTGCGCGGAGCTCGGCGAGTCGCCCCGCGTCCAAGCCCTTGGCCCCCCGATAGAGCCCCTCCACACCACTGCTCGCCTCCCCTCCCCCGTGTTGGCCCTGCATCTGGCTCATCAGTTGCTCGACAGGCCCACCCGGAACGAACTGAGTGATGACGAAGGTGATGAGCATGACGCCGAACAGGGTCGGTACCATGAGCAACAGACGTTTGAGGATGTAGGCAGCCATAGGCTCTTAGACGCCTAGGGTCGGGCGGGTTCCCGCCACCACTGCGACAGCGCCCAATCGGTCGCCCCATAGTAGAGCGGCGGCGTCCCGACGTGCTGTAACCCCTTCCAGAAGGCGACCCGGTGATAGGGGATGTACCAGTTTGGCACCACATACTCGCCGTAGAGCAGAACGCGGTCGAGGGCGTGGACGGCCGTCTCCAGAGTGTGGCGATCCGCGGCGTAGATCACCTTGTCGACCAGGGCATCGACCACCGGGTCCTGCAACCCCATGAGGTTACGCGAGCCCTTCTCGTTGGCCACCTGAGAGTGGAACATGTTACGCAGCTCGTTCCCTGGGGAGAGGGATTGCGGGTAGGTCGATACGACTACGTCGAAGTCGAAGGCGTCTGTACGCTCCTTATAGAGTGCCGGGTCGATGGTACGGTAGTCGATATCGATACCGAGCACGGCGAGATTGCGCGCATACGGGGCAACGATACGTTCGAAGGCCTTCTGCACCAGTATGATTTCGAAGGTAAAGGGGTTGCCCTTGGCATCGACCAGCTTTCCGTCTTTGATCTGGTAACCCGCTTCGGTAAGGAGCTGACGCGCCTCGCGCAGATTCTCGCGCAAGCTGTGCGGCGGCAGGGTCGTGGAAGGGGTCCAGGGCTGGGTGAAAAGTTCGCGCGGGAGCTGCGCACGGTAGGGCTCCAGCAGGGCCAGTTCATCCCCCTCGGGGATACCGCTGGCGGCCAACGGGCTGTTGCTGAAGTAGCTATCACAGCGGGTGTACTGGTCGTAGAAGAGCTTGGCATTGGCCCACTCGAAATCGAGTGCCAAACTCAAGGCTCGACGGACACGGATATCCTGGAACTTTGCCCGACGCAGATTGAAGACAAAGCCCTGCATCCCGGCATTGTTGGCATGCGGAAAGGTGGTCTTGACGATCTCCCCCGTATCGAATCGACCGCCTTCGTAGTCCCTCGCCCACTGCTTAGAGTTGTAGACTGAGATGAAGTCGAACTCCCCGGCCTTGAACGCCTCCAGCGCGACGGTCGAGTCGCGATAGACCTTGAAGGTGACGCGGTCGAAGTTGTACATGCCACGGCGCACCGGCAGCGACGCCCCCCAGTAGTCGGGATTTCGCTTATAGGTGATGGTCTTACCCAGATCGAAGCGCTCGATCAGATAGGGGCCACTGCCGATTGGGGGCTCCTTACCCATCTCGGCGAGGCTGCTCTCACCCAGCCAGTGACGCGGAAAGACCTGCATGTCGGCAATGATCATGTGCAGCTCGGGGTTCTTCTTGGCGAACTCGAAGCGCACGTGCGCAGGGTCGACCACCACGGCAGCGGTGATGTCGGCCCAGTAAAAACGGTAATAAGGGTGGGCGTCATCGCCCTTGAGGGTATCGAAGGAGAACTTCACGTCCTCTGCCATGATGGTCGTACCATCGGAGAAGCGCGCCGCCGGATTGATGTGGAAGGTGACGGAGAGGCCATCGTCGGCCAGGACTGCATCGTCGGCAATGAGGCCATAGAGGCTGAAGGGCTCATCCATGCTCTTGACCATCAGTGTCTCGAACATCAGCTCGGTGATGCCATCGGCGGTGATACCCTTGAGGATGAAGGGGTTGAAGCTGTCGAAACTCCCCACCGATGAGAGGGTCAGCTCTCCCCCTTTGGGGGCGTCCGCATTGACGTAGTCGAAATGGCTGAAGTCAGCGGGGTATTTAGGTGTCGAGCCGAGGGCCATCGCCGGGGCCGCCTGGAGCGCGGCGGGGCCCCACAGCAGAAGCGAGACGCACAGGGCCCTGCACAGGGAACGCTGAAGGGTCATGTTCCGATCCTTGTCACTAGATGGGGGGTGTCGGGGCAACTAGTCTAATCACCCTGTCAGTTGTATGATTGCGGTTTGCTGGGCACTGCCCGCAAAGACCACGAAGACCCCCTATTTAACCTCATCCGGGGGTCTGCAATAAAGAGACAACGGGAGAGCAAGATGGGTTTCATGCAAGGTAAACGTGCCCTCATCGTCGGCGTGGCCAGCAATCGCTCCATCGCCTGGGGCGTGGCCGAGGCCATGCACAAACAGGGTGCCGAACTCGCCTTCACCTACCAGAACGACAAGCTCAAGGAACGCGTTGCCAAACTCGCCGCTGAACTGGGCTCGGATATCGTACTGCCCTGCGATGTGGCCAGTGACGATGAGCTGACCAACCTCTTCACCGAACTGGCTAAGCAGTGGGACAAGGTCGATGTGGTGGTCCACTCGGTCGCCTTCGCCCCACGTGGCGAGCTAGAAGGTGACTTCCTCGACTGCGCCACCCGCGAGGGCTTCCGTATCGCCCACGACATCAGCGCCTATAGTTTCGTCGGCCTGACCAAGGCAGCGCTGCCGATGCTGCACGAGGGCAGTTCACTTATCACCATGAGCTATTTGGGTGCCGTGCGTTCCGTGCCCCACTACAACGCCATGGGTCTGGCCAAGGCTAGCCTCGAAGCAGCGGTCCGCTACCTCGCCGTCGACCTGGGTCCCAAGCAGATCCGCGTCAATGCCATCTCTGCCGGACCGATCAAGACCCTGGCCGCCAAAGGCATCAGTGACTTCAACAAGCTGCTCGACTACGGTGAAAAGAACTCCCCTCTGCGCCGTAACGTGACCATCGAAGAGGTGGGCAACGCCGCCGCCTTCCTCTGCTCCGACCTCGCCTCGGGTGTTACCGGTGAGATCATGTACGTAGACTCTGGTTACAACGTCACTGCGATGGCGGTCCCGGAGAACGTGGCCTAATCGCCCCTCCAGCCCCACACGCAAAAACGCCAGCCTAGCGCTGGCGTTTTTGCGTGTAACGACACCCCCATCTCTGTGGATGGGCGATGCCCCCAGAGCCTGCATCAGCCCATGGAGGAGAAGTCGTAGGTGAGGTCATCCAGTTGCGGGGCGAGAAATTCGCCTTGGATATAGGCGATGCCCATGGTCCAGATCACCGGCAGGGTCTGCGCATCGGCGATGGACTCGGCGATGGTGATGCGGTTCATGGTGCGGGCCGTCTCGGCGATCTCTTGCACGCGCAGGTTGCTCGACTCGTTACTGGCGATATCGTTGACCAGACTGCCGTCGATCTTGAGGATGTCGCACTCCACGTGTTTGAGCAGGTTGCCGTAGTTGGGCAGCACGCCGAAATGGTCGAGGGCGAGGCGGATACGCAGCTGCTTGAGACCAGTGGAGAGGATCTTGATCGCCTTGAGGTTGGAGTTGGCATCGGTCTCAGAGACCTGAAGGGTAAGGGCGTTGGCCGGTATACGGGTGGCCTTGATCAGGTCACGCAACCAGGGCAGCGTCTTGGGTTCTTTGAGCGACGTGGCGGAGAGGTTGATGTAGAAGTTGATACGCCGTCCGGCCTGTCGCTCCTGGGCCAGGCGCTTAGCGGCGTTGGCCAGCACCCAGCGGTCGACAGCGACCATCAGACCGCGCCGTTCGGCCACCGGGAGGAAAACCTCGGGTTTGAAGTCGTCGTCCGCTTCGAGTGAGGTGAGCAGAACCTCGTAGTTCTCGTCGGTATCGCCCTGGAGGCTGACGATGGGCAGGTAGTTGAGAGTGAAGAGCCCTTCACGTAGCGCATTCTTGATACGCTCGACGATGACCGCCTCCTGCTCCTTCTCGTGCATCTCCTCCTTGGCGGGGTTGTAGATCTGCGCCTTGTTGCCACCGGCCTCGACCGCCTTGTTGCAGGCACGCTCGGAGCGCGAGAGCACCTCTTGCGGGTCTTGAATGGTGTTGTTGAACATGCCCACGCCGATACTGCAGGTGGTGGTGATGGTCTGACCACCGATGTCGAAGATGTGGTCTTCGACCTGACGCAGGATCTTCTCCGCCTCGGCCATACCAGTGACGCCATCGACATCGTAGAGCATGATGGTGAAGATGTGCGATTCGAGGCGCGCGACGAAGTCTTCGTCACTTAGGGTGTGCTTCTTGAGCAGCGCGGCCACATCGGCCAGGACCAGATCGGAACCGGCGATACCGGCGTTCTCGCGCACCTGCCTGTAGTCGTCCACGACTACATAGAGTAGACAGCCGCTACGGTGGGTCTTGGAGATGGTCTGGTTGAGGGCGTCGAGGAAGAACTGGCGGTTGTAGGCACCGGTGAGGAGGTCCTGTTTGGAGAGGTCGTCGAGCTTCTTCTCCAGCTCCTTGCTCACGGACTGGTCGCGGATGATGATCTGCGTACAGGGTTCGCCCTCGAAGGTGGCCGGGGAGAACTCCATGGTGATCTTGAAGTTGCTGCCATCGAAGCGGGCACCCAATACGTCGAGGCTGCTGTCGCGCGAATCGCCCTTCTGGTAGCGACGCAAGAACTCCTTGAACTTCCCGGCGTCCTCGCCCGAGACGAGGTCCATGATCGGCATGCCCTCGATCTCATCCATGTCGGTATAGCCGAACATCTGCAGATAAGATTCGTTGGCGTAGATGTGCATGCCCTCGCTGACGTAGCTGATGGCATCGCGAGAGGTGTTGACCAGACTCTGGGCACGGGCACTGGCCTCATCGAGGCGCACACGGCACTGGGCGAGATGGAGACGGTCGTTGAGGGCGGAGAGTTCGCGCAGCAGGGCGTGTTCGAGTCGATGGGGCTGGCCCATGGTCACCACGTCCTTGGCGCCAGCCTTGAGCAGTTCGGTTTCGCGGGGCGGGTTGGACTCGTTGACCAATACCAGCAGCGGTACGTCACGTTTACTCATCTCGACGACGTGCAGCGCCTCGCGGGCGGAGAAGTAGGGGATCTCCAATTTGCTGAGGATCATGTTGCCCTGTCCCGCCTCGATGGCGTCGCGCAGGTCTTCATCATCTTCGACACGTGTGGTACGCACGGCGTGGCCGGCGTTGCGCAACATGTTGATCACCGTCTCGGTCTCGTTGGATGAGTCGTCGATGACGATCAGCTGCATCAGAAGGTCTTCGCTCACTACAAACCTCGTGTGGACTGCATTCCCTGACTCACTACGCCCAAGCGTAAAGTGGTGGGATTGTATCGTTTTTTCTTTATGCCCGCCTGTGTGCCAGGACTCGTTTATTCAGCTAATCGGGCTTTTATAGGCCCCTCCTGCCTCCTCTCTGACCAATTTCGGCACCAAATACCCGGGTAGTCGCCGGCGCATCTCGTCGAGGAGCACGAGGGCCTCGCCCTCGTCGACCTGGAAGTGGGCGGTACCGCTCACCGGGTCGAGAAGGTGCAGATAGTAGGGGAGAACACCCATCAAGAATAGGGATTCACTCAGGTCGATCAAGCGGCTGGCACTATCGTTTACATCTCTGAGCAGCACCGCCTGATTGAGCAGGGTGACACCGGCGGCGCGCAGTCGCGCCAATCCCTGGGCGAGCCCTGGTGGATTCTCGGCCGCGTGGTTCATGTGGAGCACCAGCACCACCTGCAGCGGGCTGCGTGCCAGGCGCTGGGTCAAGGCATCGGTGAGGCGCTCAGGGATCACCACCGGCAGGCGCGTGTGGATCCGTAGCCGCTTGAGGTGAGGGATCGCCTCCAAGGCATCGAGCAACTCGGCCAGGCGTGCATCGTCGAGGCTGAGTGGGTCGCCACCGCTTAAGATCACCTCTTCGAGCGTCGGGTCGGCGCCAATGATGGAGACCGCCGCCCGCAGGCGCTCACGGCTCGGTGCCGTCTCGGCGTAGGGATAGTGGCGACGAAAGCAGTAGCGACAGTGGATGGCACAGACAGGGCTGGCGAGCAGCAGGACACGACCCTGGTATTTGTGGAGGAGATTGGGTTGCAGCGCCGCCTCCCGCTCACCGAGTGGATCGATGGAGAAGCCCTCGACCTGAGCCAGCTCGTCGGCCACAGGCAACACCTGTCTGAGCAGCTCCGGCGCAAGTGTCGCCTGATCGAGCCAGCGTCTAGGCACCCGCGCCGGGAACTGCTCCACGACCGCCGATAGCAAGTCCGCATCCAGGGGGAGACCGAGTTGTCGGTAGAGGCGTTCGAGATCACGCTCGGCGTTCGCCAAGTGGTGCTTCCAGTCGTCGCTTCGCGGTATCATAGGGAGATCTTTTCGACGCCCGCGGCCAAGGCCTGGGCAAAAACCTTCATCGCCACCGCCTGAGTGCGGCGGGCACGTGCAAACATCGCTGAGGTAGAGATGGCCAGTTACAGCACCAACGATTTTAAACGCGGACTGAAGATCATGATAGATAATGATCCCTGCACTATCGTGGAAAACGAGTTCGTCAAGCCCGGTAAAGGCCAGGCCTTCAGCCGTGTCCGCATCCGCAATCTGCTCACTGGCCGTGTGGTGGAGCGTACCTTCAAGTCCGGCGACACCGTCGAGGCCGCCGACGTGATGGATACCGAAATGCAGTACCTCTACAACGACGGTGAGGCCTACCACTTCATGCACCCCGAGACCTTCGAGCAGATCGCTGCCGACGACAAGGCCGTGGGTGACAACAAGGTGTGGCTCAAGGAGCAGGATACCTGCCTGCTGACCCTGTGGAACGGGGCGCCCATCAGCGTCACGCCGCCCAACCACGTGATCCTCAAGGTCGAGGAAACCGAGCCCGGCATCCGTGGTGACACCGCCACCGGCGGCACCAAGCCGGCCCATCTGGAGGGCGGCGCCGTGGTCCAGGTCCCGCTCTTCATCAGCGAGGGCGACCTGCTCAAGGTCGATACCCGCAGCGGCGAGTACGTCTCCCGCGCCAAGGAGTAAGCGGCCCGGGCATTGGGCCCAATCCGCTGCAAGGGGCGTCCAGTGGACGCCCTTTTTCTTTGTGCCGCCACTCAACGAAGCCTAATGATGTCCGCGACCCCGCCCGACTGGCGCCCGTCCGCCACCCTCGACACCTTGCGCCTGCGTGCGGCTATGCTGCAAGGGATCCGGGCCTTCTTCGCCGCCCGTCAGGTGCTGGAGGTCGAGACCCCCCTGCTCTCCCCCGCTACCATACCCGACCCGTACATCGAGAGCTTTGCCACCCAATGGCGCCCTGACGGCGCCCTGACAGGCCCCACGCTCTATCTACACACCTCCCCCGAATTTCCCATGAAACGCCTACTCGCTGCCGGTAGTGGTCCCATCTACCAGGTGGCCAAAGTATTCCGACAAGGGGAGTTAGGCAGTCGACACGGCCCGGAGTTCACCCTACTTGAGTGGTATCGCCCGGGCTTCAATCACCTGCAACTAATGGATGAAGTGGCCGAACTGGTGGGCGAGATGGCCGAACGACTCACAGGTGATTGCCCGCACATCGGGCGCGTCACCTACGCCGAGGCCTTCGAACGCCACCTCGGGGTCGACCCACATCGCGCCTCAATCGATGCCTTGAGGGCCTGCGCCGAACGCGAAGGGATCGACTATCGCCCCACGCCACAGGAGGCGCAGCAACGCGACACCTGGCTGCATTTGCTGCTGAGCCACTGCATCGAACCTCAGCTCGGGCAGACCCACCCCGAATTTCTCTACCACTACCCCGCCTCTCAGGCCGCGTTGGCCCGACTCACCGACGATCACCCACCGCTTGCCGCCCGCTTCGAGCTCTACTGGCGCGGTGTGGAGCTGTGCAACGGCTTCCATGAGCTGTGCGACAGTAAGGAGCAGCGTCAGCGCTTTTGCGCCGATCAGGACACGCGGCAGGCCCTGGGGATGCACATCCCCCCACTGGATGAGCACCTCTTGGCGGCCCTCACGGCTGGCATGCCCGAGAGTGCCGGGGTGGCGGTGGGGTTGGACCGCCTGTTGATGTTGCTCGCGGGGAAGGAGCGGATAGCAGAGGTGTTGGCCTTCGACTTCTCGCGGGCCTGAGCCCCCCCCTCTATGCAAAAAGCAAAAAACCCGCCGTACGGCGGGTTTTTATTGGGGGGCTGTCCAGTCTTACTGTCCGGGCCACTGATAGACCTGGCTGACCTTCATCATACCCGCCTTCTGGCTCTCCATCATGTGCGCCTGAGCGAAGCCAGTGGCCACCGCTCCAATGCCGATCATGAGTATCAGAACCATCAGGATATCTGGCTTGCGCCTCCTCATTCGACCCCCTTTATCGACTATCGACTGCTCTTTGGTGAGAAATGTAACTTGTTGTGATGTTTTCGACTGCGTCACGTTTATATCCCACTTGACCAAAGCGGAGCAATAGTATGTAAGAAGATTCTTACCGGACTTTGACCTCGATCAACTCCTCCCCCTCCGGGTCCGCCACATGCACCGCACAGGCGATGCAAGGGTCGAAGGAGTGGATGGTGCGCAGGATCTCGATCGGCTGTTTAGGGTCGTGCAGCAGAGTGTCCTTGAGGGCCGCCTCGTAGGGGCCATCTTGACCGGCGGCATCACGCGGACCGGCATTCCAGGTGCTCGGCACCACGGCCTGATAGTTATCGATGCGCCCGTCCTTGATCACGATCCAGTGGCCCAGGGCACCACGCGGGGCCTCCATGTAGCCCACGCCTCTTGCCTCGCTCGGCCAGGTGGAGGGGTCCCACAGGGTCTCATTGAAGGTCCGCAGGTCACCGGCCTTGATGTTGGTGATGAGGTCGTCGTACCAGCCGAACATAGCGTCGGCGAAGATCTTCGTCTCCAGGGTGCGCGCGGCGGTGCGGCCCAGGGTCGAGAAGAGCGCGTCGACCGGTACGTCGAGGGTCTTCAGGGTCATGTCGACCAACTCCTTGGTCTGGGCATGGCCCTTGGCGTAGAGCATCAACACGCGCGCCAGCGGCCCCACCTCCATCGGCTTGCCCTTCCAACGCGGCGACTTGAGCCAGGAGTAGCTGTCATCCACGTCGAGGTTCTGATACGGCGGCTTGGGGCCGGTGTAGTGCAGTTGGGTCTCACCGTCGTAGGGGTGCAGACCACTCTCCTTGCCGGTGGAGTAGTCGTACCAGGAGTGGGCGATCTGCTCCTGGATCTGGTCGGCGTCGTTGAGGTCGACCTCGTGGATGGTGGAGAGGTCGCGATTGAGGATGACACCCCGGGGGATCAGCAGGCCACTGGCGTCGTCCATCCCCTTCACCGAGGGGAAGTCACCGAAGGTCATGAAGTTGCCCACACCCCCGCCGATGGCGCCCCACTCCTTGTAGAAGCCAGCGATGGCCAGGGTGTCGGGGATATAGACCTGCTCGACGAAGTCGCGCATCTGCTCGATGATGGACTTCACCTGTTGCAGCCCGGTCATGTTCACCGAGGTGGCCCCGGCCCGCCCCTGGTCGGGGCTGATACCCACCTGGTCGGTGTGCACACTGATCGCGCAGGGCACGCCACCGACGAGGAAGTTGGGGTGCGGATTCTTACCACCAAAGATGGCGTGCAGCTTGGCCACATCACGCTGCCAGGCGAGTGCCTCTAGGTAGTGGGCCACGGCCATCAGGTTGGCCTCGGGCGGCAGCTTGTAGGCCGGGTGGCCCCAGTAGCCGTTGGCGAAGATGCCGAGCTGACCGCTCTCGACGAAGCCCTTGATCTTCTTCTGCACGTCGGCGAAGTAGCCCGGGGAGGACTTGGCGTATTTGCTGATGGACTGGGCCAACTCGGAGGTGGCCTTGGGGTCGGCCTTGAGCGCCGAGACCACGTCCACCCAGTCGAGGGCGTGGAGGTGGTAGAAGTGCATCACGTGGTCGTGGATGTACTGCGCACCGATCATCAGATTACGGATGATCTGGGCGTTGGCCGGGATCTTGTAATTGAGGGCATCCTCCACCGAGCGCACCGAGGCGATGCCGTGGACCAGGGTGCAGACGCCGCAGATGCGCTGGGCGAAGGCCCAGGCGTCGCGCGGGTCGCGCCCCTTGAGGATGGTCTCGATGCCGCGCACCATGGTCCCGGCGCTGGAGGCGCGGGTGATGCGGCCCTCGGCGTCGGTCTCCGCCTCGATGC